>CAVLCA010000005.1:0-107259 GCA_963661495.1 bacterium
AGTAAATTATATGAAGTATGTTTTTATAGTTAATCCTATTGCAGGTAACGATAATAAAGAAAAGCTTTTTTACAGAATTAAATCGGCATTTCGCCAAATAGACGATGAGTTGATAATTGAAGAAACACATAAAGCCGGTGACGCAAAAAGCATCAGTGCCGATTATGCGGAAAAGTACGGCAAGGATTGCGTTGTTGTATCGTGCGGCGGCGACGGAACGGTTCACGAGGTCGTTAACGGCCTTGCCGGCACGGATACTCCTATGATGGTGCTTCCGCTCGGTATGGGCAACGATTTTGCAAAGAAAATATACGATACTAAAAAGATTAATGTTGAAAATGTAATTAAGTCTTTCGGACTTTACAGCGGTAAAATCAAATATGATATTAAGCCTATTGATATTATAGACTATAACGGTGAAAAAGGCGTTAATGTTATGTCGTTCGGTCTTGACACTCTTGTTGAAACTTACGGCAGAAAAATTGCGGCTAAAGCACCGTTTTTGGGACATAACGCTTACAAAATCGCAGTAGCTCCGGTTCTTGCAAAACCTATTCACTATACCGTTTCCTACAAGCTTAATTGTGTAGACAGGGAAACCGGTGCTGAGTTCACGGTTGAGCAAAGCAATAAGGATTATGCACTTATGGCGATTTGTAACGCAAGCTGGTACGGCGGAAGTTTTTGTCCGGCACCCGATTCAAAGCTTGACGACGGACTTCTTGATGTTTGTCTTATCGACGGAATTCCTCTTTCAAAGGCGATAGGCTTGGTGCCAAAGTATTCAAAAGGTGAGATTAACGGTCAATCTTGCGATGTTTGCACAAATTATTACATAAAATCGGGCAAGGTGTTTATGGAGGACGGTTCACCTCTTATGGGTAACTGCGACGGTGAAAACTTCCATTATTCCGAACTTGAATTTAAGGTTGAACCAAAGGCTGTTAAGCTTTGCGTAATTAAGGATTAATAAAGTAAAAACGGAGCTGTTAATAAATATAACAGTTCCGTTTTTGCTATGTTTGAAATTTAATTTTCTTCGTCAAATACAGGATACATTCTGCGATAAAGCGAATTGATGTGCCTGAAATAATCGGCATCTATGCTGTCAATTGTATCTCGTGTTGTGCGAAATCTCCAGTTCTTTTCGGGAACGCCGGGAATGTTCATTCTTGCGTCCGAACCAAATCCGCACATATCCTGAAGTGCTATAATTGTAACATTCGATGCACTTTGCCATACCGCTTCGATAATTGCACGGCAGGAGGCACTGTAATACCCGCCCTCACCCCAATTATCGCCCCTAAAATGACAGTATTCAAGAGCAAATCGGCGTTCATCTTCACTTGCTTCCCACAACCAACCGAGGATTGTGTTATTGTCGTGAGTTCCGACATAATTAATGCTGTTTTGACCTGCGTTGTGCGGTAAATGTGAGGAATCGGAATTAGGGTCAAATCCGAATTGCACCACTTTCATACCCGGAAAATCAGTGTCCTTGAGGAGTTTTACAACATCGTTGCCGAACACGCCGAGGTCTTCTGCAATGATAGGTGCACCCTTGCCGAATTTTTCAAACACCTTGTCAAAGAAGTCCATTTTTGGCCCGTCAATCCATTCACCGACTTTGGCGGTTTTACTGTCTGCCGGTATTTCCCAATATGATGCGAACGCTCTGAAATGGTCAATCCTTACGGTATCGTAGATTTTAAGATTGTGCTCAAGTCGTGACAGCCACCAGCTGTAGCCATCCTTCTTCATAGCTTTCCAATCGTATATCGGATTGCCCCAAAGTTGACCGTCTTCGCTGAAATAATCAGGCGGTACTCCCGCAACTTTTTCTACTTTGAGCGTTTTTTCGTCTATCAAAAACATAGGCAGATTTGACCAAACATCAACGCTGTCCATCGCCACATAAATAGGCATATCACCAATAACGGCAACACCTTTTTTGTTGGCGTATTTTTTTATTTCACCCCACTGTTTATAGAAAATGTACTGCACAAATTTCCAAAATGCGGCACTTTCTTCGTAGTCGTAAATGTTCTTTATGCATTCAAAATAATGTGCGTGTTCAGTCGACCATTCCCACCACGGTTTGAAGTTTTCCTGCTCTTTAACCGCCATAAATACGGCATAATCGGTGAGCCACGGATTTTCGATTTCAAACTGTTTGATGTCTGATGCAAGATTTTCACCGACATTCAAAAATGCTTTTTTGAGCGTTGCAAGACGCTTTTCAAGGGCAAATTCATAAGCGGCGGTGTACGGCGTGCCGTCATATATGTTTTGCTCAACATCGCCGTCCGATATAAGCCCCATTTCCTTTAGTCCTTGCGGATTTATGTAAATATAGTTTGCCGCAAAAGCGGACGGTGAACAGTACGGAGAATTAGCACTGTCGGTCGGATTAAACGGCAATACCTGCCAATAGGTAAATCCCATATCGGCAATTTTGTCTATAAAATGCTTTGCGTTTTCGTCCAAAACGCCCACACCGTACGGTGACGGCATTGAACTTATGTGAAGCAGTACGCCTGCCCCTCTTTTTTTTAACATATTTTTCACCTTTTGCTTTATTTTCAGTCTTGTTAATTTTATCATTGCCAGCTTTAAAAATCAATGTACAACATATCTAAAAAAATTGCTCTTTATTTATATATTATTTTTATATTAATTTATAAATTTATTATTGAATAAGACACTGCCATTTGTTATAATAACAAATAGTATGGATTATTATGTTTATCCGTGCTTTTAAAAATTGTCTGGAGGTGCGACTATGCCTGCAAAAATCAAAAAAATATCCGAGGAAGAGTTAGAAACGCAAAAGCACTTTGCTCACAAGGTGAACGAGCTTACATCAAAGCGTTATTCAACAAAACCTCTTGCATGCGTAGTTACCTACGGTTGCCAACAAAATGTTGCCGACAGCGAACACATCAAAGGTATGCTTGAAACTATGGGCTACGGTTTTACGGAAGAACGCACGCAGGCAAAGCTTATTATTTTTAATACTTGTGCTGTAAGAGAGCATGCCGAGGACAGAGTGTTCGGCAATGTCGGAGCACTGAAAAAATATAAGCTTGAAAACCCCGATGTTATCATCGCACTTTGCGGTTGTATGATGCAGCAACAGCACATAGCCGATAAAATCAAAAAATCGTTTCCGTTTGTTGATTTGGTGTTCGGTACACATGTTGTGTATAAAGTTCCGGAGCTCATTCACACCGCTCTTACAAGAAGAAAAAGAGTGTTTGAACTTCCCGATGTTGACGGCGTTATTGCCGAGGGAGTTCCCGTTAAGCGTGATAATGACAAAAAAGCGTGGATTCCGATTATGTACGGTTGCAATAATTTTTGTTCGTACTGTATTGTGCCTTATGTTCGCGGCAGAGAACGCAGCAGAGAAGCAGAAAATGTCGTAAAAGAGTTTAAAGTTCTTGTTGACGAGGGATATAAAGAAATTACTTTACTCGGTCAAAATGTAAATTCCTACGGTAAGGATTTGGAACCGAAAGTTACATTCTCGCAACTGCTTCGCACACTTAACGAACTTGACGGTGATTTCAGAATTCGTTTTATGACTTCTCACCCAAAGGATTGCACCAAGGAACTTATTGAAACCATGGCAGAATGCGACAAGGTGGCAACTCATCTTCATCTGCCGTTTCAAAGCGGTAACGACAGAGTGCTTAAAGCTATGAATCGCTCTTATACAAGAGAAAAATATCTTTCGCTCATTAATTACGCAAAAGAACTTATGGGCGACGAGCTTTCAATTACAAGCGATATTATAGTGGGCTTTCCGGGCGAAACCTATGAGGAGTTTTGCGACACGAAGTCACTCGTTGAAGAAATAAAAGCAACAAGCCTTTTCACTTTTATTTATTCACCTCGTAAAGGTACACCTGCCGCCGAGATGGACGACCCTATTCCTTATGAAGAAAAGTCAAAATGGATGAGGGAACTTCTTGCACTTCAGGAAAAAATATCCGGCGAGCAAATGGCACTTCACAAGGGTAAAACATTTAAGTGTTTTGTTTATGGAAAAGGCAAACAAGGTGATAATTATCTTGCCGCAAGAACAGACGGCAATTTGATTATAGAATTTGTGGGGGACGACAGGCTCATCGGAACCTTCCAAAAAATAAAAGTTACAGAGCCACTCACCTATGTTATGTTGGGTGAATTAGAAAGGAATGACATATGAGTTTAGAATCAGCACTTAGAGAGCTTGGTAAGGAAATTCAGGCTGACCCGAGATTTGAAGCACTTCAGGCTGCCGCAAAGGTAAATGATGCAGACGAAGCACTTCAGCAGCAAATGCAGGAAATGCAGCTCATTACTCTTAAATATCAGCAAGAGGCTGAAAAAGGCGAAGAAACTTCACAAGACAGAATTTCAGAACTCCAAAACGAGTATCAGGAACTTTACACAAAGGTTATGGACGGCGAGAATATGAAAAAATATTCTGAAGCTGCCGCTCAAATGGAGCAGATGGCTCAGTACATCAGCCAAATGATTGGATTGTTCTTTGACGGACAAGACCCTGCAACATGCGAAATTCCTGCAAGCGATTGCACACACGATTGCTGCACATGCGGCGGTTGTCACTAATTAGGATTTATTCCGATAACTACTGATTCAAAAATTGCGTAAGGACGGTGAACAAAATGGCAAAGGAACCTAAGCTTTCTCCTATGATGGCTCAATACTTTCAAATAAAAAAAGATTATCCGGGCGTTATTTTGTTCTTCCGTCTCGGTGATTTTTACGAGATGTTTTTTGACGATGCAAAAATTGCTTCAAAGATTCTCGACCTTGTTCTTACAGGTAAGGATTGCGGTCAGGGCGAGCGTGCACCGATGTGCGGCGTACCTTTTCATTCGTCCGACAGCTATATCGCAAAACTTGTGTCTTACGGTTATAAGGTTGCTATCTGTGAGCAAACCGAGGACCCGGCAAAGGCAAAGGGTCTTGTCAAAAGAGATGTCGTAAGAGTCATCACTCCGGGCACGGTTATTGAAAATAACATACTTGAAGACGGCGTAAATAATTATCTTTGTGCACTCTGTAAAGCTGAAAACGAAACCGGCGTTTGCTTTGTTGATGTTTCAACGGGTGAATTTCACATTACTTCAATCGGCAAGGAAAACGAGCAGGAAAAAATCATCAATCAGCTTTCAACATATGCACCGAAGGAAATTTTGGTTAATTCTCTTGCAAACGGATTTGACGATGTTGCAAAGTTTGTTAAATCAAGGCTTGACATTGAATTTCAGGTTTTAGAGGACAGCAGTTTTGATTTCGGCAACGCAACAAATCTTATCTTGCAAACGATGAATCAAGACAAAATCGATTCACTGGGACTCGGCAAAAGCAAGGCTGCCGTTTCGGCTCTCGGAGCGGTTATTCAATATCTTTGCGAAAACAGAAAAACCGAAGAACTTGAAACTCCGTCGGAAATTGATTTTTATGAAGAAACCGAGTTTATGAACCTTGATATCAGTGCAAGGCGAAATCTTGAGCTTACAAGCTCAATGATGACGGGCGACAAAAGACATTCGCTTTTATGGGTCATTGATAACACCAAAACAGCAATGGGCAAAAGAATGCTACGCTCTTGGCTCGAAAGACCGCTTATCAGCGTTTCGCAAATCAGCAAAAGGCAAAATGCGGTAGGCGAACTTGTTGACAAACCGATGCTTCGTGATGAGGTTAAAGAACTTCTTACGGGCGTTAACGATATTGAACGGCTTATGAGCCGTATTGCTTACGGCACGGCAAATGCGAAGGAACTTCGTTCTCTTTGTGCCACTATTGAAAAACTTCCGGCACTTAAAGAAACCTTGCAAGACGCAAATTCGGCAATGCTTAAATCAATCTATAACAGCATTGACACTTTGCAGGATGTGTTCGAACTTATCAATTCGTCAATTGTGGACGAGCCGCCGTTTTCTATGCGTGAGGGCGGAATGATAAGAGACGGCTATAATGCCGAAATCGACGAACTTCACGAAATTATGCAGGGCGGTGCTTCGGTTCTTACCGAGATTGAAAACAGGGAAAAGGAAGCAACGGGTATTCCAAAGCTTAAAGTTGCCTACAATAAGGTTTTCGGTTACTTTATCGAAGTTACAAATTCGTATAAAAATCTTGTTCCCGATACCTACATAAGAAAGCAAACTCTTACAAATTGTGAAAGATACATCACTCAGGAACTTAAAGACCTTGAGGGAAAAGTGCTTGGTGCCAAGGACAGATGCACAGCTCTTGAATATGAAACATTTTGTGCTGTCAGAACAACTGTTGCAGGCGAGGTTGAGAGAATTCAAAAAACCGCAAAAGCTCTTGCAACTCTCGATACGGTTGCTTCACTTGCTGAGATAGCGTTTAAAAATAATTATTGCTGTCCGCAGATAACGACCGACGGCACGCTTGAAATTAAGGACGGCAGACATCCGGTTGTTGAGGCACTTCTCACCGATTCACCGTTTGTGCCGAACGATACATTGCTTGACTGCGGTGACAACAAATGCTCAATAATTACCGGTCCGAATATGGCGGGTAAATCAACATATATGCGACAAACCGCACTTATCGTTCTTATGGCACAGATTGGCTCTTTTGTTCCGGCAAGGAGTGCAAAGGTGTCAGTATGTGACGCAATATTTACAAGAGTCGGTGCGTCGGACGATTTGGCTACCGGTCAGTCAACTTTTATGGTTGAGATGAATGAGGTGTCAACAATCCTCAAAAACGCAACCGATAAGTCGCTTATCATTCTTGACGAAATCGGCAGAGGCACATCAACATTTGACGGTATGAGCATAGCGAGAGCCGTGCTTGAATATGTGGTTAAAAAAATTGGTGCAAAAACACTTTTTGCAACCCATTATCACGAACTTACCGCTATGGAGGGTATGCTTAAAGGCGTAAACAACTATTCTATAGCCGTTAAAAAACGCGGAGACGATATTACATTTCTTCGCAGAATTGTTCACGGTGGTGCAGACCAAAGCTTCGGTATCGAAGTCGCAAAACTTGCAGGAGTTCCGTCTGCCGTTACAAAGCGTGCAAAGGCTATTTTAAAGGAGCTTGAAGCGAACAAAATCGAAATTGATTTTAAAGCCGATGAAGCTGTTGAGGAGGAGCCGACCGATGACGAAATTCAGTTCAACTTTAAAGCAAAGTCAACCGATGAAATTCTTGAGCTTCTCAAAGCAACCGATGTCAACACGCTTACTCCGATAGAAGCAATGCAAACTCTGTATGACCTCAAGAAAAAAGCAGAGGAAATTATAGGTTAACAAATATTATTACCGAAAGGATGTGACGAAATGCCTCAAATTAACATATTGCCAAAAGAAGTATATCAACTTATTGCAGCAGGCGAGGTTGTTGAGCGTCCGTCCTCGGTAGTTAAAGAAATGATTGAAAACTCCGTTGATGCCGGAGCAAAAAACATTACCGTTGAAATCAGAAACGGCGGCACAACTTATATCCGCATTACCGACGACGGTTGCGGTATTGCCAAAAGTGAGGTGAAAAAGGTTTTCATCTCTCACGCAACATCAAAAATTAAAGTCAGCGACGATTTGGACAAAATCGGCACGCTCGGTTTCAGAGGCGAAGCAATGGCTTCCATTTCAGCCGTTGCCAAGGTTCAACTTCTTACCCGTACAGCTGATGAAGAAATCGGCACAAGATATGAAATTGCCGGCGGTCAGGAACTTGATTTTTCGGATGCAGGCTGTCCTGTGGGTTCAACAATTGTGGTTGCCGATATTTTCTTTAACACTCCGGCAAGAATGAAATTTCTTAAAAAGGATGTTACCGAGGCAAATGCGGTTGCCGGTGTGGTTGAACGAATTGCCGTCAGTCATCCTGAAATATCATTTAGATTTATCCGTGACGGCAAACAAACGCTTGTTACTTCGGGTAACGGAGATTTAAAAAGTACAATATATTCCGTGTTCGGCAAGGAATTTGCTAATTCGCTTATTCCTGTCGATTACGAAATTAACAATATGCGCGTGAGCGGTTTTGTTACAAAGCCGTCTATGTCACGCAAAAGCAGGGGAATGCAGTTTTTCTTTATTAATTCCCGCTTGGTAAAATCGCAAACCGCTATGGCGGCACTTGAACAGGCTTATCGTAATTCGATTATGGTCGGCAAATTTCCGGGCTGTGTGCTCAATATTGAGTGTAACGCTTCATTCGTTGATGTCAATGTTCATCCGGCAAAAATAGAGGTGCGGTTTGCTAATGAAAAACCGGTGTTTGAGCTTGTCTATTACGGAGTTAAAAACGCTATCGAAATGCTTGATACTCCGAAACAGGCACATTTTTCAGCACCGAAGCCGATGCAAACAACTGTAAACGGCAAAATTGATTTCTTTAAGTCAAAGGAAAACGAACCTACTCAAATGCAATTTAAGCAGGCAAGTAATCCGGAGGATTTTTGGACAGTCGCTTCTCCCGATGTTTTGCGTGAAAAATCACCGAAAACAGAGGAAGAGCAAAACTATGTGGAAGAATCAACCACAACGGTAAAGCTTGATTTAAACAAGTTTACAATGCCAGCTCAAACAAAACAGCAGGAAAAATCGGAAGCCCTTAAATCCGAAATTGAGCAGATTGAGCAATCGCCGAAAACGGATAAAATACAAACCGCAGATGTACCCGACTTCAGACTTGTCGGTGAAATCTTTAAAACATATATTCTTATTGAAATGGACGGTGCTTGCTATATGATAGATAAGCACGCCGCACATGAAAGAATGAATTTTGAAGCACTCAAGGCTTCAACACAAATCGCTTCACAGGTCTTGCTGTCACCCGTGGCAGTGCGACTTTCAAGAGAAGAATACAATGCCGTTCTTTCAAATCTTGATTTGTATTCAAAATGCGGATTTTTGATTGAGGACTTTGGCAATTCAACCGTTTTGGTGCGTGAATGTCCGTCGATTTTGGACGGAGAAGATGTTAACGGTTTGATTGAAGAAACTGCGGCTAAGTTGCTTGACGGCAAAACGGATATTACTCCCGAGCAGATGGATTGGATATTTCATTCCACTTCGTGCAGGGCGGCAGTTAAGGCAGGAGATAAAACATCGCCTTACGAAATGGAATTGTTTGTCAAAAAACTTCTTGCAAATCCGAATATTAGATATTGCCCTCACGGCAGACCTGTTATGATTAAAATTTCAAAATATGATATAGAAAAGCAATTTGGCAGGATACAGTGATGGATAAAATAAAAATTATTTGCGTTGTCGGTGCAACCGCATCGGGTAAAACCGATTTGGCTGTTAAGCTTGCAAAGGCTGTAAACGGTGAAATAATTTCTGCCGATTCAATGCAGGTGTACAAAAATATGCCGATTGCAACAGCGGTTGCCACAAAAGAGGAACAGGACGGCGTACCGCATCATCTTGTTGAATTCCTTGAATTGGACGAAACCTTTTCGGTTGCCGATTTTGTTGAGCTTGCAAAAAATACAATTGACGATATTGTTTCAAGAGGCAGAGTTCCGATTGTTGCGGGCGGTACGGGTCTTTTTGTTGACAGTTTGGTTAAAAACATAACATTTTCCGATGTCGGCTCAAATGAAAAAATCAGAACCGAGCTTGCTCAAAAAAGCAATGAGGAACTGTTTGAAATGCTTAAAAAATCAGACCCCGAAGCGGCGGCTGACATTCACCCAAACAATCGCAAAAGGGTTATCAGAGCACTTGAACTTTCTATGTCGGGCACATCAAAAACCGAGCAAAATGAAAATTCAACGCTCGTTGACAGTCCGTATGACGCACTTTATATCGGCATTGGATACGCCGACAGGCAAAAATTATATGACAGAATTAACAAAAGAGTTGATTTGATGCTTGAGGCGGGACTTGAAAAAGAAGCAAGGCAAATGCTTGGCAGGCAGGGCTTGACCGCCCGTCAGGCAATCGGTCACAAGGAACTTCAGCCGTACATTGACGGCAATGTTACACTTGAGGATGCCACAGAAAATTTAAAAAGAGAAACTCGCCGCTATGCCAAAAGACAACTCACTTGGTTTAGGCGAAATGAAAAAATCAAATGGCTTTATGCCGATGAAATGAGCAGGGATGAACTTACAGAAAAAGCTGTTGACCTTGCTGAAAAACATTTAATAGATTAGAAGAAAGGAGTTCGGTATGAAAAAACAAAGTTTTGTTGCAAACAAAAGCAATTGGCTTATCGTTTCGGTTATCGCTTTAATAGTTTTGTTTGTGGTTATTCAATTTTACAGTGTTACGCATATCGAGCTCAAAACCCAAACTGCCACGGTTTCAACTGTGTACGACAAGGTAAGCAGTGAGGCACTTTTTATCCGTGATGAAGTTGTAGTTGAGCAATCTTCATCGGGAGTTACCGTTCCGTGCTTTGATGACGGCGACAAAATCAATGTAGGCGGCGATGTTGCAATGTGTTTTTCATCATCAAAGGCAGCCGCAAATTATTCAAAATATTCCGAATACACAAGCCAAATAAAGTATTATCAAACGCTTGAGGCACAAACTGTCGGTCAGTCGGCAAACCTTGAAACCATTAATGAAGACATTGAACAAAAGGTAATTAACTATGCCGATTCGGCAGGCAAAAACCAAATAGGCGATACGGCTCAGGAACTTGATTCCGTTCTTGTTCGTCGCCAGCTTATTATAGGTGAAGATGTCGATTTGCTCTCGATTATCGAAAATTTGCGTGATAAACGCAGTTCTTACAGCTCGTTTTCAAAGCCGGATAAATATATAAAAACAGACCAGTCCGGTGTGTTTAGCAGCTACACCGACGGATATGAAAATATTATTGATTATGACAATGCCGAGGAAACATCGATTAAAGAATTCAAGTCGGCACTCGAAGCGGTGGATAAAACGCAAGATGTCAGCAATAATATAGGCAAGCTTGTAACAAGCTACAGTTGGTATGTTCAAACTCTTGTTAGTACCGACACGCTTAAAGATCTTGAAAACGGAGATTATGTAACCATAGTTTTAAAGGACGATTCAAGCAAGGAATTTAAGGCTGAAATTGTAAGCGGAGCAGATACTTCACTCGGTCAAAAAGAAACACTGCTTATTTTAAAGCTTAACGAGATGGACGCTGATATTGCAAAACTTCGCAAGGCTGAAATCGAAATCAGACGAAATGTTTACGAGGGAATAAAAATTCCGACTGAAGCACTTCATGTCGTTGACGGAAAAAAGGGTGTGTATGTTCTTATTGCAAGCCAGGTTAAGTTCCGAGAAGTTAATGTCATTTACAGCGATGATGATTATGTTCTTGCAGAATATGATGAATCAAACACAGATTCGATTCATCTTTATGATAAAATAATTACTCAAGGAAAGGACTTAAAAGATGGAAAAGTTTATACTTGATGAAGAGCGTGTGAAATCGTGCATAGAAAACTATAAACGAATTAAAGAAGATGTTATGGAAACTGCCGTAAAATCGGGCAGAAGTGAAAACGATGTCAGACTTATGTGCGTTACAAAAACAGTTGAGCCGGAATATATTAATCCGGTGCTTGACTTGGGTGCGGATTTGATTGGCGAAAACCGTGTTCAGGAATATTGTTCAAAGCTTGAGACTTTGCACCTTGACGGTGTTGAAAAGCATATTATAGGTCACCTTCAAACCAATAAAGTTAAGTATATCGCCGGCAGGGTAGATATGATAGAGTCAGTTGATTCAATCAAGCTTGCAAAAGAAATCAGCAAGGAATTCAAAAAAGCTGAAGACACCGCTAATGTTCTTGTTGAGGTTAATATCGGTATGGAAGAATCAAAAAGTGGTTGCAATATTGAAGAACTTGAAGATTTGCTTTACCAAATAAGCGAACTTGATAATATTGAAGTAAAGGGTCTTATGACCATTCCGCCGATTTGTGAACAGACAGAAGCAAGAAAATATTTTGCAAAAATGCATAATAAATTTATTGAACTTCAGCAAAAGAATATAAGCGGCGTTGAAATGCAAATTCTCTCTATGGGTATGAGTGCCGATTATGAGGCGGCTATACTCGAGGGTTCAAATATTGTAAGAGTAGGTTCCGCAATTTTCGGAGCAAGAAAATATTTTTAGTTTATTAAGGGGATGAAAAGATGGGATTATTTGATAAGATAAAAGACATTATGACTGACGAAGAGGACGATTTTGATGAGTACACACAAGAAAGCGAAAGCTTTGTAAAACCGCCTCGTAAAAGAGAGCGTGAAAGAGAAATTGAACCGCCGTCATACGAAAAAGAAGAACGCGTTGAGCGTCCTTCAAGACATTCCAAAAGTGACAAGGTAGTTAACATTCACACAACGGCACAGCTTCAAGTTGTGCTTGTAAAGCCGGAGGGCTTTGAGGAAGCCGCATCGATTGCAGATAATCTTAACGCAAGAAGAACGGTTGTACTCAATCTCGAAAGTGCAAATCGTGATGTTGCAAGACGACTTTTGGATTTCCTGTCCGGCGTTGCTTATGCAAATAACGGTCAAATAAAAAGAGTTGCAAATTCAACCTATATTATCACCCCTTACAATGTTGATGTTATGGGCGATTTGATTGATGAGCTTGAAAATAACGGAATGTTTACAATGTAAAGGAGAACAATGTGATGATTAGTGCAAAAGATTTAAAAAATGCGGATTTGGCAGTCGCAGCTTCCGGATATGTTACAAAAGATGTTGAAAAACTTCTTAAAGAAGCCGCATCCACTATTGAAGCATATCAGCGTGAAAATAAAGAACTGTATCATAAACTTGAAGTTTTGGCAACAAAAATCGAGGAGTACCGTTCTGAGGAGGACGCAATCAAGACTACACTTGTGACCGCTCAAAAAATGGCGGATAAGATTAATAAAGAGTCAAAAGACGCGGCGGCACTTCTTGCCGAAAACAGTCAAGCTGAAGCAAAGGAAAAAACTGACAAAGCTTCTGCCGAAGCTGAGGCTATTGTAAGAAAGGCAAGAGATTATTCCGCTAATCTTATTAATAACAAAACCAACGAGGCAAACGAAATTATCACCACCGCTCAAAATAAAGCTAATGAGGCAATCAGTTCTTCAAAAATTGTCGCACAGGATATACTTGACCAGGCAAAGGCAATTTCAAACGATTTAATCAGCAAGTCAAAGGCTGAAAAGGAAGCTTATGAAATTTTGATTTCCACAATCAAAAACGATGCCAAGTCGTTTGTTGAAAATATCAAAAAGCTTTACACAGAACAGCTTGATGTACTCAATTCGTCAAAGCTTGATACCGAATCGGCTGACAATAAAGTTGCAGAACAAAATGTAGAAGATGTGCACAGCGATGTGTCAAGCCTTGTTGATGAAGTAAAGGAATTTTCAAGTGCAATTCCTAATGAAATTAATATTCCGGAAATTCCGCACAAGGAATTTGACGATTCGGATGTAAAGGTGGAAAAACCGGTTTTTAATCATCCTGTTGAGGAAGAACCGAAGCAAGAAGAAACGGAAGTAAAGGTTCAAGAACCTGAAAACAATATTGATGAGGTTGTAAACGAAATTATCAACAGCGAACCGCCTGTTATTACAACCGACGATGAGGAAGAGGTCGAAGATGAAGAACCTCTTGATCCTATGAAAGCTGTTGAAGCATTTTCTCAAAATGAGATAACTCCGATAGACAAAACTCCTGTTCCCGAAATCAGCGAGGACGCCGATATGGAAGATGAAGAATCACTCTTTGACGACGGCGAACAGCTTCCGTTTGAGAATTATTTTAATGTAAATCGTGAAGATGTACATAACGACAAAACACAAACAATATCTTTGATTCCGCCTGAGGATGACGAGGACGAAGAACCAAAGTTTAAGGGCTTTTTCAAAAAGAAAAAGTAATATAACAAACTGTAAGGAGTAAAAACCAATGGATTATAACAAAACACTTAATTTGCCAAAAACCGAATTTCCTATGAGGGCTTCACTCCCTCAAAGAGAACCGGAATTTCTTAAAGCGTGGTATGAAAACGACCAGTACGGAAAACTTATGAAGCATAACGACGGCAAACCGCTGTTCGTTCTTCACGACGGACCTCCGTATGCAAACGGCGATATTCATATCGGTCACGCACTTAACAAGACTCTTAAGGATTTTATCGTAAGATATAAAAATATGACCGGATTTAAGTCACCTTATGTACCGGGTTGGGATACTCACGGTCTTCCTACAGAGCTTGCGGCTCGTAAAAAGGCAGGTATCACCGCCGAGTCAAATATTACCGATTTGGAGCTTCGTAAAATCTGCCGTGAAACCGCTCTCGGTTATGTTGATTTGCAGAGAGAAAGCTTTAAGCGTATGGGCGTTATCGGTGAATGGGATCATCCGTATATCACACTTCAAAAGGAATTTGAGCAGGAGCAAATCAAAGTGTTTGCTTCTATGGCGTCAAAGGGCTATATTTATAAAGGCTTGAAGCCTGTATATTGGTGTGCAGATTGTAACACTGCTCTTGCAGAGGCAGAAATCGAATATGCCGAGGACCCTTGCCATTCAATTTATGTTAAGTTTAAAGTTACAGATGATATGGGTAAACTTGCCGCTCTCGGTGCCGAACTTGACAAAACATATTTTGTAATTTGGACAACAACAACTTGGACGCTTCCTGCCAATGTTGCTATCTGCGTGGGACCTAACTATGAATACAGCCTTCTCAAAGCAAACGGCGAGTATTATGTTATGGCTACCGACCTTGCACCTGTTGCAATGGCTGACGCAGGTATTACCGATTACGAAACAGTCGGTATTATCCGCGGTGACGAACTTGAATATATGAAAACAGCTCATCCGTTTATCGACAGAACTTCTCTCGTTATTGTCGGTGACCATGTAACTCTTGAAAGCGGTACCGGTTGTGTACACACAGCTCCGGGTCACGGTGTTGATGACTTTATCGTATGTCAAAAATATAAAGAAATCCCTATTGTTGTTCCTGTAAACGACAAGGGCGTTCTTACTGAAGAAGCAGGTCAGTTTGCAGGTCTTACAACAGACGAAGCTAATAAACCTATCGCAGAGCATCTTGAAAAAATCGGTGCACTTTTTGCACTTAAAAAGATTAAGCACCAATATCCGCACTGCTGGAGATGCCATAAGCCGGTTATTTTCCGTGCAACATCTCAATGGTTCTGCTCTGTTGATGACTTTAAAGATGCTGCTGTTAAAGCTGCAGAAGATGTAAAATGGTATCCTGAATGGGGTAAAGACAGACTTCAGTCAATGATAGTAGAGCGTGCTGACTGGTGTATTTCCCGTCAAAGAAAATGGGGCGTTCCTATTCCTGTTTTGTATTGTAAGGATTGCGGCAAGGAAATTATCGACGAGGGCGTTATGAATAAAGTTTCCGACATTTTCGGTGAAGAGGGTTCGGACGCTTGGTTCGCTCACGACGCAGAATACTTCCTTCCGGACGGCTTCAAATGCCCTCATTGCGGTAAAGCAAACGGCTTTGAAAAAGAAAAGGATATTATGGATGTATGGTTCGATTCCGGTTCTTCACACGCTGCTGTTTGTAAAAACAGAGATTACCTCAAGTGGCCGGCTGATGTTTATCTTGAGGGTGCAGACCAATATCGCGGCTGGTTCCAATCATCTCTTCTTACATCGGTTGCAGGCGGCAACGGTGCTCCGTATAAGCAAATTATCACTCACGGTTGGACAGTTGACGGTGAGGGCAGAAAGATGTCTAAGTCACTCGGCAACGGTATTGCTCCGCAAGAGGTTATCGACAAGTACGGCGCAGATATTCTTCGCTTGTGGGTTGCTTCTGCCGATTACCATGCAGATATCCGTATCAGCCCTGAAATCTTGAAGCAAATTTCAGATAACTACCGTAAAATCAGAAATACGGCAAGATACTGCCTCGGTAACCTTTATGATTTCAATCCGGATACCGATATGGTTGCAAATGAGGATTTGGAGGAACTTGATAAGTACGCTTTGATGAAACTTGACGAAGTTCTCAAAACAGCTCATCAGGGTTACAGTGAATATGAATATCACACAACAGCACATGCACTTCACAATTTCTGTGTTGTTGATATGTCAAACTTCTATTTTGATGTTCTTAAAAACAGATTGTATACTTCTGCTCCTCAGTCAAAAACAAGAAGAGCCGCACAAACTGTTCTTTATAAAGTTCTTGACGCTCTTTGCCTTGTGCTTACCCCTATTCTTGCGTTCACTTGTGACGAAATTTGGAAAGCAATGCCTCACGATTCTTCAAGAAATCCTGAAGGCCCTCTTTTCAACGACATTCCGCAGGGTGATTACATTGACGCAGATGAAGCATTCATTTCCAAGTGGGACAGAATTCACGAAATCAGAACCGATGTTCAAAAGGCTCTTGAACTTGCCCGTAATGAAAAGGTAATCGGTAAGCCGCTTGAAGCAAAGGTTGTTCTTCATGCAGACGGTGAGCTTGCAGAATTCTTAAAGGCTGAAGTTGACGCTTTACCTGAAATCTTCATTACATCGGCAGTTGAAGTTGCCGACGGCGAGGGTGAAGTTAAGGGCGATGTTGCCGGACTTTCCGTAACAGTTGCAAAGGCTGACGGCGAGAAGTGCGAGCGTTGCTGGAAGTTCTCCGATACAGTCGGTCAGGATGCAGAACACCCGACACTTTGCAAGTGTTGTGCAGAAACAATGAGAGAACTTTAATAGGTTAGACATATAGAAACAAATCGTAGGGGAGGGGCTTGCCCCTCCCGTATTATAAGGATATATATGAAGCATATAAAAAAGCATATTTCTTGTACGGTAATGATTATTCTTATCGTAGCATTTGACCAAATAACTAAATATTTTGCTTCATTAAAGCTTGTCGACGGAAGCATTGCAAAATTCATTCCCGGTGTTGTGCAGTTCAGATATGCCGAAAACACAGGTATGGCTTTTTCGATGTTCAGCGGTGCAAGGTGGATTTTTGTTGCCTTAACTGTTGTAGCTTGCGTCGGCGTTTTTTACTATTTATTTTCAAACAGGTGCAAAAACCTATGGCTGTATTGGAGCCTTGGCGTAATTTTATCGGGCGGTTTAGGCAATCTTATCGACAGAGTCCGTTTTGGCTATGTTGTTGATTTTATTGAGCCTACTTTTATGGATTTTGCCATATTCAATATTGCCGATTGTGCCGTGACTTGCGGAGCAGTTGTTCTTGTCGGATATTTGCTTTATGATGCATTCAAGGATGCAAAAAAGCCAAAGGAGAATACCGATGGCTGAAAAATACAGTTTTGTATGCCCGTCGGGCGGAATACGAATAGACAGATTTTTGACGGAAAACATTGCAGATATTACACGCTCTGCCGTGCAGAAAATCATTGAGGACGGTAATGTTACCGTAAACGGCAAGGCAGTTGCAAAAAACTACAAGTGCAAAGCCGGGGACGGTATTGAAGTTGTTGTTCCGGACGCAAAGCCACTTGAAGCGGTAGCACAAAATATAGATATAGAAATTGTTTATGAGGATGATTATCTTCTTGTAGTTAACAAGCCAAAGGGTATGGTGGTTCATCCGGCAAACGGCAATCCCGACGGAACGCTCGTTAACGCTCTTCTTTATCATTGCGGAGACAGTTTGTCGGGCATTAACGGTGTGATAAGACCCGGGATTGTGCATAGAATAGACAAGGATACATCGGGACTTTTGATTGTTGCAAAAACCGATAAAGCTCATATCGGTCTTGCCGAACAAATCAAAGAGCATAGCTTTTCCCGTGCTTATGAGGCTGTAGTTTACGGCAATGTCAAAAACGACAGTGCAACGGTTTGTCAGCCGATAGGCAGAGACAGCAAAGATAGGAAAAAGATGGCTGTCACTGTGAAAAATTCAAAGCCGGCAACCACGCATTACGAGGTCATCAAAAGATACGGCGAATTTACTCATATAAGATGTATACTTGAAACAGGACGCACTCATCAAATCCGAGTACATATGGCTTATATCGGTCATCCCGTTGCAGGCGACGGCGTTTACGGTCCAAAAAAGGTTATTACAAGCTTAAACGGCCAGTGTCTGCACGCAAAACATATCGGCTTTGTTCACCCTATAACAAACGAATATTTAGAATTTGAAAGCGATTTACCGGAGTATTTTACATCGTTTTTGGATTTATTGGAGAAAAGGTATGGAGAAAACATTTGAAAATTGGTTAGTTGTGTCCGATATAGACGGAACTCTTAACAATAAATTGCGTAAGCTCCCAAAACGAAATTATAAAGCTATCAAGGAATTTACCGACCGCGGCGGCAATTTCACGCTCGCTTCGGGCAGACTTCAATCAAGCCTCGAACGCAATTATAACCGTATTACTGCAAATCAACCGGCGATTGTACTCAACGGTGCCGGCTTGTACGATTATCATAAGCAGGAAATGATGTGGCGCTCAACAATCGGTGAAAAGGGTAGAAATTTCGTTAAATATATCAGTGAAGAATTTGATGAAATTTTCAAAAGTGTAGACATCGGCGTTTATTTTGACGACTATGTTTATATCGTAAAAAACGGCTTCCTTTCAAACTTCACAATGTATGCCGACAAGGCGAACTATGAGCTTGTTAGGCATGTCGACGATGTACCTCAAGAGGGTTGGATGAAAGTTATATTTTGGTCAAATCCGTTCACTATCGAAAAGTTGCGTAAGGTTATCTCAAGACTTGAAAATCCCGACGCAAACTTTATGTCATCGTCAATTCTAACTCTTGAAATGTTGCAAAAAGATACGCATAAAGGCGTCGGAATTATGAAACTTGCCGATATACTCGGCATAGAAAAAAGTCATGTTGCCGCAATCGGAGATTACTATAACGATTGGGATATGCTTCAAACAGTCGGCTTGCCGGCTTGTGCGGGTCAGGCTCCGAGTTCCATACATAAGATTTGTAAATTTGAAGCTTGCCATTGCAATAAAGGCTGTGTTGCCGATTTGCTTGAATATATTATGAGCGGAGAAGCAGAAAAAAATATAGGAAAATAATTCCTAAAATCTGTAAAACAAAATTATATAACGATATGATAAAAGATAGGCTTTGACTGTTTAAGTCAGAGCCTTTTGAAGTGTTATCTCATTGATTTATAAGTTGTTGACTAACAAGCGAAGATATTTATGTGCCTGTTCTTTTGTGCAACCGTTTTTTATTGTTGCCCACTGCCACACAAGAAATAATGTGTTGCTGTAATGGTCTGCAAGCAGTTCGTTCGGAATATCCTTTTGCATGGCTTCCGGACAAGATTTGAATATCGAACGCATTTGAGTGTTCAGAAAATTTCTGAAACTTGAAAACATATATCCGACTTCGCTGTTATGCAAAAGAATCTTGTGTATCATATTTTCGTTTTGCTTTGTGAAATCAAAAATGCGGTCAAAATAAAGATACAGCATTTCATTTTCCTCGGCGTGATGATAATCACTAAATTTTACCCGTTCAGCAAGTGTTTGCCAACAATAATGGAGTAAATCGTATTTATCATCAAAGTAATTATAAAATGTCGCTCGTGGATATTGTGCCGCTTCACATAACTGACCGACAGTAATTTCTTCAAAAGATTTGTCTGACAAAAGCATAAACATCTCTTTAGTGAATGCCTCAAGGGTACGCCTTGCACCTCTTGTTAACGGCTTTGTAACATCGTATTTCATAGTTTTTTCCTTTTGCAAAAATCAAGATTTGTCCAATCCTGAACATCATAATTTATTTGTCACTTGTTTTATTATTGATTACAGTATAGTATGAAATTAATAAATTTGCAAGTGTCTAATTTTTTTCACTTGTATGTAAGGAGCGTTATTATGAGTGTTGCAGTTATAACAGGAGCGTCATCAGGACTTGGCGTTTGCTATGTTGATGCCGTTACAAAATTATTTCCGAAAGTTGATGAATTATGGTTGATTGCCCGCCGTGAAGAAAGACTCAAAGAAATTTCAAAAAAGTACCCTGACAAGTGTTGCGTAATTATACCTATGGATATGGCTGATATGAACAATTTTGAAATGCTTGAAGAAAAATTAAAAGCCGACAGTCCGCAAATCGAGGTCTTAATAAATGATGCAGGCGTTTCAGCAGGAGGTCAGTTTGCTGATATGGAGCTTGAGCGTATGCTCAAAATGATTGATGTGAATTGTAAAGGTGCAACGGCGGTAACAAAGGTGTGTTTGCCATATATCGTAGACGGCGGTACAATTCTGGAAGTATCATCAACCTCCGCATTTGTTCCGAATACCAATCTTATCGTTTACTGTGCGTCAAAATCCTATGTGTCCGCCTTTTGCCTCGGATTGCGTGAGGAACTCAAAGATAGACGCATAAATGTATGTGCAATGTGCCCGGGATTTATGCTTACAGAAATGACAAAGTCGGAACTGACAAAAGGACAAAGCCGCTTGCCTGTAATTGACCCAAAAACTGCCGCTTTAAAATCATTAAAGGCTGCAAAAAACGGCAGAGCTGTCTATACAACCGGAGCGTTTTATAAAGGTTATCGTTTCCTCGCAAAAGTTCTGCCACATACGATTCTTATCAAGTTTGCCGGTCTTGGATAAGGAGGTTGACCTATGATTTTATATTTTTCGGCAACAGGAAATTGTGAATATGTTGCCAAAAGAATTGCCGCTGAAACAGACGATGTTGCCGTTTCTGTTACAGATTGCTATAAAAAGCAAATTTTCTCATTTGATAAGAAATACAAAGTGCTTGGTATAATAAGCCCTACATACTCTTGGGGCTTACCTGTTATCGTAACTGAATTTTTACAAAGATTATATTTAAGCTACAAGCCGGACTATATATTTTTTATCGCAACCTACGGTACAACTCCGGGGCAAACAGGTCGATTTGTCGATGATATTCTTGCTCCTAAGGGTTTGCCGTTATCAGCAAAATTCAGCGTGAAAATGCCTGATACTTGGACTCCTATATTTGATTTGAGTAACAAAGAAAAGGTTCGCCGTATAAATGAAAATGCCGAACTCGAAATTGATTATATTATCAATAAAGTAAAAAGTTTTGCCGCCGGTGATTTTATGAAAAACAAATTGCCCTATCCGATTGCAAAGATAGGACACGGTGTTGAATATGATTTAATGCGTAAAACAAAGCATTTTTCTGTTGAAGATACCTGTGTGGGTTGCGGACTGTGTGCTAAAAACTGCCCTGTTTCCGCTATTCAAATCAAAGACCGCAAACCCGAGTGGGTTAGAGAGCAATGCGTTATGTGTCTTTCTTGTTTACACCACTGCCCTAAATTTGCAATTCAATACGGCAAAAACACAAAAAAGCACGGGCAGTATGTACACTCCAAATATTAACCGCATAAACAATAGATAAAAAGGCTATCTCACTTTAAATTGTTGAGATAGCCTATTGTTATATTGTAAAATCAAACATTAATTTCAACATCGACACCGAGTAAATCCTTGTTTTTTTCAAGAATAGGATTGATAACTTCACTCAGGAAGTCGGCTGTTTGTTCAGGTGCTCTGCCTACGAAGTTTGCCGGCTTCAAAATAGCAAGAATTTCTTCTTTGGTGGTCATAAACGCCGGGTCTGCAGCAATTCTGTCTACAAGGTCGTTCTTGCCACCCTCAACCTTAACAACGGCACCTGCCGCCATTGAGTGTTGACGGATTTTTTCGTGAAGCTCTTGTCTGTCGCCGCCTTTTTTAACAGCGTCCATCATAATGTTTTCGGTTGCCATAAACGGAAGCTCGCTCATAAGTCTTGCTTCAATTACTTTTGGATATACGACAAGACCGCTTGTAACATTGATGTAAAGGTCAAGTATTCCGTCAATAGCAAGAAATGCCTCCGCAACGCTTACACGCTTGTTTGCACTGTCATCAAGTGTTCTTTCAAACCATTGTGCAGATGCTGTCCAAGCAGGATTGAGAGCGTCAATCATAACATATCTTGAAAGCGAAGCAATTCTTTCACTTCTCATAGGATTTCTTTTGTAAGCCATAGCGGATGAACCGATCTGGTTCTTTTCAAACGGTTCCTCGATTTCTTTAAGATTCTGAAGAAGTCTGAGGTCGTTTGAAAATTTACAACAACTTTGTGCGATAAGTGCAAGACAGTTACAAACAATGGTGTCAAGTTTTCTTGCATATGTTTGTCCGCTCACAGGAAAGCAAGATTTGAATCCCATCTTTTCGGCAATCTTCTTGTCAAGTTCCTTGCATTTGTCGTGGTCACCGTCAAAAAGCTCAAGAAAGCTTGCCTGAGTGCCGGTTGTACCTTTTGAACCGAGAAGCATAAGTGTATCAAGCACATGGTCAACCTCGTTAAGGTCCATAACCAAATCCATAAGCCAAAGGGTTGCTCTCTTGCCTACGGTTGTTGGCTGTGCCGGCTGGAAGTGAGTAAAGCCGAGACACGGCATATCTTTGTATTCATTTGCAAATTTTGCAACCGATGCAATAGCGTTTACAAGCTTTTTCTTAACCAAATTAAGAGCCTCACGCATTGTAATAACATCTGTGTTGTCGCCTACATAACAAGATGTTGCACCAAGGTGAATTATACCTTTTGCCTTAGGACATTGCTCGCCGTATGCGTGCACATGGCTCATAACATCGTGGCGGAATTTCTTTTCGTACGCCTCGGCAACTTCATAATTTATGTCGTCAGCGTGAGCTTTCAATTCGTCAATTTGCTCCTGCGTTACATTAAGACCAAGTTCATGCTCCGCCTCGGCAAGTGCAATCCAAAGCTTTCTCCAAGTTTTGAACTTAAAGTCAGGAGAATATATGTATTGCATTTCCTTGCTTGCGTAACGGGCATTAAAAGGGGAGTTGTAAGTGTTATGTTCCATTAGTTAAGTCCTACTCTTTTCATCATTTCTTCGTATGCTTCTTCTACGCCGCCAAGGTCACGACGGAATCTGTCCTTGTCAAGCTTTTCGTGTGTTTTGATGTCCCAAAAACGGCAGGTGTCAGGGCTGATTTCGTCTGCAAGAACGATTGTGCCGTCGGCTGTTTTACCGAATTCAAGTTTGAAATCGATAAGCTCAACGCCGATTGACGCAAAGTATTCTTTAAGAACATCGTTTACCTTAAATGCCAAGGTCTTAATAAGTTCAACCTCATCTCTTGTGGCAAAACCGCAAGATACAGCATGATAGCCGTTGATGAGCGGGTCGCCGAGTTCGTCGTCTTTGTATGAAAATTCAATTGACGGGCAAACAAAATCCATACCTTCTTCAAGACCGAGTCTTTTGCAAATAGAACCTGCGGCTCTGTTACGGATAATAACTTCAAGAGGCACAATTGTTACCTTTTTAACTGCTGTCTCTCTGTCTGATAATTCTTCAACAAAGTGTGTTGGGATTCCGTGCTTTTCAAGAATTTGCATAAGGTAGTTGCTCATCTTGTTGTTTACAACACCTTTGCCGACGATTGTGCCTTTTTTGATTCCGTTAAAAGCCGTTGCGTCATCCTTGTAGTCAACGATAACGATGTTCTCGTCGTCAGTTGCCCAAACTTTCTTTGCCTTGCCCTCATAGAGTTGCTCTGTTTTAGTCATAATGTTATCCTCCCGAATGAATAATGTTGTTTGAAATTAAATATGTTTTAATTATTTTTTGTAAGCTTTTTTGATTCTTTCAATAGCTTCAACTGTCTTTTCTGCATTGCCGAATGCAGTCAGTCTGAAGTAGCCCTCACCGGCAGGACCGAATCCCGAACCCGGAGTACCTACAACTTGACACTTTTCAAGAAGCTCGTCGAAGAATTCCCAGCTTGTGTAGCCTTGCGGAACTCTGAGCCATACATACGGTGAGTTTACGCCGCCGTAGCATTCAAATCCGGCGTCTTTAAGACCTTCAAAGATAACTTTTGCATTTTTCTGATAGTAAGCAAGTGTTTCCTTGATTTGCTTTTTGCCTTCTTCTGAATAAATCGCTTCTGCCGCTCTTTGTGTGATGTATGAAACGCCGTTGAACTTTGTAGCCTGGCGTCTTGCCCAAAGAGGATTAAGTGATGTGCCTTCAAATACAAGTTCTTTCGGAACAACCGTATATCCGCATCTCATACCTGTAAATCCGGCAGTCTTTGAGAATGAACGAAGTTCAATAGCACACTTCTTTGCACCCTCAATTTCGTAAATAGACTTTGGAATATTTTCTTCAACAATAAAGCTCTCATAAGCCGAGTCAAAGAGAATAAGAGAATTGTGCTCAAGTGCATAGTCAACCCACTTTTTGAGCTGTTCCTTTGTTGCTACCATACCGGTTGGGTTGTTAGGGAAACAAAGATAAATTACATCAGGAACTTCTGACGGAAGGTCAGGAGTGAAGTTGTTTTCAGCCGTGCACGGCATATAAATTATGTTGCTCCAAAGACCGTTGTCGTCCTTGCTGCCGCTTCTGCCCGACATTACATTTGTGTCAATGTACACTGGGTAAACCGGGTCACAGATTGCAACCTTGTTGTCAACCGAAAAGATGTCGCCGATGTTGCCACAGTCGCTCTTTGCACCGTCAGACAAAAAGATTTCGTCCTTAGCAATATCAATGCCTCTGTCTGCGTAGTCATTCTTTTGAATTGCGTCAAGAATAAAGTCGTAACCGTACTCAGGCGGATAACCTCTGAATGTTGCTTCGTTTGCCATTTCCTCAACAGCCTTGTGCATTGCGTCAATAACCGCAGGAGCAAGCGGCTTTGTAACATCACCGATTGAAAGACGGATGACATCTGCCTCCGGATGAGCTTCTTGATAAGCTTTTTGCTTCTTTGCAACTGTTGAGAAAAGATAGCTTGACTCAATCTTTAAAAAGTTGTCGTTAATTTTCATATTTTTAAACCTCCGTTAAATTACTTTATATTTCAACCGTGCCGGTAAAAGCGTATTCTGCCGGTCCGGTCATAATAACACTGTCGTTTTCGTTTCCGCTCCATTCAATAAGTAAATCTCCGCCGAGAAGATGAACGGTAACCTTGTTGTCGCAGTAGCCGTTAACAATAGCGGCAACCGCTGTTGCACACGCACCTGTGCCGCAGGCAAGCGTTTCTCCGGCTCCGCGTTCATATACACGCATTTCAACATTTTCTTTGTCGATAACCTTGACAAATTCGGCATTTACCCTGTCAGGGAACAGTTCTGTGCTTTGTTCTGCGATTTTGCCGTAATTGTTCAAATCAAAATCTTTAGGGTGCTCGTCAATAAACATAACAGCGTGAGGATTGCCCATTGAAACACAGGTCATATTAAATTCTCTGTCACCGAATGTAACAGGCTGATTAATGCATTTCTCACCGTCGTATTTAACAGGAATATTGATTGCTTTAAGCTCCGGTTTGCCCATATCAACCTTTGCCGATACAACCTTGCCGTCCGTTATATAAACGGTCACGGTTTTAACCGCACCCATAGATTCTATTGTGAATTCTGTCTTGCCGTTTGTGTAACCCTCATCAAACAGATACTTCGCAACACAGCGAATTCCGTTGCCGCACATTGCACCGCGTGAACCGTCCGAGTTGCACATAACCATTTCAAAATCGGCTTTTGTGCCTTTTTTTATGACGATAAGCCCGTCACCGCCTATGCTAAAGTGCCTGTCCGACAGCTTCTTTGCTGCCGCACTCTCATCCGGTATTTGATATTTCATACCGTCAACATAAATGTAATCGTTGCCGGCACCGTGCATTTTTGTAAAATTAAGCTTCATTCTATCACCTATTCAAATCGTGTAATGATGTCTTTTGCAATATCAACCATTTTCATACCGCACTTCATACTTTCGCTTTGCAAAAATTTGTGTGCTTGCATTTCCGTCATAGAATTAATGTTCATTAGTATTGCTTTCGCATTTGATATATATTCGCTGTCGTTAAGATTTCTGTTTGTAAAAGAGCTTTCGGTTGTAACAAGAATTTCAACCGTTCTCAAAAAATCATCTTTGTCAAGTGGCAAGGGAAGACAAATAAGGTTGCCCAGATAATCTTCTTTACCGCTTTTTGACAAGGCAATTACATCAAAGCCCGACGGCAGTCTTTCAGCCATAACAGCCGCACCCATATCACGCAAGATGGACGCACAAATTATAACTCCGCTTCGCATATCCGCAGCAATACCGAGAGCACTTGCTCCGGTGGCACAGATGTGCGATACATAAAGACCGTCCTGTTCAAGAACATTTTTCAGTTGCAAGGCCGTGCTCTTGTTTGGGTACGCAACAATGATGTTTTTCATAAACTGTTCTCCGCCCAATTTGTTAGTCTTTAAATTATATGTTTAAAATATAAAATATTATAACATATAACAGCGAAATGTGGCAATAGAAAATATACTTTAATTTTTTGAAAATTTTGTTACTTTTACCGAGTAATATGCTGTAATCGGCTTTTTTGTGCGTATTTGACAAAATGCACAGATTTTATAATTATTTTACATTTTCTTGTAACAAAATAACCAAATAACACTTGAAAAAAATTTGCAGTAGTGCTATTATAAACTTATAAATATTCAAAGTAGGGAAAGTGTACCCTTTTTGTTGTTTGGTAATTGTTAACGAAAGGATTTTCTATGAAAAAAATGAAAGAAGAATACCAACTTCCCGTATATCTTTTTCATGACGGAACTAATTACAAGGCGTATGAGTTTTTCGGCAATCATCGAATTGACGGCGGTAAAGTAGCCTTTAGAGTTTGGGCACCGAATGCTCAAAGCGTTTCCGTTGTGGGTGATTTCAATTCTTGGGACGGTGAGGCAAATGTATGCGTTGCAGTTTCTCCGGGAATTTGGGAAGCGATTATAGATGATGTAAAGGTTTATGATTGCTATAAATATGCCGTCAAAACCCGTACGGGTGCAACACTTCTTAAAGCAGACCCGTATGCCGTACATCAGGAAACCCGACCGGGCACCGGCTCAAAAGTTTATGAACTTAAGGATTATAAGTGGAAGGATTCCAAATGGCAACTTGACAAAAGCCGACAAAATGTTTTGGAAAAGCCTGTTAATATTTATGAGGTTCATATGGGCTCGTGGAAAATGCACGACGACGGCAACTTCTTAACATATCGTGAACTTGCCGAACAGCTTGTTCCTTATGTAAAAGATATGGGCTATACTCATATTGAAATGCTTCCTATTATGGAGTATCCGTTTGACGGCTCGTGGGGCTATCAGGTTACCGGCTATTTTGCCGCAACATCAAGATACGGGTTGCCGGAAGATTTGAAGTATTTTATTGACACCTGTCATAAAGAGGGAATAGGCGTCATTCTCGACTGGGTACCTGCCCACTTCCCAAAGGATGCTTTCGGTCTTTATGAATTTGACGGCACCTGTTGTTATGAATACAGCGATATGAAAAAAGGTGAGCATAAGGAGTGGGGAACAAGAGTATTTGACTATTCAAAAAAAGAAGTTAAGTCGTTTCTTATTTCTTCTGCCAACTATTGGATTGAGGAGTTCCATTTTGACGGTATTCGCGTAGACGCCGTTGCCTCAATGCTCTATCTTGATTATTGCAGAAAAGACGGTGAATGGACACCGAATAAAAACGGCGGCAGAGAAAATCTTGAAGCGGTGGATTTCTTCCGTCAACTCAATTCAACTATTCTTACAAATCATCCCGGCTCAATGATGATAGCCGAAGAAAGTACGGCGTGGCCGATGATTACAATGCCACCGTCTGAGGGCGGTCTCGGATTTAATTTCAAGTGGAATATGGGTTGGATGAACGATATGCTTCGCTATACTTCACTTGACCCGCTTTTCAGAAAAGGTAATCATAATTGCATTACATTCAGCTTTTTCTATGCGTTCAGTGAAAATTTTGTTTTGCCTGTTTCGCATGATGAAGTCGTTCACGGTAAGGCAAGCTTGCTCAATAAAATGCCTGGCGAATATGATATGAAGTTCGACGGTTTGAGGCTGTTCCTTGCGTATATGATGGCTCATCCGGGCAAAAAGCTTCTCTTTATGGGCAGTGAGTTCGGTCAGTTTATCGAATGGAATTATAAGCAGGGGCTTGATTGGCTTCTTCTTGATTACGAAAAACACAGACAGACGCAGGAATTTTCAAAACAGCTTAATAAATTCTACAAAGAACACAGCGAACTTTGGGAAATTGATTACAGTTGGGACGGATTTCAGTGGATTTCTTCAGAAGATAATTGCAACAGCGTAATTGCTTTCAGAAGAATGAATAAAAAAGGCGAAGAGCTTATTGCCGTGTTTAATTGGACTCCGAATAATTTTGAGTCGTACCGTATCGGCGTTCCAAAATCCGGAACATATAAGGTCGTGTTTGATACATCGCTTGAAAAGTTCGGCGGCGATAAACACAGAATGTCGGCGTCGTATAAATCAAAGCAAGGTGCAATTCACGGCTATGAGCAATATATAGATTTGAAACTTCACGGCTTGTCGGCAATGTTCCTTAAAAAGAGTTCCGACAAATTACCTACAAAAAAAGAAAAGGCGGTCAAACCGACCAAGCAGGTAAAAGAAGTCAAAACCGAAAATAAAATAACAGCTCAACCAAAGACAAAAAGTAAAAAGAGTTAATATACAGGAGGATTTACAATATGTCAAAAACAGATGTTGTTGCTATGCTTCTTGCAGGCGGTCAAGGCAGCCGTTTGGGTGTTCTTACCAAAAGTGTGGCAAAACCTGCAGTTCCTTACGGCGGTAATTACCGAATTATCGACTTTCCGCTTTCGAACTGCGTAAACAGCGGTATTTACACAGTGGGTGTGCTTACACAGTATCAACCGCTCGTGCTTAACGATTATTTGGGCAACGGTCATCCTTGGGATTTGGACAGACTTAACGGCGGCGTACATATTCTTTCGCCGTACGAGGCTATCGGCGGAGCTTCTTGGTATAAGGGCACTGCAAACGCTATTTATCAAAATATCAACTTTATCGAGAAATATGACCCTAAGTATGTAGTGATTCTTTCGGGCGACCATATTTATAAAATGGATTATTCAAAGATGATTGAATTCCACGAAAAGAACAACGCCGATTGCACAATCGCCGTTCTTGAGGTTCCGTGGGAGGAAGCACCTCGTTTCGGAATTCTTGCAACAGATGAAAACAATCAGATATATGAATTTGCAGAGAAACCTGCCGTACCTAAGTCAAACAAAGCTTCGATGGGCGTGTATGTGTTCTCTTGGGATAAACTCAGAAAATATCTCTGCGAGGATGAAGCCGATGAAAATTCGTCAAACGACTTCGGTAAAAATATCATTCCTAATATGTTAAACGACAATCAGCGTATGTTCGCTTATCCGTTTAAGGGCTATTGGAAAGATGTCGGCACAATCGATTCGCTTTGGGAGGCAAATCTTGACATTATTAATCCGAATGTTGACCTTGATTTGTCCGACACATCATGGAGAATTTACAGCCGTACACCGTATGCACCGCCACATTATATCGGCGAAAACGCTCACATCGAGAATTCTTCTATTTCAGAGGGTTGCGATATTGACGGCACGGTTGAATATTCCGTTGTATCATCAAAGGTAACTGTGGAAGAAGATGCCGAGGTTAGGTTTTCCGTTATTATGCCGGGAGCCACAATCAAAAAAGGTGCTAAGGTGTATTACTCGATAATTGCCGAAGACGCGGTAGTTGAAGAAAACGCACAGGTGGGCGAAATTCCTGAGGATTTGGAAGACCCGTCAACATGGGGTGTTGCTGTTGTAGGTTCAAATGCCACAATTACAAAAGGTAAAAAAGTTGAACCGAAAGATATGATTCCGTCAGGGGAGGAGGTATAAGTATGAACGGAAAAAATGTACTCGGCATGATTTTTGCCAATATTCACGAAGAAACTCTTGAATCGCTTACCGAATTGAGAACTATGGGTTCCGTTCCGTTTTGTGCAAGATACCGCCTTATCGACTTTCCGCTTTCCAATATGGTAGAAAGCTCGGTTACAAATGTCGGCGTCGTAACAAATGCAAACTTTAATTCTCTTATGGACCATGTGGGCACGGGTAAGCCGTGGGATTTGTCACGCAAAACCGACGGTTTGCATATTCTTCCGCCGTATTCAAGCAATTCCGTTACTATGTGGGGTAACAGAATTGACGCTATTTACGGCAATATGGGCTTTCTTGACCACTCAACACAGGAATATGTTTTGATGTCCGACTGCTACAATCTTATGAACATCGATTTAACCAAAGTATTTGACACACACGAAAAATCGGGGGCGGATATTACCATTGTCGGTGTTAAGGCAAAGAAGCCTACAGCGTTCAGCAACGTTCTTGTGTTTGACAAGGTAGACGAGGACGGCAGAATTTTAGAGGCTTCTATCGACCCTGATGTTGAAAATGCTTTTTATTCCACAAATATCGTGCTCATCAAAAAGTATTTGCTTGAGGCTCTTGTTACAGCCGCTCATTCAAAGAACGAAATTTCGTTCCAACGCAATATTCTTCTTGAAAGTATTAAGAATAAAAAAGTTTATTCTTATGATGCAACAGATTGCTTTGTGGGCACTATCGACAGTATTCAAAGCTACTATGATGTTTCAATGAGCATTCTCGACAGAACAAACAAGCAAAAACTTTTTGCCAAGGAACGCCCTGTTTATACAAAGGAGCGTGACGATATGCCTACCCTTTACGGTATGGAGGCAAAGGTTACAAATTCTCTTGTTGCCGACGGTTGCGTTGTTAAGGGTACAGTTGAAAATTGTATTCTTTTCAAAGGCGTTAAAATTAAAGAGGGCTCCGTTGTTAAAAATTCTATCCTTATGCAGGACACCGTTGTCGGTGAAAATGTTAAGATGAATTATGTTATTTCCGATAAGGATTGCGTTATCAAATCCGATGTTGAGCTTTCCGGTGCGGCTAACTATCCGGTTTGCCTTTCAAAGGGTACAAAAATTTAGGAGGTTTTACAAATGAAGGTTTTATATGTTGCTTCTGAAGCGTTGCCTTTTATGGCTTCGGGCGGTTTGGGTGATGTTGCCGGTTCCTTGCCTGCGGCTTTGCGTAAACGCCTTATCGGCTGCCGTGTTGTAATGCCTCTTTATGATTCAATTAAGCAGGAATATAAAGATAAGATGAAGTTCATTACATCAATTTCGGTTCCTGTTTCGTGGCGTAGACAGTATTGCGGTATTTTTGAAGCAAAGCACAACGGAGTAATTTATTACTTCCTTGACAATCAGTATTATTTTAAGCGTGACGGAATTTACGGTCACTATGACGATGCAGAAAGATTTGCTTTCTTCGCAAGAGCGGTTCTTGAAATTATTCCGCATATTGATTGGAAGCCGGATATTATTCATTGCAACGATTGGCAGTCGGCTCTCACTCCGCTTTATTATTCGTGTTATTATGCAAATCAAATGGGATATGAAAACATCAAAACCGTTTTCACAATTCATAATATTCAGTATCAGGGCAAGTACGGCGATGAACTTCTCAATGATGTTTTGGGTATCGCTCCCGAATATAATAACCTTATTTTGTACGATGGACTTGTTAACTTTATGAAAGCAGGTATCGAGTGTGCAAATAAGGTGACAACCGTATCGCCTACATATGCAAAAGAAATTCTTGACCCATGGTTTTCCTACGGTCTTGACCCTATTCTTAATCAGCGTAGCTGGAAACTTTGCGGTATTCTCAATGGCATCGACACCGATAATTATAATCCTGAAACGGATACGAATATTGCCGCAAACTATAATGCCGACGATTGGAAACAGGGTAAGGCGGCATGCAAAAAGGCTCTTCAGGAGCAGATGGGTATGGCTGTCAGAGATGATGTGCCTGTTATCGGTATCGTATCCCGTCTTGTAGGTCATAAAGGTCTTGACCTTATCCGTGAGGTTATGGAAAAGAGCCTTTGGGAGCGTGATGTTCAATATGTTGTTCTCGGCTCCGGCGAATGGCAGTACGAAAGCTTTTTCAGAGAACTTCACGAAAAATATCCCGACAAGGTTGGCGTTACAATCGGATTTATTCCTGATCTCGCACGCAAAATTTATGCAGGTGCAGACTTGTTCCTTATGCCGAGTAAGAGCGAACCTTGCGGCCTTTCACAAATGGTTGCACTTCGTTACGGCACCGTGCCTATCGTTCGTGAAACAGGCGGTCTTAAAGACTCAATCACCGATTCGGGCGACGGCGAGGGCAACGGATTTACATTCCAAACATATGATGCATACGATATGCTCGGTGCAATCTACCGCGGCGTAGAGGCTTATAACGATAAGGATTATTGGCCTACTCTCGTAGAGCGTGCGCTTCGCTGTGATATGTCTTGGGGTAAATCTGCAAATGAATATATCAAGATGTACAAATCACTTCTTAAAGACTGATTTAAACAGAATAAAAGTGCGTTGGTATTGTGAAGTACCAATGCACTTTTTATATGCAGATATATAAGAATTATTTTTTCAATGCCGGAATGAACAGCTCAATTTCTTGAATTTTGCTGTTTTTAAGGCTTGCTTTGATGTAATATATTGGTTGATAATAATTTTTAGAATCATTTATATATGTTAATTCTATACTGTTAATTTGAATAGTGCTGTTTTCAAAATCATATCCACCTGAGTAGAATTTGCCCTGCTTAATTAAATTTATAACTTCTTTTTCGCTCATAATGTTTTCGGTAGCACATTTGTCCAAATCAACCATATTGTTGTCAATTTGTCCCAAAACATCACCATCAAACAAATAGCAGTAAATTGTGCCGTTGCAAAAAGATTTGTCGTTTTCGCTGACTGTATGGCTGAATTCATAGTATGAATTTTCATTTACGGTAAGTTCGGAATTAACAGGCGGAAATACGGAATATTCTTTAAGTATATTTCTGACTTCATCTTCCGTGTATGAGATGTCGGGCGTTTCGTTTGTGTATACTTGAAAAAGATCCTCGTTGTGAAAATTGTAAGTGCCGTTTGTTAAATCCATTGAAAAATGATATTTGCCGTCTGCGGAATTAAGTTTAAGCGTATCATTTTCTATTACATATGATTTGTAATCAACCTCAATGTTGCCCTTTTGAAAATAGCATTTAGATTGCTTTATTGCATCGCTGACTGTATATTCTTTTGCACGGTATATATTTTTCGTTGTGCTTTTATCCGAAATTGCCGTGTCACAAATGATTTTGGTGTTTTTCATATTGTGCTTTTCGTAATCGGATACATACAAATTGCCGTAAGGTTGAATTTGATATGCTGCATAAATGCCCGAAAATGTGCCTGTTACGATTAAAAACGGCAAAAGGCAGATGATTACTTTTTTAGGTGTTACGGCTTTATTTCTTATTGCGGAAAACAGTCGGTACACACAATATCCCAATATAACGCCGACTGTATTGTTCAGCACATCATCAAATTCAAAAACACCGATTTTGAAAATATATTGTATAGCTTCAATAATAAGTGATGAAGCCGCACCTATAGGTATAACAAAATACGGCTTGTTTGTCTTTTGACTCAAAAGCGGAAGCAGTATACCGAACGGAACGAAAAGCAGGATATTTAAAACAATGTTTCGCCAAGCCTGTGCCGAGCAGGTATACCATGCCGATTTATAGCTTGAAAATAGGTGCTGAACACTGTAATCTGTAACATTGTTTCGGTTCATAAATACTGCACAAAAAACCACAAGCAGATAGAATAAGCCGATAACAGCAAGTAACACACTCTTTTTGTTGAACTCTTTCTTACCGTGCATTAGTCTTTTGTAAATTACAAAATAGCCAAATAAAAACAGTATTGTCAGGCTTAGTACAACAATAATTGCAAAAACGGAATATTTTTTCAGTAAATCTAATATTATATCAAATCTCATAATTTTAAAGTACGGTTACTCCGGAAACATTACCACTACCTTTTAAATATTCTGATTTGTTAATTTCAAATGTTTCATCTATACCGCTTTGAATTATTGTAATTTGAAAATAATATGTTTCTCCTTTTGCTAAGCCTGTAAATTTTTTTCCGCCATATACATTATCTGCCATACCAATATATGAACCAACTTTATTACCGTTTTTTTTATAAAGTTCCATATAAAATCTGACATTTTTTGATGTGCGAGATTTTCCGGTAGCTTCACTATATATTTTGGCTTGAGTTTGTATAGTTATTGAAGTACCTTTTGCCTTGAAATATCCTGACTTTAATGCGGTTCTTAGTTTAAATGAAAAACTTCCATCAGATGATATTCTTGAGGAAGGTGTATCAAAAACAATGTATTCACCATTTTCCTGTTCGCTTGCAAACACATTTGCTGGTGCAAAGCATGAAATGCAAACGATGATAACTGCTATAATAGCTAAAATTCTTTTTTTCATATTTTCTCTCTTTCTTTTTATATGCTTTTTAAAATCTGTTCTTCAGTCGGGGAAGTTTTCTCGACTGCTTTTTCTGTTTGACTGATCTACTTAATTTTTTACATATGAGGAAACACTTGAACCGCTGAAATTATCTTTACTATATGGGCAGTCATAATATAAGTGTTTGTATACACCTAATGAGCCCCATTTTGATGTAACATATGTTAAATGTTTATCTGATACACCGGAAATAATTCCCGAGTGAATTATGTCACCGCTGTATGTGTATATAAGCTTTGAATTAAGCTTATATACAGAGGCTTTTTTATAACTGCCGTCTGTTATATAAGTTGACGGATTATTTATCCAATAGCGATTGCTTGTTGAAGTAGAGTGCCAAGCATAAGAGTGACAGTTATATTTTGGACTAATACCACTAATAATTGTAACAGAAGGATATTGCTTTTTAACAAGATTATGTTGTTTTTGGCACTCTGATTGAGTATATCCATGTTCACTCCAGGTATAATCTTTTATTGCTGAAACTTTTGAACCTTTGGGAGTGGTGACATATGTTGCCGTATAGCGTTTGATAGCGGCAGGTTGTATAACATCAATGTTTATACTGCTTTCCATACATTCCTTAATTCGTAATATGAAATAAGGATTTGTATTATCGTTAATGTTTTGAATTGACTTTGATTTAGCCGATGAGTTTGAAATTTCATTTTGAAATGCCGTCTCAACAGACAGAGGACTTTCTTGCATTCTTTTTTCTAACTCGGCAACACCGTTAAAAGAATCCTTTACCATTTGATAACCTAATTCTACAGTGTCATAAGCGTATAGGTTTACAGATAACGGATAATCGGCAACGGTTTTTATCAATGCAGATGTAGTCATAGTCTTCAGTAATTCATCAGGAATTTGGCATGCTTCTAACTTCTCTTTTAAGGTTTTTAATTTTGCCCACTCTGTTTCATTATCAGGAGTTATAGGGTATTCATATGCCTTGTTAATGTCATATGCTTTTTCTGTTTCGGTCGAAGCATACACAGGTGAAACTTGAAGAACTGAAACTATTATGCATAGAAAAACTGCTATATATCTTTTGACTTTACTCATTATACATTCCTCCTTTTCTTTATTTTACATATTGCTTTGCATACAGTCAAGAATATTTGTAAATAGTTTCTGTTTCGTTTCCTGCTGTGAATGTAACCTTTAGTCGGTAATTGCACAGCACATTGATGTTTCTTGATTTTGACATAGACAGAATGGTTCCTGTTTTGCTGTCGGACCAAGTTTCTACGGTTTCATAACCGCTTGATTTTTCCTTTTGCAATTCCATTTTGATTTTGAGTTTAGCGGATTTTTTTGCTCTTATAGTTGCAGAACATTCGGATTTTATTCCGGATATTGATAGGCTTGCATAACAATCCGATATGTTAATATAATATGGCTCTATATTGTTACAATCGTTAGTTGTGGCATTAGAAATAAGTGTTCCACTTAAAGCAAATAATGACGATAAAACAATCAAAATAAATTTCACAAATCGTTGATTGACTTTGAGCATGTTTTCACCTCCCTTCATAACACTTAATCCGTTTAAAGTGAGGTTTTGTGATAAAAAAATAAGAAAAGTCAAAAATTCGGCTTTTTTTACAATTAATTATTCAAGGTTTTGTGCAATTTTCACAAGTTTACCTTTGCCGATGTTACCATTTACGATATAGATATATTCATTATTGTTAAATATAATACCGTATAAGTTATCATCGGGTTTGTAACATATTGCTTTATAATCATTAATCCTTATTTCTTCACCGGAATATTTTTCAGTGTCGAATGCTATGGTTGAGTCTAATCTTATTTTATCGACTGTAAATGATTTTTCACTGTCTTCATATTTTAAAATATAAGAACTGTTTGATGTATACTTTTCGGTAACTTCAAACCCTTTGGGAACATAATTTACGGTTAATGATTTAACATCTTTTATGTTGTCGGCGTCGGCAATGTTATATTCCGAGTGGTTTGAAAATTTGCTTATAATAAACTCTCTGCTCGCCGGAACTGCAAATACAACAGTTGCCGCCAAAGAAAATAAAACGGCCGCAATAAGCAGTATTTTTATCTTCCTTTTTGAAAATGTAACCTTGTATTTTTTATTATCCGAATAGAGAATTTTATTAATTGCTTTTTTATGTTCACGGCTGAATTTATGATTCGGTATTTTTGTGGGAAATGAATCAATCCAATTTTCGCACGAGAGCAGGCAAGCTTCTTCTATTGCAGTCAATGTCACCCCTCCTTTTCCAATTCTTTTCTCAGCTTTTCTTTTGAATACTGAATTCTTTTACGCACATATGAATCTTTTACAGCATATATTTCCGCTATTTCACGGCTTGTATACCCGTATAAATATTTAAGGTAAAAGAATGTTTTGTCTTCTTCGTTAAGGACTTTGTCAAAAACAGAAAACAATTCTATTTTATTATAACGGTCAAAGTTGTCTTTTATGTCTGTTTGGTCGTTATAATTTAACATAAGGCGTTCTTTTAGTGACCTGTTATATATGTCTATGGCAAATCCTGTTACTATTGTGGATAAATATCCTTTTGTCATTTTTGAATTGATTTCTTTTATTTTATCAAAATTCTTTGCAACATACAAGAATGTTTCCTGTACACATTCTTCGGCGTCTTGGTCGCAGGTGGTTTTTTGTCTTGCAATCCAAAAAAGCAGATTTTTGTATGAATTGTAAAGTTCTTTAAATTTGTTTTTGTCGTTTTCTGTATCTAACAGTAGTAAGTAATTTATCATTCGTATTCCTTGCTGTATTATTTGCCTATGTATGTCACGGTGTCGGTAGGTACGGTCAAAGTGCCGTTTTGTGAATATTTCGGTCTTGCCTTGGCGTAAATTTCACCCTTGTTGTCAAATTTTTTTGTATTGTCCATAGCGATACCTCGAAAAAATAACGGCGATAAAGTTTTATTTACTTTACCGCCGTGTGTTTTAGTCAATAATATTTTTGATGTATGAGTCGATGACATCAACCGTGTTGTCAATTCCGATTTTGCTTGAATTAACAATCAAGTCGTAATGTCTTGAATCTCCCCATTTTTCTTTAGAATAATAGTTGTGATAGTTGCGTCTCATCTTGTTACGCTTTTCAACAAGTATTTGTGCCTCGCCGTAGTTAAGCTTTTCGATTGAAGCGATACGCTTGATTTTTGCGTCTTTTTCACCGGTTACAAAAATTTTTACAAGTCCGTCGCTGTCACGCAAAACATAGCTTGCACACCTGCCGAGAACCACAAACGATTCGCCTGATTCAGCACGCTCTTTGAGGTAGTCAAATTGCATTTGAGCAACCGTGTCCTCCGGTGAGTTTGAATATCCGTCAACCGTGCGCGAAAGCCAAGGGTTTCTCGCTTTTTCGTCATATTTTTTCAATTTGTCAAGATTAAGATTTTTTTCTTTTGCGATAAAGTCGAGCAGATTTTTGCCGTAAAGATTTACATTGTATCTTTTCGCCAATTCCTCTGCGATAACACGACCGCCCGAACCGTATTCGCGGGCTATTGCAATTATGAATTGCTTTGCCATAAAATTACCTCCTTTTTAGAAGTATCTGAGTTTAATAACCACCATAGCAATTACAAGAACAATTGCCGTTGCCGGGATTGCCGATTTGCAATATTTGCCCCAGCCGACAGGATGTCCTGCTTTTGAAATAACCGATGTTCCAACAACATTTGCCGATGCACCGATAGGCGTTGCACTGCCGCCGATATCTGTGCCGACCGAAAGAGCGTATGCAAGCACTGCAAGGTCTGCACCCGGAGTTGTAGCCGCAAGGCTTTTGATAACCGGAACCATAGTTGCCGCAAACGGAATGTTGTCAACAAATGCACTTGCAACAGCCGAAATCCACATAATGATGAGAACCATTGCAAAGATGTTGCCGCCGCAGATTTTTTCGATAAAGTTTGCGATAAGTTTCAAAACGCCTGTTTGCTCAAGTCCGCCTACTACGATAAACAAACCGATAAAGAAAAGAAGCGTTTTGTAGTCGATTTTCTTCAAAATAAATTTGATATGCTTAAACGATGTGATGAGCGTTACAACAGCAATGGCTACGCCGATAAACGCAACAGTAAGCCCTGTTTGTGCGTGTGTTACAAGAAGAACAACCGCACAAAGGAAAATGATTGTGCTGATAATAAAGTCTGTTTTGTTTTCAATAGCGTCCTTTGGATTTGGGAAAGTCGCCGGGTCAACAGGTTCACCGCTTGGTACTGACAGTTCTTTTTTGAATGCAAAGTAAAAGAAAATAACAATAAAAACAAGCGAAATACCGGCGATAAGACCCGTGTTTGTAAGGAAGTCGGCAAAACTGTAGCCGAGTGCGGTACCGATTATGATGTTTGGCGGGTCGCCGCACATTGTGGCGGAACCGCCGAGGTTGGCACAAAAAACTTCCGCAAGTACCATCGGCACGGGGCTGAATTTAAGAAGTTGTGAAAGTTCAACGGTTACTGCCGCAAGGAAGAGAATAACTGTAATACTGTCAATGAACATTGAAAGCACGGCACTCATTATCATAAATGTTACGAGTATCGGCATAACTTTGTACTTAACCGCTTTTGCGATTGTGAGGCAAAGCCAACGGAAAAATCCTGCTTTTGCCATGCCTTCAACCATTACCATCATTCCTGCGATAAAAATGATTGTTGACCAGTTAATGCCGCTTGAACTTTCGCCGCCCTGTGACGAAACATGCCAAAATTCGGCTGTGAATATACTTTTGATGTTTAGCGTTTCCATAATTGCGCTCGGACTTTTCATACAAATTCCGAATACAATAACAATTGTTGCAAGTCCGCAACCGAGTGTAACCCACTGTCGCGGGATTTTGTCCATAATAATCAGTGCAAACATAACCACAAATATTATTACGGCACAGATTTGTGCTGCCATATATGTATAGCCCTCTTTTCTATAGTTTTCACCTTTATTATATGCTTGTTTTTTTTGATTTTCAAGTGAAAACCTCACAAAAATTTTCTCTTGAAAAAAAGCTTCTTATAATATATAATAATATATCGTAAATATTTTAGTAGTTATATATCATATTAATAATGTTCGGAGAATAGTAATGATAGAGTTTGAAGAATTGAATCAAAGACTTATGCAGTCTGAAGAACCTATCGGTAATTTAAAAGAAGCACTTGATATAGATAATGTCAAGGTGCAGATTGCCGACCTTGAACAGCAAAGCGCCGCTCCCGATTTTTGGGACGATATGGAAAACAGTCAAAAAACAATGCAAAAAATCGGCTCACTCAAAGCAAGAGTTGCGTCATACGAAAACCTTAAAAATGATTTTGACGACGCACAGGTTATGATTGAACTTGCCAACGAGGAAGAGGATGCAAGCCTTGTCGAGGATTGCACAAAATCCGTTGATGATATTGAAAAAAGAATTGAAAAATTGACCCTTTCAACTCTTCTTTCGGGCGAGTTTGATGACAATAATGCAATTCTTACTTTCCACGCAGGTGCCGGCGGAACAGAAGCTCAGGACTGGGCTGAAATGCTTTTCCGTATGTACAACCGCTGGGGTGAAAGAAACGGCTACAAGGTGTCGACGCTTGACTATCTCGAGGGCGATGTTGCAGGTATCAAGAGTGCAACAATCCGTATCGAGGGCGAAAACGCTTACGGATATCTTCACGGCGAAATGGGTATTCACCGTCTTGTCCGTGTATCGCCGTTCGACTCTTCGGGTCGTCGTCACACTTCGTTTGCTTCTCTCGAGGTTATGCCCGAGATTGACAACGATGTTAATGTTGAAATTCGCGAAGAGGACATCAAAATGGATGTGTACCGTGCTTCGGGTGCCGGCGGACAAAAGGTAAACAAAACTTCGTCTGCTGTTCGCCTTACTCATATTCCGACAGGCATCGTCGTTTCGTGTCAGGTTGAGCGTTCACAGCACCAAAACCGTGAAATGGCTATGCTTATGCTCAAATCAAAGCTCGTTGAGATTAAAGAAAGAGAAAATCTTGAAAAAATCGACGACATCAAGGGTGACCAAAAAGAAATTGCGTGGGGCAGCCAAATTCGTTCGTATGTATTTATGCCTTACACAATGGTTAAGGATCACCGTACAAACTTTGAAATGGGTAACATTAATGCTGTTATGGACGGCGACCTTGACGGATTTATCAATGCTTATCTTAAAATGAAAAGCCTCGAAAATTCCGAAAAATAATTCAAAATTTAACAATACTATTTTGACCTCTCGAATCAAACAATAAATTCGGGAGGTTTTTATTGTGAAAATTCAAAGAATTATGATGCCCCTGCTGTGTCTTTGCTTGCTTTTCGGATGCACAAAAGGGAATACAGACAGTACAAAAGATAATACAACAAGTAATTCCGAAACGAGTACAACCAACGCAACCAATACAACCGCACCGACTGCAAAAGCTGTTGCCGGACTTGATTCGTTAAGCACCGAAAAGGTCGTTTGGGGTTCGGGGAATATTGTTGACCATAAGCAACCGAACGAACCTTTGCTTCTTCAAAAACAGTATGCCACCATGAGTGCAAAATGGCTTTTAGATGATGATAAAAAGATATGCCTGACATTTGACGAGGGCTACGAAAACGGCTATACTCCGCAGATTTTAGACACATTAAAGCAAAAGAAGATTAAAGCAATATTCTTCGTCACCTATGATTTTGCGTCTCAAAATCCCGACCTTGTCAAAAGAATGATTGATGAGGGTCATATTGTCGGCAACCATTCATATCACCACTATTCTATGGATGAGGTCAGCGATGATGTTGCAAAAGAGGAAGTGACCTATCTCCACGAATATGTAAAAGATAAGTTCAATTATACAATGAGTTATTTCAGGTTCCCCAAAGGCGAGTTTTCGGAACGTTCATTACAAATTGTAAAAAAATTGAACTACACATCGGTGTTTTGGAGCTTTGCTTATGCCGATTGGGATCCGGATAATCAGACGGAAGAAAATCAGGCGTTCACTCATATTTGCGAGAGCACGCATCCGGGAGCGATTTTGCTTCTTCATGCTGTAAGCAAAACGAATGCCGACATTCTCGGAAAGGTGATAGACGACATCCAAAAGCAGGGTTACACATTTACTGCCAAATTATAATAAAATGTTAATATCATATTGCTATTGTTGTTTTTATATGTTATACTTTAACAGAAACTTCTGCTTTGACAGGCGGTAAACTATGAAAGTTTCACAAAGGGGTAACGATGAAAATATCAAGTGAAAAGATTAAGCAGACCGTGTCGTCTGTTAAAAATCATTGGAGTAATCCGCCGGAGGGTCGCTATATTCCGTACAAGGAAATTCTCTCGTACAGTATTGGCGGTATCGGTGTAAAATTTGTGATTTATACGGTTTGGTATATCTCACTTTCTGCCACAAGCTTGCTTGCAGGTTCCGCACTCGGACTTAAAAACGGTGACCTTGTAAAGCTGAATATGGCAGCAACTATTATCAGCTTGTTTTTGGGTCCTATCCGCGGACTGATAATTGACAACACTCGAAGCAGCAAGGGTAAGTTTAGACCGTATTTGCTTTATACGGGTATTCCGTCGGGTATTTTACTTACGGTATTCGCGTTTCTTCCTTTTGAAACAATGAGCTACAATCAAAAGCTGTGGTCGCTGTTTATATCGTATATGCTTCTTCAGCTTTGTTATCCGTTTTATGACCAGGCTTACACAACTCTCGTTCAGGTAATGAGTCCTAATTCAACCGAGCGTGCAGATGTAATTACCGTTTCGACTTTTATATATTCGCTTGCACCCACAATTATGGGATTTTTCGTTCCGTTGATTGCAGGCTTTACAGGCGGACTTGAGCATATACAGGCGTACCGTGTTATTATGCCCGTCCTTGGTATCGGCGGTGCTCTTATCGGTCTTTTTAGTTATTTCGGTACTAAAGAAAGAATTATTGTATCAAAAGACTATTCGCCGAAAGTGCCGTTTTTCAAGGGTATCGGTGCCGGTATCGCAAACAAGTATCAATGGGCACGCTCCCTTACATCTTGGTGCATTCTTTTGCAGGCGGGTGTTGGCAATGTGACCACTTGGTATTTCTATTACGGTATAAAAGATGTTCTCAGTCTTTCAACCGAACAGCAGGGTGTTTTAAACGGAACGCTTACCACTATTCTCGGTGCTGCCGCTACTCCGGCTATGCTCCTGTCACCGCTTCTTATTCGTAAGCTCGGCAAGCGAAATATGTACATTTTTTACATTTTGGGCAATATCGTCACTCTTGTGGGTATGTATGTGTTTATAGAACAGATTTGGGTTATTTTCGCTCTTGTTTGGATTAGAGGCTTCTTTAATACATTTACTCTTATTACCGACGGCGCAATGAATGCCGATGTTCTCGACTATCAGCAATATAAATCCGGTGAAAGACTTGAGGGACTTATGGGTCAGTTTGTAGGTACAATCGGCGTATTTGTATCTATGGGCGTTACATATTTTACTCAAACGATAGTAATGCAAAACCACTTTGGATTGGTAGATAACTATGACGACTTGTATAAAGCGTCATTCAGAGAACCGCTTTCAAAAGGTATGATTGTTCTTGCTTTGGCAGGATTCGTACTTTCACTTATTCCGTTTGTAACAATGTACACTCTTACGGAAGAAGAACACGATTCTCATATTAAGGTGCTTAAAATCCGTGCCGCACTTGAGGATTACGCAACAGGTGCTCTTTCGGAGGGTCAGCTTGAAGAAGCAAAGAAAATTTATTCCGACTCGGTTAATGAGTATAACGAGTGCCTTAAATCTCTTGATTCGTCTGTCAATAAAAAAGAACGCAAGAAACTTAAATCCAAGATAGAAGCACTTGAAATAATAATTAATGAAAAAGACCGCTTCACAACTGAAAAAATGATGAAAAAGACCGCGAAGGCAAAAGAACTTCTCACTCACACCGTGGAAGAACTTTACGGCATCAGCGAGCCGACTCTTGATAAGTATAACGAGGCAAACGCTATGAGCGAAAGTACAAAAGAAGAAGCTAAAATTAAGGCGTCAAAGCTCAAGGAAGCTTCAAAAGAACTCGATACTTTCCACAAAAAGGCTTATGACTACATTCAGGCACGCAAGCTTGTGAAGCAAAACGAATATTATTCTCATTGGGATGAAATTTTTACACCTGAGTGTATTGCATAGTTAAAAAACGATCAGCTCCTCTTGTTGCAAGGGGAGTTTTTTCGTGCAAAAACGGAGATTAAAATTTTGCTTTTTGTATATTTTGACAAAATTATTAATTTTTAAAATATGTGTTGAGATTAACAATTTTATATTATATAATAAATAATTGATATGAAATTTAATTAGGAAAGCGGGCTGTGAAATGCTTTTTTCAAGAGATATAGGTATCGACCTCGGTACATCAAATACAAAAGTGACCGACCGAAAGGGTCATATAATAATCAATGAACCGTCAGTTGTAGCTGTTGATGTTAAATCAAAAAGAGTGCTTGCAACCGGAAACGAAGCAAAAAAAATGATTGGCAGAACTCCGGGTTCTATCGTTGCCGTTCGCCCTATGAAAGCAGGTGTTATTGCCGACTTTGATATGACTGCGGATATGCTTCACGATTTTATGGACCGTTCAACATCACGAAATGTTTTCACAAAAACAAGGGTTGTTGTTTGCGTTCCGTCCGATGTTACGGAAGTTGAACGCAGAGCGGTAGAAGACGCTGTGCGTTCGGCAGGTGCTCAGGAAGTTGAGCTTATTGAAGAATCTATGGCGGCGGCTCTCGGTGCAGGTCTTCCTGTATATGAAGCAACCGGTTCTATGATAATTGATATCGGCGGCGGTACAACCGATGTCGCCGTGCTTTCACTCGGTGGCATTGCGTGCTGTAACAGCATTAAGGTCGGCGGTGAAGCAATGGATGATGCTATCGTTTCTTATATGCGTAAAACACATAATCTTCTTATCGGTGAGCGTACAGCCGAGGATATTAAACTTAAAATCGGCTCTGCTATGGAATACGACGGCGAAGCGGCTATGGAAGTTCGAGGCAGAAATCTTAACGACGGACTTCCGGGTAGCGTTGAGGTTACTTCGTCCGATATCCGTGCTGTTCTTGAAGAGCCTGTAAGTCAGATTTTAACTGCCGTTAAAGAAACACTTGAGGTCACTTTGCCTGAACTTGCCGCGGATATTATAGACAGGGGCATTTATCTTACCGGCGGTGCAAGTCAACTTCGCGGACTTCGTGATTTGATTGAAAACGAAATAAAAATTCCTATCATTGTGCCTGAAAACTCAAATGATTGTGTTGCCGTCGGCACATCAATCAAACTTCGTCAGGCAAGATAAGAGAAGTGAAAATATGAAAAGAATATTTAAAACAAAGCCGTTCAAAACGGTGATGAGTATTATTGCCGTGCTTTTAATCGGTGCACTTATTGCCGCCGCAAACGGTCACGGCGAAACCGCACAGTCCACAGTTGTCGGTACAATATTTTATCCGGCACATTATGTGGCACAAAAAATTTCAAACGGTATCGACAATATTTCGGGTAATGTCAGCGGTAATGCTCAGTATGAAAAAGAAATACAAAATTTGCAGTCGCAAATCGGCGAACTTCAGTCACAGCTTGTTGATTATGAAAATTTAAAAAGACAAAATGAGTTATATAAAGATTTCCTCGGAGTTAAGGAAGAACACGAGGATTTTAAGTTTGTAGAGGCGTCTGTTATCGGCAGAGACAGTGCGGATATATATAAGTCGTTTACTGTTTCAAAGGGTACTGTAAACGGAGTTGCGGTAGGTGACGCCGTTATGTACGGCAAGTATCTTGTCGGCGTTATCGACAAGGCTTATCCGACATACAGCGTGGTTAAAACAATCCTTGACCCGGATTTTAATGTTTCGGCTTATGAAATTATTTCAAACGAAATATCCTATGTAACAGGTAACGCAACGCTTGCTAAAGAAAACAAGTGCAAAATGGCAAATCTTGATGCCGCAACAAAAATAACAAATGAATCGATTATTTGTACAGCAGGTATCGGCGGAACTGTACCAAAAGGATTGATTATAGGCACAGTTGATGAAATTGCCGATGAATCAACCGATATTTCTTCTTATGCCGTTATCACTCCCGGCACTTCTATTGAAAGCATAAACACTTGCTTTATACTTACCGATTATAAAAATTAAGGAAACATAAATGGAACTCACAAAAAAAGAACGCACAATTAAATATGCCGTTTATGCCGTTATTATTGCCGTGCTTTCGCTGCTTCAAAATGTCGGCGGACTGTGGTTTGAAATCGGCGGTGCAAGATGCTTCTTTCTTGTTCCGGCGGCAGTGCTTTTGTCGCTTGACGAGGAAGAAAAAGCCTCTGCGTTAATAGGCTTGTTTGCCGGTCTTTTGTGGGATATAACGGCGGCACACCATATGGGATTTAACTGTCTGTTTATTATGGTTGCCTGTTATATTATGAGTGTACTTGTAACCCATCTTTTTAGGGCAACCTTTTGGGTAGGAACTGTCGGAGCCGTGGTGTTTACATTCCTTTATATGCTCATTTATTGGATTGTTTTCGTTTTGATAAAGGGCGGCGACGGCTCTAAAACGGTTTTCTTTACATTCTATTTGCCGTCATTTTTCTATACGGCTGTTGTGACGGTTGTTATGAATATCATTTTTGTTCCGTTGAAAAAGAAACTAAACAGGGCGTAATATTATTAAATTTTAGGAAAGGGGAGCGTGCCGTGGGCAATAGATATAAAAGCACAAGAACAGTTATCGCTGTCGTATTGGTAATCGCAACCCTGCTCGGATTCGGTTACGACCTTTACGATATTCAAATAAAAAATAATGAATACTATGTTGCACAAAGCAGTGCGGTTAAAACCTATACCGTTTCTATCGAGGCGGCAAGGGGTGAGATTGTTGACCGCAACGGTAATGTTCTTGTTACCAATCGCAAAGGAAACAGCATTATCCTTGACGCCGCATATTTTCCAAGTGCAAAAAATAACGATGCAAGAAACGCAATTGTCATCAATCTTATAAAATTGTTCAACAAAAAAGGTGAGGAATATGTTCACAATCTTCCGCTGAAAATCGGAAAAAACGGCAAGATTAAGTTTTTCACCGAAAAAGATGATGAAAATTACGAATCGGCTATTAAAACGATGAAAAGCAAGGATATGTTTAATCTTCAATCATACGCAACAGCTCAAAACTGCTTTGACGCTATGGTTGAAAAATACGGTCTTGAAAAATACGACACAAAGACTGCTCTTGCTATAGGTAACATAAGATACGAACTGACAAGGTGTTTGTTTTCCGTTTCAAATCCTGTCACGATTGCAGACGATGTCAGCGACGAAACAGTTGCTCAAATCAAGGAAAACAAAACTATGTACAGGGGTGCGGATGTTCAGGTTGTGGCATACCGTTCGTATACGGATTCGTCACTTGCGTCGCACATTATCGGCACTGTAAGAAAAATCAATTCCGAGGAATATGCCGAACTTAAAGACAGCGGTTACGGTATTAACGATGAAATCGGTGAGTCCGGTATAGAAAAAGCTTGTGAAAGCGATTTGAGAGGTACTCCGGGCGAAAAAACCGTTACCATAGACACGGAGGGTAATGTTACCGAAACAATTACAAAAGAGCCTGTTCAGGGCGATACGATTGTATTGACGATTGATAAGGATATGCAAAAGATTGCGGAGAAAAAACTGCGTAAAATTTGCATCAAAACTTCAAGCGAAGCGACCGGTGCGGTTGTTGTTGAAGATGTTCACAGCGGTGAAATCCTTGCAGCCGCTAATTATCCGACTTTTGATTTGAATGATTATTACAGCGATTATCAAAAACTTGCCTCAAACAGTCAAAAACCTCTTTTTAACCGTTTTGCAATGAGTGCTTTTGCACCGGGTTCAACTTTTAAACCGCTTATGGCGGTTGCCGGACTTGAGGAGGGTAAAATTACCAAAGACACTTATTTTACCTGCAGTAAGTATTTTAAAATTTCCGATATGACATTTAAGTGTACTTCCGCTCACGGCTCTTTAAATGTTGAGGGTGCACTTGAACATTCTTGTAATGTGTTCTTTTATAATACATCTCAAAAGCTCGGTATTGACCTTATGAATAAGTACGGTAAAATGTTTGGTTTGGGTCAAAAAACAGGCGTTGAAATTCCGGAATCAAGCGGTATTATGGCAGGTCCGGAGTATAGAAAAAAGTATGATATGGTATGGCGACCGGGTGATACCGTTCAGTGTGCTATCGGTCAGTCCGATAACCTTTTGACACCGCTTCAACTTGCAAATTACTGTGCTACAATAGCAAACGGAGGTACAAGATACAAAACTCATTTTGTAAAGTCTAAAATTTCCTCCGCAACAGGTGTTGTAAATGAAACGGGAGTTACCGTTGAAGAAGAAACGGGAATAAGTCAAAACACCTTTGACATTGTAAAATCCGGTATGCGTCGTGTATCGCTTTACGGCGGCCCAAACAAGGTGTTTAACAAACTCAGCGTAAAAACGGCTTGTAAAACGGGTACTTCTCAGGTAGTTGTAAACGGCGTTAAGCACAACAACGGTTTCCTTATTACCTTTGCTCCGTACGACAATCCTGAAATCAGTATCGGTTCTGCTATTGAAACGGCGGGCTCGGGTTCTTCGACGGCAGAAATTACGGCAGCAATCATAGATTATTACTACAGTAATAATAACAGTGAGGAAAAGGCACAGACAGATTCCACGCTTTTACCGTAAAAAACTTCAAAAAAATCTTGAAAAATCACTATAATATGGTATTATAATATATATGAGAAATTATTACTAAATTGGAGAGGGTATTATGAATATTGCACTTATAGCACACGATGCAAAAAAAGAACTTTTGGTTCAGTTTTGTATTGCTTACTGCGGAATTATCAGCCGACATGATGTTTGCGCAACGGGAACAACAGGCAAACTCGTCAAGGAAGCAACAGGCTTGGAAATTAATTGCTTCTTGAGCGGTGCACAGGGCGGCGGTCAGCAGATTGCAAGCCGTATTGCCTGCAACGAAATTGACCTTTTGATTTTCTTCAGAGATCCTCTCAATCCTAAGCCTCACGAACCGAACGACAATGATTTACTTCGCCTTTGCGATGTGCACAACATTCCGTTTGCAACAAATATTGCAACTGCCGAGGCACTTATCAGGGGTGTTGAGCGAGGAGACTTTGAGTGGAGAGAAATTGTTAATCCGCGATATAATCAAAAAAAGTAATTTCATAAATTATATAACGAGGTGCAAGTTTTCCCTTGCACCTCAAAAATTGTATATAGGAGAAAAGTTATGGCACTTGTTACAAAAGCTATTAAGGGCACCAAGGATGTATTACCGTCCGAAGTGTACAAAAATCAATATATCGAGGCTACCTGCCTCACCGTTGCCGAAAATTTCGGCTACAAGGAAATGAGAACACCTGTGTTTGAACACACCGAACTTTTTCAAAGAGGAGTCGGAGATACTACCGATGTTGTGCAAAAGGAAATGTACACTTTTGACGACAAGGGCGGTCGTTCGATTACTCTTCGTCCGGAAGGTACAGCCGGTGCGGCAAGGTCGTTTTTGGAAAACGGTCTTTCAAACGAGGCACTTCCGCAAAAAATTTGTTATCTTACTTCCTGCTATCGCTACGAAAAACCGCAAGCTGGCAGACTTCGTGAATTCCACCAGTTCGGAATAGAATGTTTCGGTGCAACCTCACCGCTTGCCGATGCAGAAATGATTGCTCTTGCAAAGCAGATTTTTGATGAGCTCGGCGTAAAGGATTTGCATCTTGAACTTAATTCAATCGGTTGTCCGACCTGCCGTGCGGAATATCACAAGGCACTCAAGGAATACTTTTCTTCGAGAGTTGACGAACTTTGCGATACCTGCCGTGACAGACTTGACCGCAATCCTATGCGTATTCTCGATTGTAAAAGCCCTGTTTGCAGTGAAATTGCAAAGGACGCTCCGGTGGTTCTTGATTATCTTTGTGATGAGTGTAAGGAACATTTTGAAAAGACAAAGAGCTATCTTGACGCGATGAATATTGAATATATCGTAAATCCTCAAATTGTAAGAGGTCTTGATTATTATACGAAAACCGTGTTTGAATTTGTTGCCGATTCTATCGGTGCACAGGGTACTGTTTGCGGCGGTGGCAGATATGACGGACTTATTGAAGAACTCGGCGGTCAACACACACCGTCTCTTGGATTCGGTATGGGTCTTGAAAGACTTCAGCTTGTTATGGAAGCACAGGAATGCGAATTTCCTGAGCCGTCCCGCCCCGATTTGTTCATTGTTGCCATGGGTGACAAGGCAACTCTCAAAGCGGTAGAAATTGCAAAGGATATGCGTGACGAGGGCTATAGCGTTGTTTACGATTTAAACGGCAGGTCACTCCGTGCGCAGATGAAATATGCCGATAAAATTAACGCAAAGTACAATGTTGTTATCGGTGACAATGAGGTGGATGCAAAATCCGCAATGCTAAAAGATATGGCAACGGGCGAACAAAACGAAATCAGTCTTGAAACTTTTGTTTCGTCATATTACAGCATAACGCTCGACAGCCAACTTAAAGATTTGGAAATTAACGGCGAAGCGTTCGATTTTAATTCACTGTTTCTCGGAGGACAAAATAATGACTAATTCAATCAAAGGTATGAAACGCACAGATTATTGTGCAAAGTTTGACCTTTCAAATGTGGGTCAAACAATAACTGTTTTCGGCTGGGTTCAGCGTCAAAGAGATTTGGGTAACCTTATTTTTATTGATTTGCGTGACAGAACAGGCATAATTCAGCTTTCATTCAACGACCAAACAGACAGAGAAATTTTTGCTCTTGCGCAGTCGGTAAGAAGTGAATTTGTTGTTGCCGCTACAGGCGTTGTAGCCGAGAGAGAAAGCAAAAACAAAGACATTCCTACAGGTGACATTGAGGTTATCGTATCTGATTTTCGTATTGTATCAAAGGCTAAAACTCCGCCTTTTGAAATTGAAAAGAGCGAAAAAGTCGGCGACGAAACCACTCTTAAATACAGATATCTCAATCTTCGTAATGAAAAACTTACAAAAAATATTCTTATGCGTCACAAAATTGCAAAGATTGCAAGAGAGTATTTTTATGCTAACGATTTTATCGAGATTGAAACTCCGATGATGATTAAGTCAACACCGGAGGGTGCCCGTGACTATGTTGTTCCGTCAAGAATTCACAACGGTAAGTTTTATGCTTTGCCACAGTCACCGCAGATTTACAAGCAGCTTACAATGATTGCAGGCTTTGACAGATACATCCAACTTGCCCGTTGCTTCCGTGATGAGGACTTGCGTGCCGACCGTCAGCCTGAATTTACTCAAATCGACCTTGAAATGAGCTTTGTTGACTGTGACGATATTATGGATATGGCTGAGGGCTTTATTTCAAAGCTTATGAAGGAAACCATTGATGTCAATATTGACGCTCCGCTTCCTCGTATGACCTTTGCCGATGCTATGAATAAATACGGTTCAGACAAGCCGGATACCCGTTTTGATATGCTTATTAAGGATGTTTCCGATTGGGCGGACAAAACCGATTTTGTAGTGTTCAAGAGTGCAATAGCAGACGGTGGTTCGGTTAAAGCTATCGTTGCAAAAAATGCCGCTTCAACTTATACAAGAAAGAAGATAGACAAGCTTTCCGAATTTGCAAAGGGTATCGGTGCAAAAGGTCTTGCCTATGTCCGTTGGGCAGATGAAACCCCTAATTGTTCGTTTGCAAAGTTCCTCAAGGAGGGCGAACTTGATGAGCTTCTCTCAACTCTTGGAGCAGAGCAGGGAGATGTCGTTCTTATCGTAAGCGACAAAACACGCAAGGCTCTTACAATTATGGGTGCACTTCGTCTTGCTGTTGCAAAAGAACTTGACCTCATTCCGCAGGACAAGTGGAACTTCCTTTGGATTACGGAAATGCCGTTCTTTGAAATGGATGAGGACACAGGCGAGTGGGTTGCCGCTCACCATCCGTTTACAATGCCTATGGAAGAAAGTATTCAGTATCTCGACAGCGATAAGTCAAAGGTTAAGGCTCAGGCATTCGACCTTGTGCTTAACGGAACAGAGCTTTCTTCAGGCTCAATGAGAATTACCGATTGCGAGCTTCAAACCAAGATGTTTGAACTTCTCGGTATGGAGCAGGAAGAAATTGATGCAAAGTTCGGTTTCCTTGTTGATGCTTATCACTATGCCGCTCCGCCTCACGGTGGTATGGGTATCGGTCTTGACCGTCTTGCAATGCTTATTTGCGGTGCAGATTCGCTCCGTGATGTTGTTGCATTCCCTAAGGTTCAAAATGCAAGTGAGCTTATGAGCGGTGCTCCGTCATATATTGACGATGTTCAGCTCGGCGAACTCGGAATTGACATAAAGGCGAGTGAAGACGATGAGTGAGAATTATAATTTCTTCGCAATGGTCAACAGAATGAAGTATATTGACCGTTGGGCACTTATGCCGAACACTCAAAAGGAGAATATTGCCGAGCACAGCCACAGCGTTGCTGTTATCGCGCACGCGCTTGCACTTATCGGCAAAAAAGAGTTTGGCAAAACTTACGATGAAAATCGTGCCGCCGTGCTTGCTTTGTATCACGATACAACCGAGGTCATAACAGGCGATATGCCTACACCGGTTAAGTACTATAACGATGACATAAAAAGCGTTTATAAGGACATAGAAGCCGTTGCCGGTCAACGCCTGCTCTCTATGCTCCCTGATGATTACAAAGACGAATACGAGTCTGTGTTCGAGCATAACGAGGACGAAAAAGAATTGTGGAAGCTTGTTAAGGCGGCAGATAAGATTTCTGCCCTTATCAAGTGCATTGAAGAAAACAGAATGGGCAACAGAGAATTTGATATTGCTCTCAAGGCTCAGGAACAAAAAATCGCCGACATTGATATGCCGGAGGTAAAATTCTTCTCCGACCACTTCCTTAAGGCGTATTACCTCACTCTTGATGAGCACACAAAATAAATATAAATTATATAAACCGATCAAGGCTCCTCTTGTTTTGTCATCAAGAGGAGCTGTCGCATTTTATATGCGACTGAGGGGTTAAAAGGTAAACATATTTTGTTTTTGATTTGTAGGGGAAGATATTATCTTCCCGCAGGCGAACGCAGTTCTCCCCTAAGTTACAGAAAAGAAGTCAGAAAATCTTGACTTCTTTTCTGTATGCCTACTTGCAATTAATATGATATTATGCTAAACTGAAAATGCCAAATAAACTTGTAAATTAATATTTTTAATGAACAGGTATGCTATTTTTATCTTTTGATAAAAATGCATGCTCTTAATTTGCATACCGTTCATTTTGATAGTTTGTAAGTTTGTTTGGCGACAGTTGAGCTATGCGTTTTTTGCGTACAGCTTCGGCTGTACGCTTTTTTATTCGCAAATTTTACAAGTACTGTTATGAATAATGTTATAAAGGAGAATAATATGGTAAATTTAAAAGAAAAAATCTCACAAGAGGATATTATGAAAGTATTGGATGCTTGTTATAATAAGTGCTTGGAGGGAAAAGGAAAAATTGTTCCATCGGTTGATAAGATGGCTGACGATTATTTGTCTAAAGAAGCAAACCCTGAAAAGGCAGTAAAGATTATGCAAAAATATCAAATTGCAAAGTGTACTACATCCGGATTTGTTAACGGTTTCGGAGGATTAATTGCAATGCCTGTAACTATTCCTGCAAATATAGGAAGTGTTCTTTATGTTCAAATGAGAATGATTGCCTGTACTGCAAAAATGGCAGGATACGAACTTGATAATGATCAGGTTCAAACATTGGTTTATTCTTGTCTTGCAGGTATTTCGGTTAATGAAATTTTTAAAGATGTCGGAATTAAATTCGGTGAAAAAATTGCTGAGTCTGTTATAAGAAAGATTCCCGGTGAAGTTTGTGTGAAAATTAATCAGAAAGTAGGTTTTAGACTTCTTACGAAGTTTGGTGAGAAAGGCATAATTAATTTGGGTAAAATGATTCCCGGAGTAGGAGCAGTTATTAACGGTAGTTTAGATTTGGCAGAAACAAAAATAATAGCTGATCGTGCATACAAATTGTTTTTTAATGGGATTGTTACATTTGATGATGATACTGAAATTGATTTTTTTGCTCCTCAATTCGGTAGGTAGATAAATTATATAAAAAATACCCCGTGCAAACTAAGTTTGCACGGGGTTTGGTATTGTAAAAGAGTAACCGGCAGAATTTGGAAGGGATTACTAATTTGCTAATTCGAATTGTATATTTTGTAATGTGTAGCCTGTTTCTCTAATTACATCCTTGAGTTTGTTGTCGTCGAGTCTGTGTTCGCTCATAATGACAACCGTACCTTTTTGGTGGCTCGCTTTTACTTTTTTAACATCAAAGTTGTTCCTAACGGCTTCCTGAATATGAGTTTCACACATTGAGCACATCATTCCGTCAACCGTGAGTGTTGTTTTAACCTTATATTTTGACGAACCGCCCGTTGAGCAACTGCCGCCACAGGAAGAACAATCTCCCGTGCAACCGCCGCCCTTTTTCTTTACAAGACTTCTTATGATGAGAGCAACTATAACTATAAGTACAGCAAGCACAATGATTGTGTACATATTCTGTCTTAGATATTCAATCACAAGAATCACCTCGTTTTGCTATGTAATAAATTACTTCGTTTTAACTGTCAATCTGTTGTCGTCATACTTATTCTTTCTGAAGAGCAAGTAGAGAATGCCTACAGTAAGAAGAATAGCAGCAATCAAACCGATAGCGTTTGGAGCACCTGCAAATGCTATGCCGAACTGATATACGATAAGACCGACGATGTAAGCAAATCCGCACTGGTAGCCGATAGCAAACCAAGTCCACTTTGCGTTGTTCATTTCTCTCTTGATAGCACCGATAGCTGCGAAGCAAGGAGCACACAAAAGGTTGAAGATAAGGAAGCTGTAAGCTGCGATATTTGCATGTCCGCCGCTAAGCTCGTTAAGGTTCTGTGCAAAGTTGCTCCAGATTTCGTCACCGTTTTCTGCAACTTCACCGGCAAAGTGATAAAGGATACCGAATGTACCGACAACATTTTCTTTTGCGATAAGACCTGTAACGCTTGCAACGGCAGGTTTCCAACCGCCCCAACCGAGTGGGATGAACAACCAGCAGAATGCTTTACCAATATAAGCAAGGATTGAAATATCCATATCGTCAGTCATTTGCAAACCGCCCTGGAATGTGAAGCCCTGTAAGAACCAAATAAGGATTGTTGCAAGTGTGATAACTGTACCTGCTTTTTTGATGAATGACCAAGCACGCTCCCAAGTTGAACGAAGCACACTGCCTACTGTCGGCAAGTGGTATGCAGGAAGTTCCATTACGAACGGAGCAGGGTCGCCCGAGAAAACTTTTGTTTTCTTAAGCATAATGCCTGAAACAATGATTGCGGCAACACCGATGAAGTAAGCTGATGTTGCAACCCAACCGCTTCCGCCGAAGCATGCACCGGCGATAAGACCGATGATAGGAAGCTTAGCTGAGCAAGGAATAAATGTTGTTGTCATAATTGTCATACGGCGGTCACGCTCGTTTTCGATTGTACGGGAAGCCATAATGCCCGGAACGCCGCAACCTGTACCGATAAGCATAGGAATGAATGATTTACCCGAAAGACCGAAGTTACGGAAAATTCTGTCCATTACGAAAGCTACACGGCTCATATATCCGCATCCTTCAAGGAATGCAAGGCAAAGGAACAATACAATCATCTGTGGAACGAAGCCGAGAACCGCACCTACACCGGCTACGATACCGTCTTGGATAAGACCGTAAAGCCAATCTGCAATTCTGCCTTCAAGTGCTTTTTCAATAAGGTTTGGAACCCATTCGCCAAAGAGTACATCGTTTACCCAGTCTGTACCGATAGCACCGATCCATTGCATTGCAATAAAGTAAACAAGTGCCATAACACCGGCAAAAATCGGAAGACCCAAAAATCTGTTAGTAACAATCTTATCAATCTTATCTGAAGTTGACAATTTGCCTTTGTTTTTCTTTGTGTATACACTCTTGATTATTGAAGCAATATAGAGGTATCTTTCATTTGTAATGATTGATTCTGCATCGTCATCAAGTTCTTTTTCAGCATTTTCAATATCGTTTTTGATATGTGCAAGTGTTGCAGGGTCAATTTTTACTTGTTCAAGAACTTTTTCATCGCCTTCAAAAATCTTGATTGCGTACCAACGCTGTTGATTTTCAGGCATCGAGTGCAATGCAGCCTCTTCAATGTGAGCTAAAGCGTGCTCAACAACACCGCTGAATTTGTGTTGAGGTACTGTAGGCTCTTTGCTTGCTGCTTCAACAGCCGCACTTGCAACTTCTTTGATACCCGTGCCTTTAAGTGCCGAAATTTCATATACAGGGCAGGCAAGCTGGCGTGAAAGTTCTTCAATGTTAATCTTGTCACCGTTTTTCTTTACTACATCCATCATATTTACGGCAACAACAACCGGAATACCAAGCTCAACAACTTGCGTTGTGAGGTAAAGGTTTCTTTCAAGGTTTGTACCGTCAATGATGTTAAGTACGGCGTCAGGCTTTTCGTTGATAAGATAATCTCTTGCAACGATTTCCTCGATTGTATAAGGGGAGAGGGAATAAATACCCGGAAGGTCGGTGATTGTTACATCGCTGTGCTTCTTGAGCTTACCCTCTTTCTTTTCTACTGTTACACCCGGCCAGTTACCTACATATTGGTTTGAACCCGTGAGTGCGTTAAACAATGTTGTTTTACCGCAGTTCGGGTTACCGGCAAGAGCAATTTTAATACTCATATTTTTCTTCCTTTCTCGGTTAGTTATAACTAACTTTTATGACAAAAAAATTATTCAACTTCAACAAGTTTAGCGTCCGCTTTTCTGAGAGACAGTTCATAATCTCTTACGGTAATCTCAACAGGGTCGCCGAGAGGAGCAACCTTTCTCACATAAATTTCTACGCCTTTTGTTATGCCCATATCCATAATTCTGCGTTTGAGTGCGCCTTCACCGTGAATACGAACAACTTTTACGGTTTCGCCGATTTTTACATCTTTGAGCGTTTTCATATTTTTCCTCCTATTATAAAATTAAATATTAAACAAATATTTTCATTGCCATATCTTCGCCAAGTGCAATTCGGCTGCCTTTAACATTGACAATCAAATTACCGTCAACGCTTGAAATAACAGTGATGTTTGCACCAACAACAAATCCAAGGTCTGCAAGATGTGCCTTAACGGCAGGAAGACCCGAAATTCTGCCTATGGTCAATTCTTCACCAATGCCCGCAAGCTTTAATGGCATCATAAAATTATCTCCTTTAGTTAGTTTCAACTAACTTTGATACTTATAATAATGGTTAGTCCTTGCTAACCGTGTATATAATACATCAATCGATAATATTTGTCAATAATTTTTTGGATATTTTTGCAAGTATTGTTGACAATTATATTTAAAACCTATATAGTTAATTTATACATTAATTAGTGGGTGAAAATATGAAGTGTAAAAATTGCGGAGCAAAAGTGGAAAAAGAGTCAAGTATCTGCCCAAATTGCGGAGCAACTGTCAATAAAAATTCCGATTATGTTCTTCTTACAAATCAGGACAAGGTTTATGAGGATGTTTACTCGTCAAAGCAAAAAAAGAAAAGGAAACCTTTGCAAAACGCTTTGATAGTGATTTTGTCTGTTGCAATAATTATCGGGGCGGGACTGTGTTCTTATTTCTATTTTTACGGAAAAGAGAGTGCAAGCGATAAACCGAAGTTGTCGTTTTCTTCCGGCTACGGAGTGATTAATGAGGACGAGCAAGTTATTTATGTTTCAATCAAGGACTCGTCATCAATTCAGTATATTCACGGTGTTAATATTTATAACGGAGAAGTTAATGAAAAAACTTTGAAAAAGCAGGATGCAGTTTCATCGGATTATAATTATACCGAAAATATTGACAAGTCCTTTAGATGTGTTTTCTTTGATATGGATAGCCTCAATCTGAATAAAGGCGAAAATTACACATATACATTTGAAATGGTTTTTTCATATTATAATGATGATAACTGGTACACTTATTACAAGACCGTTAATTTTTCGGGTGACACCACCACTGATATAAGCGATACGGTGTTTGACCACTCTCTTGACGAAACAACAACCGAGGAATCAACCACACTTAGTGCCGAAAGCACTACAGAAAAAGAAACGACGGCAGATTTTATTTATAATTCGTATTGGTACACAACGCCGTATAACGACGCCGACAGTTACAGCATTTCGGCATTTAAATTTAGCGAAGACGGAACCTTTACATCAACCGATTATTCCAAAACCGGCACAGATGATTGGGTAGTAACCACAAATAAGGGCGAGTTTAAGATAAAAGGCAATACCCTTACAATCAACACATCTGACGGTGAAACAGACGAGCTTACTCTTGATAAAGATAAGAAAACTATCACTCAGAATAAAAACAAACTTACTTCCCGAAAATATAACAGCATTAAAAACGCCGAAGACTTTTTCGGATTGTAAGATGTAAAATACTCCTTGACACAAGATGATGTCAAGGAGTATTTTTATGATTTGTTTAATTTGTTCTTTAGATTTGGCAATAATATGTTTATTATTTTTTCTCTTTGAATAAAGGCAATTATGCAGAAATAAATAATTGCAACTACCCAGCGAACGATTGCGTTATTTTCAAATACATAAAACAATGTACAAAATACACCGATTTCAATTGTCGGTATAATAAACATTTTTATATTAAAAACATTTGAATTTAATTTTTTGGAGTAAATACTGTGTAAAACAAATACTACAAAATACGAAAATGCAGTTGTGTATGCTGCAGCTGTATATCCGATTTTCGGTATAAAGATATAGTTCAAAACTAAGTTTAACACAGCAGCGAAAATAGTTAACGCAGTGATTTGATTTGATTTTTTATAGAAGTGTTCTAAGTTTGTATAAATATTGTAGATAAAAAAGAAATAGTTCCCACATATAATTATCGGTACTAATTTTATACCTTCCCAATATGATTCTGATGCTAAAATTTTCAATATTTCAGGCGAAACAAGAATCAAGCAACACATAATGTATGTTATGAGTTTGACATAATCTTTGGTAATTGAATTTATTTCTTTGTATGATTTTTCAATCATTTTGTTTGTGAACCACGGTATCCATATACCGTCAATAGAAACTGTAATTGCATATGTTACCATCCCCAAACTGTATGATAAACTGTATATTCCGGCTTGTGAAGCGTTTGCAAGCCATGTTATCATAATTCGGTCTGAATTAGATAATATGTTGAGTGCGGCACCGTGAATAATTAACGGAAGTGAAATTTTTAATCCGTGCTTTAGGTATTCTTTATTTAGCTTTTTACCTGTACCGTAACAAATTACTAAGGCAATGGCAAATAATGCGTTAAAAAGAACATCCGGAAAAATTTTTCCGTAATATAAATTATCTGTTATTATATAACGAATTAAGATGATGGCTGTTATTACAGACAATAAATTCGGAACAATCATTAAAATTGTTCGCTTTATGTAATTGAACCGCATCATAAAATATGTGCTTAGGTCTTCAATTATTGAACTTGCTGTTGAATGTATTAAACAAAACATCACAAGCAGTATTGGCACATTTATGTTAAACAGTTTTATTACGATATAGGTAATTAAAATTAATGCAGAGGAAATAAAAACCGTAAATTTTATAATAGTTGACAAATAATTTTTTATGTCATCACAATAATCCACAAATGCACAGCGTAATCCCATATGAAGGGCAAATCCTATAAATAATGATATGATACTAGTCCAAGAGGTGTATGTGTTTGCTAATCCGTAATCTGTGGTTGAAAGAAGTCTTGTAAAAATAGGAATAGTTAAAAAGGCAAGTCCTTTGTTAAAGAAATTGCCGATTAAATAACATAATGACGCTTTTTTGTACTTGTTTGAATCCATAGTATATCTTCTATTGCTTAATGATTTTAACGACCTTGGCAGGCGAGCCTACGGCAATGCTGTGGGGGGGTACGTCGTGGGTCACTACTGAATTTGCCCCTATGATGGCTCCGCTCCCGATTTTAACATTTGGCAATATGCATACATTCTTTCCGGTCCAAACATTATCACCTAAAATTACCGGCCCCTTACTGTAGATTTCTCTTTCGTAAGGAGGTATATTTAGTTCGTTAATTGTGTTGTTTTTACCGTGAGCGTTGTCGGTAATAAATGTATCTCTTCCCAATAAGCATCCGTTTCCGATTGTTACCTGATTTGAACAACTTATTATACAACGGTCTGTTATTGAAACATTGTCACATATTGTAAGTTTTGGAGAGTGGTTATCTGAATTCCAAGTCCATAAGGAAATATTTTGTCCGCCGATAAAATTATTTCCAATTATAATATTTTCGGGATTTATAATTGAAAAGCCAACGCCAATGCTGTTCTTAGTGCCGATATTACACAATTTCTTTTTGTAATATCTCCATTCTATTTTGTTAATTAATTTACTTGGATGAAATAACAGATTTAGTAATTTATTCATATTGTAATCCTTAATCAGTTATCGAGATATTTTTTTAATACTTCAAGTTTCGCTTTGCCGTACTTTATGTCAGGCTCAACATAAGCCCCTTCGCCCCACTCATTCCAAGAATTTAAAAATACTATTCTGTGCTCCGGTTGCTTATTTTTGACGCATTCGAGAGCTTTTTTTACGGCCTTTTCAAATGTTTGTGGCGTATTGTTGTAGTAAATTATCGCTTTTTTACCCGAACGGGGAGAACGATCCCAACCGGCAAGAAGCTGTGGATAAACATCTTCTCTTGAATCGGATGGCGAATAAAAATTATCAATTATTTTTGCATAATCATATTTATCAATAACATTACTGAGCGAAAGTTTACGCATTGCGGCAAAAACGATTTTCCTTATTTTGCCGCCTGTTTTTAATTCGGCATATTTTTGATCGGTAGTACCTATGGCGTCAAATCCCATTGACTTTGCGTCATCTATATTGTCGTTAATTGCTTTGTCAATGCAATTAATATTTTGACTGTTAATGGTTGGCATTGAGTCGATTATTCCGACAAAATGAAATCCCGGTAATCCGTTCTCTTTAGCGAGTCTGTTCCATAAATCCATAAATCTTTTTGGTTCCGGCATTGCTCTCGGAACTAAAATAGAAAAAAGTAATTTTCCGTCAACTTTTATGTATCGTTCGTCTTTAAAAGCACTCAACAATCTGTAAAAGTGATTTGTATCATCTTCTTCACCGAGAAATTCTTGTTTAAAGATTATAACATCTTTTTCTTTTGCAGAACCTTTTTCCCATGTTTTTGTTGTCCAGTCATGTAAAGCCCATCCTAAACAAAAAGGAAAGTTTGGTTCCTTTGTTTTAACTACTTCATCAAACGGCATTTGTAATACTTCTTTTCCGTTTCCAAACCAGTAATGCCAGTAGCAAAAACCTTCTATTCCGGCTTCTTTTGCAAGCTCTGCCTGCTTTTTCCTGACTTGCGGAAGCCTTAAATCATAAAATCCTAAATCTGCCGGAATTCTCGGTTGATAATGCCCTTTAAATAGAGGTTTTGCTTGAGCAACATTAGTCCATTCTGTAAAGCCCTCGCCCCAATATTTGTTATTTTCCGGAATTGGATGAAACTGTGGTAAATATAGTGCGATTACTCTGGCATTGCTCATAAGTGCTCCTTTATTTATTAATGGTTATGTATTTTAATCGAATTTTATTGCTTTAATGTCATCAATACCGGAAGGTTCAGAATAACTTTTGAAATTTGATGAATAATCATACAACTTTTTCTTTGCTTCATCATATGTGCCGATAACTTTTGCCGGAACTCCGCCTACAATACTTCCTGCCGGAACATCTTTTGTTACGACCGCACCGGCGGCAACAATGCAATTTTCGTTTATTGTTATACCGTAATTTATTGTAACATCAGCACCGATATAACAATTATCTTTTATTTCAATTTTTCCGTGTTTTGAAATGTAGTGATCTGTATTCTCTTCTTGATTAAAAACTATATTCAATACAGAATGTGTAATAAGCCGTACATTTGTGGCTATAACTACATTATTATGAATGCATATTAATGAGGGCTCGGGGGGGAGTAAATTGGAACAATAATAACAGTTGTCACCCATATAATGAAATAATTTATGTTTTTTTATAAATTTCGCTTTTTTCCAACCGTCTCTTATGGTTAGAAATTTAAGTTGAAAATAGTATTTTTTTAGCAATTTTATTTTTTGTTTAAATTTGTAAGGAACCAATTTAATTTTTGTATTTAACTGTAACATTGTATTATCCTTGATTTTAGATGAATTTTATAAAATCTAACTTTATGTTTTTAATGAGTTTTATTTATCATTCTTTGGGAATTCGTGGATTGATGTGATTAAACCCAAAAGCAAAAACGGTGCCATTGCTGACGGATAGAAGAAAGCAGGTGCAGCAAATGAAGAAATCAAGTCGTGTGCCATAATCGATATTGCAACCCAAAAGTAATATACATCTGTTTTTCTGGATTTTAAAATATATATAAGCATACTTGAAATTGCCAGTATAAATGACCCAAGACCTATCCATCCGGTTTGAGCAATAACGGTAGGCCAAAATGTGTCACTTAAAAATTTAGCTTTAGTTTCTTCGCCCATACCGTAATATGTATAGTATTTTAATTTTAAATATAACCGTGAATAATATTGTGCAGCCATACTTGAACCGAAACTTCCGAATCCGCTTCCGATAGGGAAAAGTTGTTTCGCTATTGTAATGCTGTCTTCTGTTAAAATCCTTCTTGGAGCTTTATCAAATTCAACATAATACTCGTTTAACGAATTGTATCCAAAATATACAGCACCGGCAACAGAAATTACGCCAACCGGAGTAAGGCTTTTAAATTTAAATCTTACAAAATACAAATAGAATAAAAACAGTGCGAAAACGGAAACTATAGCTTTTGTTCTGAATGTCAAAATCATAACTACAGTCAGCATTATAATATAATAAATATTACGCCTATAGTATCTGTAATTATATGCAAGCAAAAAAATAATTGTTATGGAAGCACGGGCTAAAAACTCAGGATGCTCAAAGAAAAGCATAACAGAATATGTAAAATATCTATAGTCCGAAACAGGAAACCACGGCGTCATAAATGCATCGTGTAATGTTAAAACAAAGAAAATAACAGCTATTAATTTACATATCCAGTTTATTGAACAAAAATAATCTTCTTTAAGTTTATTTTGAGTAAGAAGTCGTGCACATAAATAGTAAATGAAAAATTTTGCACATGTATAGGCATCTACAAACATATATTGTATATCCTGATATTTATACACAAATCCCGATACTATGCCTATTAACTCAAATATAAACATAAATATCAGCATATAACGCTCAAATTTTAGGAGTGTTATTTTTTTTCTTAAAAGATTTAACAAAACAATTACAACTAATATTACACCGATTGCTTCGTCGGTGTAATTGAAAAATGTACTTATTGCGTTATTTTTTATTAAGCTTGGTAATGTAGGTTGAAATATCAAATATAAAAATAGATATTTCCAAATATTTATCCTTTTTAAGGTTATTTTCATTTATAAATCCTAACTTTCAATAATTTTATAAATAAATTTTTCAATTTGTTTTGCCATTATTTCTTCGTTGCATTCGCTTTTTAAATATTCTTGTGCGTTATTCTTAATTTCAGATTCAAGCACAGGATTATCCAAAATGGTTTTTATGGCATTTGCACAGGACTGAACATTTTTAGGCTCATAAAATACTGCCGTTTTCATATTTTCGGCATATCCCTCAAGACTTGGAACTTTTGCACTGATAACGCATTTTCCCAACGCCATTTGCTGAAGAAATGTCATTTGTCCGTATGAATAATTAAATGCTTCGAGCGGCAGAACACATAATCGGGAATTGTATATTTGATTGATCATTTCCTTAACAGGAATATGATTAAATTGTTCAATTCCTTTAATATTTTCATATTCACTGTTGACTTTTCCGACAATTCTGAGTTTTAAATCTGTGTCAAGTGTTTGATATGCTTTTACGAGAGTGTTCCAATCTCGTCTGCTTGCTCCGATACAAACAATATAAGAACCGTAATTATCGGACTTTTTCAATTCGTTATTATTAAAAAACTCTAAATCGGTGCCGAATCTTATAAATTCACTTTTATCGGTAAGCCACGGATAATACTTTTCATAGTATTCCTTTTGACATTTTGAATGATAAATAATGCCGTCAATTGATTTGCTGACAAATTGCAACATTTTCATTATTTTGCCGGATTTGGCAGCGGAGTTAAAACATCCGATATCAAAAACAATATGTTTAACTTTTTTTCTGAACATTCTTTGCCACAGAGCAACAATCACGGCACTCGGCATACCGTGTGAAACAACTAAATCATAATTGCTTAATTTTGGAATAGCTTTTAGACCTTGTTGGATATAAAAATGAAGGGCGTTTTGCTCAAAATTTTCTAAAACAGGAATGCTTGATATATCTAAAACATCAACTTTAGGCTTTTTATCAAAATATCTGTAAAACCAATAGTCTTGCCCTTTTACATAGTAATCAGGCGGTTGCTTGTCATATGGAACAGAATCGCAATATTCAATTTTCCAATTTACAAGCATTAAGATTTTCATTTGCTCTCCAATGATTTTATTGCTTTTAATTTTGTGCATTTATATCTTCATCAACAATTTCTTCGCCGGTTCTATTTTTTAATTGTTCCATTGATGCAGTTGAAAGTCCGTTATTGATTACTGCGTCCATATCGCAGGTTGAGAGTTTGTCAAGTTCTTCCTTTGTAACCTTGCCGTCACGGTAGTCGCAAACAATTTTGTTTTCGTACATTGAGTATTTGTTCTTTGTCCAAAACTTTAATTTGTGCTTTACTACCCAAAGAGCCGGAACCCAAATATATTTGTGCATAGCAGGGGACACTGAGCCTATCATCCAGCAGTTTCTGTCGCAATGCCTAACTTTATTTCTTATTGTATCAGCTTGCTCGCTGCTCCACAGTTCGTCCCAGCTTTGCTCGTTCAAATTGCCCATTACTTCCTTGTCCTTTGTTCCGTTACATGGCATAACATCACCGTACGGGTCAATGAAGAAGGTGTCAAAACTCATATCACACGGCAAAAGCCTTTTTTGACCGTAAATGTAATTGATTAAGCCGTGATTGAAATATGCTCTGAACCATTTTTTCGGACTTTTTGAAGCTAATAATTCGTTTATGAGCTTTTCAAAGTTTTCCGCAACCATAGGTCTGTCGTTAATTTTGTTTTTAGCTTCAACAAAGTAAAAACTGTTATGGAGTGACGCTGTTGCAAACTCCATACCCATTTTGTTTGATAATTCATAAAGCGGAACGAGGTCGGGAGCATTCTTGTCTTGTACTGTCATACCGAACCCGACATCTTTCATTCCCATATCAACAAGTTTTTTGAGCGTGCTGTAGCCCTTGTTAAAACCGTCCTCAAGTCCGCGGATTTCGTTGTTTGTCTGCTCAAGACCTTCGATTGAAATACGGATGCCGATTTGCGGAAATTCCTTGCACAAATCAACAATTCTGTCTGTGAAAAATCCGTTTGTCGAAATAACGATTCTGTCACTTTTTTTGTAAAGCTCTCTGACGATATCTTTTAAATCTTCTCTGATAAAAGGTTCGCCACCGGTAATATTAGTAAAATACATAGGTGGAAGCTTTTTGATTGTTTCAATTGAAATTTCTTCTTCTTTTTTTGATGGAGCTTTGTATCTGTTGCACATTGAGCACCTTGCGTTGCAACGATATGTAACTATTACTGTTCCATTGAGTTTTTTTTGCATTTTTTTCACTTTCAATTTTTGCTTGTATATTTTGTATAAATTTTCATTAACTTATCATAATAAGCTTCCGGAGAATAGTTGTTTTTATAGAGCTCGTGGGATTTTATTGAAAATCTGTTAACTGTTTCATCTTGTGAAAACAGAATTTCAAGTTTTTCTTTGAGTTCGCTGATATTGTATGATTTATAAAGAAATCCGTTTTCATTATTAACAATAAGTTCAGGAATACCGCCGATTTGGCTTCCGATAACGGGCTTGCCGATTTCAAGCGTTTCCAAAATCGAATAAGGGCAGTTTTCATACCAAATTGACGGAACGACAATGAACCTTGAATTTCGGATATATTCTCTGATGTTATCTTGATTTTGATAGCCTAAAAGAGTAATTCTGTCATCAAGTTTGTATTCTTTTATATAGCTTTCTATATTTCCTCTTTCCGGTCCGTCACCGGCAATCAAAAGCTTTGAATTAGGGAGGTCCTTAATCGCCTCAACCAAATTCAAAATGCCTTTTTCCTTTGAAAGTCTTCCAAAATAAAAGGCATAATCACCAAGCACATATTCTTTGTGTTCACTTTCGTTTACAAAATTGTGCAAAACTTTTATTTCATTGCAGTTTAGCTTTCCTTTGATAAATTGATTTTTGTTGAACTCACTCGGCGAAATTATGCAATCTATTTTTTTAAAAATCTTGTGTGCGTCATAGTATTTCTTTTCAGCGTAGCCGATTATGCTTTTTAAAGTTGAACCTTTGTTGCATTTTTTCTTAATGCACTGTGTGTAGCCTTTAGTTAAACAATCTTCGCACGGCTTGCCGTCATAGAGCATTATGCTTGCGGGACAAATCGGGTTTAAATCGTGTGCCGTCATAACAATCGGAATATTCTTTTCCTTAATTGCATCTATAATTGAAGCTGAAAGCTGACGCTGAAAATTGTTGATGTGTACAATATCGGGCTTGAACTCGTCAAGTGCCTTTGTCATCAATTTTTTGTTTGTTTTAGAATAAATAACATCAAGCGCTTTGAGTTTTGAACCTGTATTTAAGTCAATTTCATCAATAAAATATTCTTTGTCGCCGGTTGTTATGTTTTCCGGATGTTTCATTGAAAAGAAAGCGACAGTATGCCCCCTACTTTTTAGCAAATTTGCAAGTTCAAAATAGTATTTTTCACTTCCGCCGCGCAGATAGTGAAACTTGTTAACAAGTAGAATTTTCATTGTTTCTCACTTTTTTGATTATAATACAAATCTAATGTTTCTTTTGTAATCTTATCCCAGTTGTATTTGTTTAAAATAAAACTTGACGAGTTTTTTTTGTGTCGTTTTACGGTTTCAGGGTCGTTGCAAAGTGTTGACAGTTTTTGTGCAAGACTGTCAATATTGCCTTTTTCAAAATATTCTGCATTGCTTTCACATACTTCCGTGCATTCGCAAATGTTTGATGTCAGACAACAGTTGCCATAACTCATAGCTTCAAGCAGGCTTATCGGCATACCCTCCAAATCACTCGGCAGGCAGTATATGTATGCGTTTGAATAAAGCTCCTCGAGTTCCTTGCCCTCAACGAAACCTGTGAAAATAATGTTTTTATTTGTTTTTGCGGCTTCTTTGAGTTCCGTTTCATATTCGCTTGTATGACTTGAACCGCCGGCAATAACCAATTTTTTGTCCGTATCAATTCGGTTATATGCATCAATAAGATAATGTATGCCTTTTTCGGGAACAAGTCTGCCCAAAAAGAGAATGTACCCGTCTTTTTTTATGCCGTATCTGTTAATAATTATATCGGGCAAACACGGCTCGACAGGGGATATTCCGTTTGGTATAAATACAGTTTCTCTGTTATATGTTTTTCTAAAATATTCTTTGACATTTTGGGAAAGTACAATTATTTCATCAGCATACTTTGCGGCTGTTTTTTCCCCGAATTTTAAAAATTCAGTGGCAAAGCCACCCCATTTGCTTCTTTGCCAATCAAGTCCGTGAATTGTTACAATGCTTCGTTTCCCAAAAATCTTTGCAAGTATAACCATAGAAGCCGGACCTTCGGCATGGAAGTGAATAATGTCATAATTATGAAAAACCGCGTCAACTGCTGATAAAAAGCTGTAAACAATCGCATTGAGTTTTGAGGAGTTAGGTGTGGGTATCCATTTAAGTTTTATACCCTCCCATATGTCGAGGTCTTTGGCGATTTCGTGTTCTTTCCCTGCAATGTGTTCGCTTTTTCTGTTGTATGCAACAACGGTGTGACCGCTTTTTACCATACGCTTTGAAAGTTCTGACACAACAATTTCAACGCCGCCTTCCCGTGAAGGAATTCGCTTGTGACCAATCATTGCGATTTTCATAATTTATTCTGCTCCTTCGTGGGTGAGTACAACCTTTACCGTTTTTAACAGAATTTGTATATCAAGCCATAAACTCCAATTGTCTATGTATTCGCAGTCAAGTTTTACAACATCCTCAAAATCGTTGATGTTCGACCTTCCGCTTACCTGCCACATTCCCGTAATTCCGGGACGCATTGAAAGACGCCTTTTATGACGGTTTTCGTACTGCTCAAATTCCTTTACTGTAGGCGGTCTTGTGCCCACCAAGCTCATATCGCCTTTAAAAACATTAATAAATTGCGGCAGTTCGTCAATACTGAGTTTCCTTATTACTCTGCCGACTTTTGTGATTCTCGGGTCGTTGTCCATTTTGAACATAAGACCGTCCATTTTGTTGTGAGCCATAAGCTCTTTTTTGCGTTTTTCCGCATCTTTATACATAGAACGCAGTTTGTAAATGTTAAAAAGTCTGCCGTTTTGACCAACTCTTTCCTGTTTGAAAAAAAGCGGTCCGGGCGATTCGATTAATAACGGAATTGCTGTTATCGCTATGATTGGAATTGACAAAATCATTCCTACAATCGAGCCTATAATGTCAACAAATCGTTTGACAGCAAGTTCTGTACCGTTGTGAACCGCCGCTGCAAATGTTGCAAGCGGATAGCCTGAATATATTTTGCAGTTGATGTTGTTAAAAGTGCTTTCGTCAAGTAAATTGTCGAGAACAGGAACATTGAGGTGAACCGTAACACCCATACCTTCAAGTTCTTCGACAATTTCAGACACATCACTGCTCTCGCAGTACGGAAGATTTATAAAAACTTCATCAAGCGTTGTCTTTCTTATCCAGTCAATAAATCTTATGTCTGTTGCGATAACCGGAACATCTTCTGCCACAACATGCGGAAATCTGATTTTTTTCTTTGTGCGGATTTTTTCATTTGTGTATTCCGAACCGAATTCAAAATTCTTGTCGTAGGTAAATCTGCCGTTCTCAACAAAATTGTCAAGAAGGGCAACACCTGTTATGTTTATAGACCAATTTTCCTTTAGTCCGCTTATGAAATCCTCGGCTCTGTCCTTGGTTGTAAGAACTCCGACATAAGATGCAATTTTTGATTTTGCGTGCGTGTAGCCACCCGTAAGCCAGCGTTTTAGGTAATATCTGCTGATGAGTGTTATTGCAACAAAAATGATAAGCGAGCATCCGATCATAACTCTTCTGTTAATAAGAGGACTTTTGACGGTAGCAAGCAGTGCAACAAAAATCAAATACACAAGAAAATCGTTCTTTAGCGTTCCGACAAATTCCGAAACTTTGCTTCTGCGCTCCAAATTAACACTTGTGTGGAACAAAAAATAACTGATTAAAAACGCGGCAAAATTAAGAGAAATAAATATAAGCCATTGACACGGCGTGTCGGTTGGGTCGATTTTTTTAAATACATATCTCGTAAGCAAATATGCTATACAGTTTGAAAACGCAAGTGTAACAATGTCAATTGAAAATTCAAGCCAAAATTGTGTTTTTGCTCTTCTGTTCATTTTTGTAACACCTGCTTACAGTAAATTATTTTTTGTCGCTTCCGTATGAATATTTGTAGTTGTATGAATAGCTTCTGCTGTATTTTCTGTAGTACGAGTAGTATCTCTTTCTCTCACTGTTTGTATCGTTGATGATAAAGCCCAAAACATTTGCATCAATGCTTTGAAGTGTTGCAACCGATGTTTTTAGTTCCGGTACATTTGTTGTGTCTGTTTTTACAATAAGAATATATCCGGTTGCTTTTTGAGCAAATACGGTTGCGTCTGTAACGATGTTAACAGGAGGAGTGTCAATAAATACACAGTCATAGTGCTTTTTTACAAAGTCGATTAAATTATCCATTCTCGGGGACGAGAGGAGCTCTGTTGGGTTAGGCGGAATTTTGCCTGATGTTAGTATAGAAAGATTTTCTATATCCGTTTTTGTGACTGTGATGTTATCGGTAAGGCCCGCAAGAATTTCGGAAAGACCGTTTCTTGAGCTTAATGAGAAAAGTTTGTGAAGCGATGGATTTCTCATATCGGCGTCAATAACGAGCACCTTTTTACCCATTTGAGCAAAGTTAATGGCAAGGTTTGCCGAATTGATGGTTTTACCGTTATTTGCGGTAGGACTTGTGATGACAAATATAGGACACTTTTCGCCTTGCTGTGTGAAAAGGAGATTTGTTCTGATTGAATTATACGCTTCTTTAACAGCAAATGTTGAATTTTGATTTAAAAGCTTTTGAGGGTCTGCGGATGATACAGAACGGTGCTTGTTTTTTTGAAGTTTCTTCAGCATTATTTGTCATCTCCTTTCGCATTTTGAATATTTTCAAGTATCTCCTCACTCGGTTTCAGTACAAATTCACTGTCGCCCTTTTTGTTGACTGTTTTCGTTCCGGCGATTTTCGAACTTTTTGTAGGGTACTTTGAACTTTGTTCCGTATTGTTTTCAAGGTTTGGAACGGTGCCGAGGATAGGAATGTCAAATTCGCTGACAACATCTCGTTCACTTGTGATTGTTGTGTCGAAGAATTCATAAAGGAAACATGCCATAAATGAAATGAACAACGCAGCAAATGCCGCAACTGTGATATTCAGCGAAAGGTTTGGCGATGACGGTTTTGTAGGAACTTTGGCATAGTCAATGATTTCTACACCGCCGGCTTTAACAACTCTTACGATTTCCTTTGGAGCAATTTTTGCAATTGAATTAGCGATTTTTGCGGCAGTCTTGGCGTCGCTTGTAGTGACCGTAACTTCAAAGGCAACTGTCTTGCTTGCTTGTTGAGCGTCTATTGCAGAACTCAATGCAGAAGTTGAAATGTTAAGGTCAAGGTCTTTAATAACAGCTTCAAGAACCGTGTCACTCTTCAAAATATAGATGTATGTGTTTACCAAATCCTGTGAGGCGGTAAGCTCTGTGGATGTGATTGTTGAGTCGGTCGAAATTCTGTCTGTGTTTGAATATACATACATTTTTGTTGTCGCTGAATACTTTGGTTTTATGCAAAAATGTGTAACAAGACCCGAAACAATTGCAGCAACTATTGTAAAGATGATAATGTAAATAAATTTGTCACGCATCTTGTAAAAGATTTTGCCAAGATCTATTTCAATATCTTTGTTTTCTGTTGTTGAATCCATTAAGAGTAACCTCCGAGTTTAGTTAAAATGTCATTATTTATAATACCATTATTCAAATACCTTGTCAATTATTAATATATATAAATATTAATAATAAAAGTATGTAATCTGCACAAATATAAAGTATTGTTTTGATGTCTTGAATATCAGTAAAAAAGGCACCGTAAATCGTCTTTACAGTGTCTTTTGGTGTGTTTAGTTTTTATGTAATTATCAATTTAAGTTGCCGCTAATGATTATTGTAAATTCCGTTCCTTTTTCAGGCTCACTTTTTACATCAATTTTATTGCCGGTCAAGTCAATAATTCTCTTTACCAACGCAAGTCCGAGACCGTTACCTTTTTCCGAATGTGAGGTGTCGCCTTGATAGAATTTTTCAAATATATGCTCTTTGGTTTCTTCGTTCATTCCGCAACCTGTGTCTTTGATGACAACATCGATTTTGTCGCCGATTTCTTTTAATTCGATTGACAATACACCGCCGTTTGGAGTGAACTTGATAGCATTTGAAAACAAATTTGACCACACAATTTTCATAAGTTCTTCATCGGAATTTATGTATACATCATCTTCAACATTAAAATCGATATTCAAATTCTTTTCTTCCCACACATCCTCAAAATCAAGCAAACTTTGCGTCAGTTGAGAAGAAAGGTTATACCGTTCGTTTTTCGGTACGGTTTGATGATTTTCAATTCTGTTAAGCTTCAAAATATTTGAAACAAGAATAGACAACTGTTGAGTTGACGCCGATATTTTATTCAAATACTCCTTTTGTTCATTTGGACTCAAATCAGGATTTTGCAAAATTGTTGCATATGATTGAATAACGGCAAGCGGAGTCTTAAATTCGTGAGATACATTTGCTATAAAGTCGTTGCTCAAATTGTCAACTTTTCCGAGCTGTTCAACCATTATGTTGAAATTATCGGCAATATTTACGAATTCCAAGCTTCCCAAACGCAGGTTTTCCATATCGATTCTTACCGAATAATCTCCGTGAACAACTTTTTCACTTGCGTTTGCAAATTCTTTCGTAGGTTTTTCAATAATAAGTCTTGTAAAAACCAACTGCCAAACGGTGTAAAAAATTACGAGTATTATCGAAAAATACACCAATTCTCCGAAATCATCGCCCACTTTGAAAATTGAAGTATTTCCGTTTGAAGCTTTAAGTACGCTGACGGCTCCGAGAGTTGAAAAACAAACTAAAAGAGCCATAAACAAGAACGAGTTAATAACATTTCTTATATGGTATTTGTAATTTACTCTTCCGTGCCTTAAATCGCCGATTTGTGCCTCAGTACGCTTACTTTTGGTCTTCATTTATAACCACCTTGTAGCCTAAGCCGTGAACCGTCATAATTTCAAATTCTTTGCATTTTGAAAATTTGTCACGCAATTTTGTCATATACACATCAACCGTTCTTGTGCCGGAAGTTGTGTCCGCACCCCAAAATTCGTCCATAAGCTGTGTGCGTGAAAATGTTTTCTTCGGATAAGACAGCATTTTGTAAATAATGTTGAATTCTCTTGATGTAAGGTTGATTTCCTCACCGTCGTAGAATACACTTCTCTCATCGGAATTTAAACTGAGTTTGCCTATATTGATTTTCTTGCTTTCGGCTATTTTTGCACGACGGAGCAAAGCGTTAATTCGCATAACAAGCTCGTCCAAATTTACAGGCTTAACCATATAGTCGTCAATGCCTAAATTGTAGCCTAATTGTTTTGAAGCAATGTCGTCTCTTGCCGTTATAAACAAAATCGGAATATTTGTGCTTAATTTTCTGATATTTTTTGCAAATTCAAAGCCGTCTTCGCCCGGCATCATAATGTCCGATATAATTAGGTCATGCAAATTGTCATACATTGCACTGTACGCCTGCGTTGTATTATAACAGCCTTCCGCATCAAAGCCGTTTTTTCTTAAATATGTGCAAACTGCACCGTTGAGGTCCGCATCGTCTTCTACCACTAAAATTCTGAACATAGCCTATTCTCCTTTTCGTTATGATGTGCTGGGGATTGTGTTAAAGATTGTAGTCGATTGCAACTGACGATTCCCGAACTGCATGCATATGTTTTTTTACAACACTGCAGTGATATTCGTCATTTTGATATTTTTCAAGTGCCTCGGCATCGTCCAAAACTACTTGTAAAATAACATCATATGAACGCTGAGAATGTAAGAAGTCAACTCCTACTTCGATGTCACGAATAAGGTTAACTTTGCCCTCCATAGAACGCAAAACCTCTGCGGCTTTGTTACATTCTTCCTCGCTGTTATCTTTGAGCTTAAAGCAAACAATGTGTTTAATCATAATGTACTTCCTTTCACAATTCAAAATAGGGTTACCGCACGGCAACCCTATTGAGTAATAGCTAATTACTATTTTGCAACATCTGAGTGTCGGCTTTCACGGATGATATTAACCTTGATTTGACCCGGATATTCCATTTCCTCTTCAATTTTCTTTGCGATTTCATGTGCGATATACGGCATCTTTTGGTCAGAGACAACATCCGGCTTAACCATAACTCTTACTTCACGGCCTGCTTGAATAGCATATGCTTTTTCAACGCCGTTAAAACTTGTTGAGATTTCTTCAAGCTGCTGTAAACGCTTGATATAGTGCTCAATGTTTTCTCTTCTTGCACCCGGTCTTGCGGCAGAAACTGCGTCGGCAGCCTGTACAAGGCAGGCGACTATTGTTTTACATTCAACATCACCGTGGTGAGCTTGAATTGCATGAACAACTGCTTCGCTTTCTTTGTACTTTCTTGCAAATTCAACACCGAGAGCAACGTGGCTTCCTTCCATTTCGTGGTCGAGTGCCTTACCTATATCGTGAAGAAGACCGGCTCTTCTTGCAAGCTTTTCATCGGCTCCGAGTTCGGCAGCCATAAGACCTGCAATGTATGAAACTTCAAGTGAGTGCTTAAGTACGCTTTGTCCGTACGAAGTACGGTATCTTAATTTACCTAAAAGTTTAACGAGTTCCGGATGAACCGAACCGCAGTTTGCACTGATAACGGCTTTTTCACCCTCCGATTTGATTGTTTGATTGATTTCTCTCTTTGACTTTTCGTACATTTCCTCAATTCTTGTAGGGTGAATACGGCCGTCTTGAATCAATCTTTCAAGTGTAAGACGGGCAATTTCTCGTCTTACCGGGTCAAATGAGCTGACTGTAATAGCTTCCGGTGTGTCGTCAATAATGAGCTCAACACCTGTGATTTTTTCGATAGAGCGGATGTTACGACCCTCTCTTCCGATAATGCGTCCTTTGATTTCGTCTGACGGCAGTGAAACTACGGATACCGTTGTTTCTGCTGTGTGGTCAGCCGCACAACGTTGGATTGCCGTGCCGATGATTTCCCTTGCGATAACATCGCTTTGGTCTTTAATCATCTGCTCGTGTTCAAGAATTCTTTTGCTCTTTTCAATATCAAGCTCGGATTCGAGTGAACTCATAAGCTGAGATTTCGCATCCTCTTGTGATAAGCCTGAAATTCTTTCAAGCATATCAAACTGACTTTTCTTGATGCCATCGATTTCGAGTAATTTGTCATCAGCAGCTTTAATTTTTTCGCTTAAAGCTTCGTTTTTCTTTTCCAATGTGTCTGATCTTTTGTCAAGATACTCTTCACGCTGGTTAAGTCTTTTTTCTTGTTTTTGAACTTCGTTTCGTCTTTCGCGTATATCTTTGTCTGCGTCCGAACGGAGTTTGTGAATTTCGTCCTTTGCCTCCATAAGCTGTGTTTTCTTTGTCTTTTCAGCTTCCGAAAGGGCATTGTTCAAGATTTTATTTGCTTCTTCTTGTGCGTTGCCTTTTGTTGCTTCGTCATCTTTGCCTCTTTTATTATAACCCAATAAAAATCCGAGAACGGCAAAAATCACGGCACATACAAGTGCAATAATTATTAAAACAATAATACTTACTTTCATATCAATAGCACCTCCTTCTGTTTTAGTTTTTTACATAATTGTTAATTTCATCAGAAAAGGTACAGTTTTATGCAATTTTGACATTTGAACTGCTGTATTACAATAGGTTTATATACAGAATGTCACAAATATAATACTTCAATATATAGTATTTGTCAAGAAAATATTTTATATTTTACGCTGTGTTTTGGGTTTGAAAATTTGTTGCTTGACAAACAAAAACATTGGTGTTATTATACTTTCAAAAGAAAAAACATTGATGAGGACACGGCATTTCTTGCAAGATTTCAGAGAGCACTCGGTTGGTGAAAGGGTGTATCAAACAAGGTCTGTTACCACCTCGGAGTGCCTTTAATTCAGGTCGGGAGCTCCCGTTACAGAGCGTTGAGCGGCGATATTTATTATCGCAATTCAGGTGGAACCGTGGATATTTATTCACCCTGTTTATCAGGGTGATTTTTTTATTATTAAGGAGGAATTGAGATTATGAAAATCACATTAAAAGACGGCTCTGTTTTAGAGTATAACGAAGCAAAAACAGCCGCCGACATCACAAAAGACATTTCTATGGGACTTTTCAGAAACGCAACCTGTTGCAAAATCAACGGTGCGGTTAAAGATTTGAGAACAGTTATTGACGCCGACGCAAGCCTTGAAATACTCACATTTGACGACGAGGACGGCAGAAAGGCATTTAATCACACCGCTTCACATATTATGGCACAGGCAGTTAAACGCCTTTATCCGGAAGCAAAGCTTACAATCGGTCCTGCAATCGACAACGGCTTTTACTATGATTTTGATGTTGAAAAATCTTTCTCACCGGAGGATTTAACAAAGATTGAAGCCGAAATGAAGAAGATTGTTAAGGAAAATCCTGAAATCAAGAGATTTGAACTTCCTGTTGACGAAGCAATCGCTCTTATGGAAAACAAAAATGAGCCTTATAAAATTGAGCTTATCAAGGAACACGCAGAAAAAGGCGAGGCTATCAGCTTTTACGAGCAGGGCGAATTCACAGAACTTTGTGCAGGACCTCACCTTATGGATATGAAGGTTGTAAAGGCATTTAAGCTTACACAGTGCACAGGTGCTTATTGGAGAGGCGATGAGAAAAATAAGATGCTTTGCCGTGTTTACGGTACTGCTTTCCCTAAAGCTTCAATGCTTGAAGAACATCTTGCCGCTCTTGAAGAGGCTAAAAAGCGTGACCACAACAAACTCGGCAGAGAGCTTGAACTCTTTACAACGGTTGATTACATCGGTCAGGGTTTGCCTATTCTTCTTCCAAAGGGTACAAAAATTATCCAAACACTTCAGCGTTGGGTAGAAGATGAGGAAGAAAAGAGAGGCTGGCTTCTTACAAAAACTCCTCTTATGGCGAAATCCGATCTTTACAAAATTTCGGGTCACTGGGATCACTATAAAGACGGTATGTTCGTTCTCGGCGACGAGGAAAAGGACAAGGAAGTTTTTGCACTTCGTCCTATGACTTGTCCGTTCCAATATCAGGCATATCTTAACAGAGCAAGATCGTACCGTGACCTTCCGCTTAGATATGACGAAACATCAACTCTTTTCCGTAACGAGGCGTCGGGCGAAATGCACGGTCTTATCCGTGTTCGTCAGTTCACAATTTCCGAGGGTCACTTGATGTGCCGTCCGGATCAGCTTGAAGATGAGTTTAAGGCTTGCCTTGAGCTTACAAACTATATGATGGAAGTCCTCGGGCTTAAAGAAGACCTCACATACCGTTTTTCACAGTGGGATCCCGAAGATACAGAAAAGTATATCGGCACAAAAGAGCAGTGGGACGAAGCACAGGGCGTTATGAAAACTATTCTTGACGACCTCGGCATTGATTATAAAGTCGGTATCGGTGAAGCCGCATTCTACGGACCGAAGCTTGATATTCAAATTAAAAATGTATTCGGTAAGGAAGACACTCTTGTTACTATTCAAATCGACCAAATGCTTGCAGAAAAGTTCGGTATGGAATATGTGGACAAGGACGGTCAAAAGAAGAATCCTTATATTATCCACAGAACTTCAATCGGTTGCTACGAGAGAACTCTTGCTCTCCTCATCGAGAAGTATGCAGGTGCTTTCCCGACATGGCTTTCTCCTATTCAGGTAAGATTTCTTCCTGTTGCCGACAGACATCAAGATTATTGCCGTGAGGTTATGTCAAAACTTCAGGCAGCAGGCGTTCGTTGCGAACTTGATGACAGAAGCGAAAAGACAGGCTTCAAGATTCGTTCTGCTCAAATGGAAAAAATCCCTTATATGATTATCGTGGGCGATAAGGATGTTGAGGCAAACACAATTTCCGTCCGTTCAAGAAAGAACGGCGACGAGGGTGCAACCTCTGTTGATGAATTCCTTTCAAGAATCGTAACCGAAATCGCAACAAAAGCAAGATAAGACAGCACAAGCCCCTGTAAAGAGACAACCTTTACAGGGGCGATTTTATTTTTCAATCAGTTTTCTTGCTTCAAAAACGGAAATGCCGTTTTCTTCCGCAATTTTTACAATGTCGTCAAATTCGATTTTTTCGGTTTGTGTGCCGTAGCCTTGCGAACGCTTGATGCGAACACCGTTTTTTTCACATATTTCTCTGTTGAGGATTGCCCGTGCACACTCAATTTGTCTTATCCCAAGCGTGGTTGTGTGTTTGAACATCTGCCGAGTGAGTTCGTCTTTGTCGGCAGGGGAGCATATAACCGTAAATTCAAAAGCGGGACGGCTTTTTTTCATAATAATAGGCTTAACATATGCGTCTTTTGCACCGAGGGTGAGCATTTTGTTTATTGCATATCCCATTTCTTCGCCGGTCATATCGTCAATTTGACAACGCAGTTCAAATACAGTGTCCGTATCGCTTTCGCCTGTAAAAGCCCTAACTATGTTCGGCTTCTCAAAATCTTTTGTTCCGCCGCCGTAGCCTATATTTGTATATCCGACATTGGAATTTGTGAATTCATCTGCAAAATATTTAACAAGTGCCGCACCTGTCGGAGTAGTCAACTCGCTTTTGATTTCACCTGTGACGGTCGGTATGTCTTTGAGAAGTTCTGCGGTTGCCGGTGCAGGAACTGGCATAATTCCGTGAGCGGTTTTTACTTCGCCGTAGCCCGTTACAATCGGTGAGCAGGTGATTTTGTCAATTTTTAAAAAGTCAATCAGCATACAGCAGGCGGTTATGTCAATAATCGCGTCTTTTGTGCCGACTTCGTGCAGGTGCACATCGACGGCGGCTGTGCCGTGTACTTTGCTTTCCGCTTCGACAATAAGTTTGTACACTGCCTTAGCGTTGCTTTTTGTGTTTTTTGGAATGTCAAATCCGTCAATGATTTTGTATATATCGGATATGCTCGTGTGAGTGTGTCCGTCTTTTATTATGTCAACATCGAATTTCGATGCACGGATTCCGCATTTGCTGACTTCATTAAGACTGACGGTTACATCGCATAATAATGTATTTAATTTATTTATTATATATTCTTTATCTTCTTTATTGAGCGTATCAAGCAGAGCCGCACAAAGCATATCGCCGGCAATGCCCATATTTGCTTCTATGTGTAAAGTCTTCATTTTATTTATTGTCCTTGGTGGTTTATCATACTTGCAATATACGCCGCTCCGAAACCGTTGTCTATGTTAACAACACTGACATTGCTTGCACAGCTGTTGAGCATAGCCAGCAGAGCCGAAACTCCGCCGAAATTTGCACCGTAGCCAACACTTGTAGGCACGGCAATAACAGGGCAGGAGGCGAGTCCGCCCACAACGCTTGCAAGTGCGCCCTCCATTCCTGCGATCGCAATAACAGCCGTTGCACTTGACAGAACTTCCGCCTTGTCAAGCAGTCTGTGTATTCCTGCAACACCCACATCAAACATTTCTACAACTTCGTTGCCGAATGTTTTGGCGGTGATTACCGCTTCTTTTGCACAGTATAAATCAGATGTTCCGGCACAGCAAACAACTATCTTTCCGTTGCCGTTCGGTTTTGGAATTATCCCTGCAACCGCCGTTCTTGATTCTTCGTCATAGTCAAGCGGTATGTCTTTGTTTACATATTCTGCTTTTTCTTTGTCAATGCGGGTGATGAGCACTGTTTTTTCTCCGCTGTCAATGAGCTTTTGCACAATGGCTATTATTTGTTCGGCATTTTTACCCTCGCCGTAGATTACTTCTCCTACGCCGTGACGCAGTGAGCGTGATGTGTCAACATTTGCAAATCCTATATTTTCATACGGTGCAAGTTTGATTTGACTTAACGCATCTTCGGGGGATATGCCGCCGTTTTTTACGCTATCTAATATATATAATAACTGTTCTTTATTCATTATATCACCCAATATCATTATCCATATAAACAGGGTTTTGTCAAGTTTTTTGAAAAAAATACATAAAACCTATTGACATAGTGGGTTTTATAGGTTATAATGCAAACATAACAACAAAACCTACTTGTGCAGTAGGTGATAGGAGATTTGGTTATGAACAATTTGTTTGAACAATTATTACGCCAAAACTTCCGTTTCGGACGAATGTGTTTTTGTTGCTGATTTTACTGAAACGATTTTAACTTTAACAAAAACATTTTTTAACTTGAAAGGAAATTATTATCATGGCTAATTATAAATTTGAAACATTACAACTTCACGTAGGACAGGAATCACCGGACCCGGCATCTGATGCAAGAGCAGTTCCGATTTATCAAACAACTTCTTATGTTTTCCGCAACAGCGACCACGCACAGGCAAGATTCGGTCTTGCAGATGCAGGTAACATTTACGGCAGACTTACAAACAGCACACAGGATGTTCTCGAACAAAGACTTGCGGCTCTTGAGGGCGGTGTAGCAGGTTTGGCAACAGCTTCGGGTGCTGCGGCAATTTCTTATGTGTTCCAGGCACTTGCTTCGTCGGGTGATCATATCGTAGCAGCAAAAACAATCTACGGTGGCACATACAACTATCTTGCCCACACTTTCCCACACAGCGGTGTAACAACAACATTTGTTGACCCTGACGATGTTCAAAATTTTGAAGACGCAATTCAGGACAATACAAAGGCCATTTTTATTGAAACTTTGGGTAATCCGAATTCAAATATTATCGACATTAAGGCAGTTGCCGAAATCGCTCACAAGCACAATATTCCGCTTGTAGTTGACGACACATTCACAACACCTTATCTTCTCCGTCCAATCGAGCTTGGCGCAGATATTATCGCTTCATCGGCAACAAAGTTCATCGGCGGTCACGGTACAACCCTCGGCGGTATTATTGTAGACAGTGGTAATTTTGATTGGAAAGCTTCAGGTAAGTTCCCGCAAATCGCAGACCCTAACCCAAGCTATCACGGAATCAGCTTTGTAGACGCAGTAGGTGCTGCTGCATTTGTTACTTACATTCGTGCAATCATTCTTCGTGACACAGGTGCTACAATTTCACCTTTCAACGCATTCCTTCTTCTTCAAGGCACAGAAACACTTTCACTTCGTGTAGAACGCCATGTTGAAAATGCAAAGAAAGTTATTGAATACCTCAACAATCATCCGCTTGTTGAAAAGGTGAACCACCCGTCACTTGACCCTAAGTACCAGGCACTTTACAACGAATATTTCCCTAACGGTGCCGGCTCAATCTTTACATTTGACATCAAGGGCGGTGAAGCAGAAGCTAAGAAGTTTATCGACTCGCTTCAAATTTTCTCAATCCTTGCAAATGTAGCTGATGTTAAGTCACTTGTTATTCACCCTGCAACAACAACTCACTCACAGCTTAGCCCTGAGGAACTTGCAGAACAGAATATTAAGTCAAACACTATCCGCCTTTCAATCGGTACAGAGCATATCGACGATATCATTGCCGACCTTGAACAGGCATTCGATAAAATTAAATAAGTCCTCTCTGCATATTATGCAAAAAAAGATGAACCGTGTTTTTGATGCGGCTCATCTTTTTGTTTTGTGTATCAGCAAATTCTCGGCAATCCCTCGCCAATCAGCACATTGACTTTTCGTTGCCCGCCAAGCGGAGTAATCAAAGTTACGCCATTTCCGTTAGTAACTTTTCCGACAATCTCTGCATTTTCGCCGTACTTGCATTGCTTTATTATTTGTAAAGCCTTGTCGGATTGTTCACTCGGCACAACCGCAACAAGCTTACCCTCGTTGCCCATATGTAAAATATTAAGACCGAGAATTTTTGAAAATGCTCTTACTTCGTCGGTGACAGGAATTGCACTTTCTTCAATTTCAATTCCTTTGTCTGACGCATTTGCAAGTTCGTTTAGCACGGTTCCGAGTCCGCCTCTGGTAACATCACGCATACAATGAATGTCAACTCCGCCGTCGATAAGATTTTTTACAATGTCCGTTAACGGAGCGTTGTCCGACTTTATGTTGTTTTCGATTTCCATTCTCGCCGACAGAATTGTTGCGTGATGGTCGCCCATTGTGCCGCTGACAATTATACAGTCGCCGTCTTGGAGATTTGTGGAAACTATGTTTTCGTTGTCAACAAAACCTACTCCTGCAGTATTAATATAAATACCGCCGTTGCCCTCGATAACCTTTGTGTCGCCGGCAACAACGCAAACTCCGGCTTCTGCCGCCGTGTCCGCCATAGATTTTGCAATTCGTTCAAGTGTTTCTGTGTCCGCACCCTCTTCAATGATAAATGCCGAGGTGATGTATTTAGGCACTGCTCCGCGCATAAGCAGGTCGTTTACCGTTCCGCAAACGGCAAGTTTGCCGATATCTCCGCCGTTGAAGAATAGGGGAGTAACAACAAAACTGTCCGTGGTTATCGCAATTTTGCCGTATCCGTCAACGACCGCACTGTCCTCCATCATATTAAGTATCGGGTTTGAAAAGCTTTTGGCAAAAATTTTATCTATAAGCTCGCTTGTAGCCTTGCCGCCGCTTCCGTGTGATAATGTAATTTTCATATATAATTCCTTGTTTCCCTTATAAGCCCCTTTGTTGTAAGGAAGGTGGCAACACACAGTGTTGGCAAAAGGGTTAATTTTTATTTTCTGTTATTCGTTATGTAGTTAAAGCACGAACCTTCGTTGCTTACCATACAAGCACCTTTTGGATTTTCCGGTGTACAAATTTTGCCGTAAAGAGGGCAGTCGCTCGGTTTTTTCAGTCCGGAAATAATTTCCCCGCACGAACAGCCTTTTTGATACGAATAATCATTTGTAAGCGTTCTTGAACCTGCGTCGTATTTTGAATATTTGTCCTTGAGTGCCATACCCGAGCCTTTTACAGTGCCCAGTCCTCGCCAAGGAGCATCGTATTCTTCAAAATATTTGTGTACAATTTCAAATGCCTTTTCGTTTCTGTCGCTTGACACTGCAGATTTGTAAAGGTTAATTACCTTGCCTTGCCCGTGTAACTTAACAAGTGCGTAAATTGCCGACAGTATTTCTTCGGCTTCAAATCCGATGACAGCAAACGGTAGACTGTATTTTTCGGCAAGCGGCACAAATGCGTCACTGCCTGTAATTGTTGCCACATGACCCGGAGCTAAAAATCCGTCAATTTTGTTATCCTTTTCACATAAAGCGGCTATGACATTGGGCATCGTTTTAAGTGCAGTCAAAAGCCTGATGTTTTCAATTTTTTGCTTGATAATTTCGTCAAGTAAAAGTGCATATATCGGTGTCGTGGTTTCAAATCCGACAGCGGCAAAAACAAAGTTTTTCTCCGGTTCGGCTTTTGAAAGTGCGACTGTTTCCGTAGGAGAATACACCATTCTTATATCCGCTCCCTCAAACTTTATGTCTTTGAGGGCTTTTTTACTGCCCGGAACTCTTATCATATCGCCGAATGTAACTATTACATTGCCGTCAAGTGCAAGTTCAATCAGTCTGTCAACATAGTCGGATACTGTTACGCACACGGGACACCCCGGTCCGCTGATAAGATGAATTTTATCGCTTATAAGTGACGGAATGGCGTTTTCGCTGATTGATGCCGTGTGAGTTCCGCAAACTTCCATCAGCGTTATATCTTCGCCGTCATATTCTTTGAGTGCTTTTATAACATCGTTTATATTCATCGTCCAAGCTCCTCAAGGTCGTTGAAAAGGTCAACCATATACTGTGCCTCGTTTTCGGGCAAAACCTGAATTATCAGCCCTGCGTGAACCAAAACCCAGTCGCCCACCTTGCAATCAACAATGCCCTTGTTAGCAGATGTGATGTTTGATGAGTAGTCGATTTTTGCAGTATTGCCGTCTATCTCAATTATTCTTCCCGGTGCCGCAACGCACATAATCATCCTTCTTCCTGTTCGTCAAGTGCCGCAAGATAGGCTTGACCGAGGCAAATACCCTGATCGCCCGACGGCACTTTGTTATTTATATATACATTTATACTGTTTTGCGTCAAAAGTTCAAAAGTCCGCCCTGTGAGTATTCGGTTGTTGAAACAACCGCCGCTCAGAGTGACTTGCTTTGCGTTGTATTTTTTTGATATGTCGAGTATAACTTCGGCAAGCATATAGTGAAAACCGAGTACAATTTCTTCCTTATACGCATTAGCCTTTTTTATTTCTTCAATGATTTTTTTCGGCGAAAGAGTAGGCGTAAGATGATAAGCATTTACAGCTTTTCTCGCCTCATTCTCAAGCATAATTGCACATTCGCCCTCGTAGGAGTTGTAATGGCAAATGTCAAGCACAGCCGCCACGGCGTCAAACAACCTTCCCATGCTGGAGGAATTTACCGTGTTTATATTGTGCTCAATTGCACTTTTTATAAGTGGATTGCTCCCGTCATAACAAGCAAGGCAGAGGTCGGCATTTTTTGATATTTCGTCACTCGCAAGCATTTTCGTGTATTCAAGGTGCTCAACCCTTTTTTGATTTAAAAAAACTTCGCCGCCCCAAATTGCTCCGTCCGTGCCGTAGCCCGTGCCGTCAAACACAAAACTTAACACATCGCCTTTCAGCTTGTGCTCGGCAATAACGCTGTAAGCGTGTGCCATGTGGTGTTGATATTTTTTGTTCGTTTGCATTGCCGTTGATGAATAATACATCGGATGCATATCACAAACCGTAGTGTCGGGCGTAAAACTGTGAAGTTTGCAAAAACGCTCAATGTTATTTTTGTACGCTTCAAAATATTTTGTGTTTTCCAAATCGCCAAAGTATTGCGACGGATAAACAGCACTGCCGTGCATAATCGCAAAACTGCTTTTAAGGTCACCGCTAAGTGCAAGAATGTTGCTTTTCGCTTTAATTCCCACATCAATCGCAAGCGGAACATATCCTCTTGCACGGCGGATAAACTGTACCTCGCCCGCATTGATTTGTACTACGCTGTCATCAATCGGTGTGAGTATTTCTCTGTCGTGCGATAAAACTTTAACGCCGAATTTCTTGATTTTCTCATCATCGATTATTATCGGTTCGCCCGATAGATTTGCACTTGTCATAATAAGCGGCGACACGCTGTTGAGTATAAGTATTTGTATCGGATTGCACGGCAAAAACGCACCTATAAAGTCCGAATTATCGCATATCCCGTGCGGAAATTGCTTTTTCGCTTTCAGCAAAACAATCGGTCTTGCCGGTGAGAGAAGCAATTCCTCCTCTTTTTTATTTACCTCACAGTATTCCTTTGTTTCGTTTATGTCTTTAAACATTACGGCAAACGGCTTTGTTTCCCGTCCTTTGATTTCACGGAGCTTCAGAGCACAGTCGCTTTCGCATATACACGACAGATGGTAACCGCCAATGTCTTTGATGGCAAGTATTTCTCCGTCTTTGAGCACTTTTATCGCTTCGTCAATCGGAATGTTCGTTGTCGGTCCGCAGTTGTTACACGCAATAGTTTGTGCGTGACAGCGTATGTTACTTGGTGTCGTGTATTCCTTTTTACATTCGTCGCAAAGAGGGAATACACTCATAGTGATGTTTTCTCTGTCATACGGCAGAGTGTTTATTATTGTATATCGTGCTCCGCAGTTGATACAGCTTATAAACGGGTGTCTGTATCTGCGATTGTTTTCATCTTTAAGCTCTTTTTCACAGCTTTCACAGGTTGCCAAATCGGGAGTGATAAACGGAATTTCGTTATCGTTTTTCGAATGAACGATTTTGAACTCTGTATAGCTTTTGTTTTCAGTGATTTCTTCCCTATATGCTTTTATGTTAAACATACCGATAAGGCGTCGGACAAAATCTTCCAACGCCTTATTTTCTGCCTGTGCGATAATTTCAACATTACCGCCTGTGTTTTTTACTTCGCCTTTTACATCAAGCTCCTGTGCGAGCCTCAGGGCGGTAGGGCGAAATCCTATTCCCTGAACAATACCCGTAAAGGTGTATTTTTTAGTTATGTTTTACGCTTCCTTTTTGTAGGTTACATCGCCGTATTCACCGTCGTCAGCGGCATAGCCGATGCATTGTTGTTTCTTGCACGCATCAATACAGCAACCGCAGTTTAAGCAGTTATCTCTGTCGATAGTCCAAGTTTTTGTTTCTTTTCTGTCAACTGTTATCGTACTTACCGGACACGCTCTTGCACATAATCCGCATAAAATACAGTTTTCGATATCAACTGCTATTTTGCCGTATGTAAGGCTCTTATCAGGCTTTGTTGTTGAAATCTTGCCGAGCTTAATATCGCTCTTTGTTTCCTCTTTCTTTTCAGCCTTTGGAGCTTCTTTTTTAGGAGCAGATTTTTGCGGTGTAGCTGAACCGTCTTTTGAAAATACTGCTTCGCCCTCTTCACCGTCATCTTCGGCATAGCTGAGTGCGTGAAATTTTTTGCATGCGTCTATGCAGGCACCGCACTGAACGCAATCGTCACGGTTAATTGTCCAGGTTTTTGCACCTCTGTCAACGGTAATGGCGTCCGACGGACAGGCTTTTGCACAAAGTCCGCAAAGAATACAGATGTCCATATTGTTTGTGATTTTGCCCGATGTAAGAGCAGGTGCGTCGCCTGAATTATTCTGAGTATCGTCGCTTGCCGGCTTCTCGGGAATCGGTTGCGAATAGCTGTCAACAGTCATAGTTGTGCTCGGTTCGGTGTAGCCCGGCTTAATACTCAGGCATTTTTTAGGACAACCCGAAACACAGTTTTCGCATTGAACACAACCCATTCTTTCAATAGACCAGGTTCTTGTTGCACGGTCAACGGTAATGGCACCCGACGGGCACTTTCTTTGACACATTCCGCACATAACGCAAGCGTCAATGTCAATTTCTATATGTCCTCTCGAACGCTCCGGATATACCGCCGGTTCGGCAGGATAATTTTTTGTAGCCGGTTTGGAAAAAAGGTTTTTAATAGCAAAACCGGTAAAATCCATAAGTTTCATTTCTCACTCCTCCTTATTTTATCTTTCCGTACAGCTTATGCACGGGTCGATAGTGAGCACTTGCATAGGAACATCGGCAAGCTCACTGCCCGGTAAAATGTGAATGAGTGACTGAATATTCGTAAAGGTTGGGGTACGGATTCTGAATCTTTCAAGAAACTTTGTTCCGTTAGCCTTTGCATAGTAAATTGCCTCACCGCGAGGCTGTTCGATTCTGACAAATGCTTCGCCGTTCGGATTGCCTTTTTGCGGATTGCAAATTGCACCCTGTGGCATCTTTTGTGCACATTGACGGATGATTTCAATCGATTGAAAGATTTCGCCGATTCTTACGGCACATCTTGCGTATCCGTCACAGTCGTTTGATGTGATGATGTCAAAATCAATCTTGTCATACGCTTCATATCCCGTTTTTCTCATATCCATTTCAATTCCGCTTGCTCTTGCCATAGCACCTGCGGCACTAAGCTTGTATGCGTCCTCTTTTGTAAGGATACCCACACCCTTGAGCCTTTTTTGTACGGAATAGTCGTTAAGAAAAACATTTGTCATTCTTCTGATGTCTTTTTCCATACCGTTAAGTATGTCAACAAAACCGTTAATCATACCGCTGTCCATATCTTTGAGAACACCGCCGATTTTGTTAATGGAAAAGATAACACGACCGCCTGTTGATTCTTCAAACATATCAAGAACTTTTTCTCTCATTCTCCACGCCTGCATAAACAGTGCGTCAAATCCGAAAGCGTCGGCAAGAAGTCCGAGCCACAAAAGGTGAGAATGTATACGGCTCATTTCAAACCAAAATGTACGCAAAAACTTTGCTCTTTCAGGCACTTCCGCATTGAATATTGCTTCAAGTGCTTCGCAGTAGCCGAGACCGTGACCGAATGAACAAATTCCGCAAGTTCTTTCTACAACATATTGATAGTCGTTAAAATCTCTTTTTTCTGCGAGTATTTCAAGTCCTCTGTGAATAAAACCGATTGACGGAATTGCTTCCACAACCTTTTCGTCCTCAAGAACAAGGTCAATGTGGATAGGCTCCGGCAAAACCGGGTGTTGAGGACCGAAAGGAACAATTGATTGCTTACTCATCCTTCTTGTCCTCCTTTCTTGTTACCGTGATTTGTTTTTTGAACGGTGTTTCTTCTTTGATTCTGTAAAATTTGTCGTGGTAGTCGATACTCATTCCTACGACTTTAACTCCCCAAAGCTCTTTGATTTCGTTTTCGTAAAGAGTTGCGGCAGGGAAGATGTCCGAAAAGCTTTTGATTTCTTCGTCTATAGGAAGTTCGATTTTGTAGTTTTCCATAAGATACTCCTTGTTTACGGAGTAAAATACCTCGTTATATCCTTCGAAGGCTACGGAACAAATTTGTGAAAGACGGTAGCCGTCTTCGTATTTCTTTTGCATAATATTGTAAAGTTCGTCTTTAGTAACCTTTGTAATTGCAAAATCATTGTAATTATTCAACTTTGTCCGCCTCCTTTATTTCTTTTTTGTTTGCTTCGAGTTTTGCACTCTTTTCTTTAAGAAGAGCAAGCGATTTTACAACGCCGTCAATAATAGCCTGAGGTCTTGCGGCACATCCCGGAACATAAATATCAACCGGTATGGCCTTGTCAACACCGCCCAAAATATTGTAGCAGTCTTTAAATACACCGCCGTTACACGCACAAATCCCTATTGCACATACAACTTTCGGCTCTGTCATTTGTTCATAAATTTGCTTAACAACGCTTTCGTTTTGTGAATTAACCGAGCCCGTGATAAGTAAAATGTCCGCATGCTTCGGATTACCCGTGTTGATAATACCAAAGCGTTCTATATCATATAATGGAGTTAGGCACGCTAAAACCTCGATGTCACATCCGTTGCACGAGCTTCCGTCATAATGCATAATCCAAGGTGATTTCGTTACATCTGCCATTTATATTACCCCCTTGCCTTTAAGCACTTCGATAATAATAAGATTGAGTGCCCCTAAAACGGCGGTAACAATCCATGTATTATCAAGCATTTGTTTCCATTTGAGTCTCGCGTTTGTATTGTCAACAAGTATTTCAACAAAGTAGCATATAACCATACATACTATTGCAAGAAGCACGCTCCACTTATTGGCATTGAGGAAGAAAAGCGACAACAGTCCCAAAAGGAAAATGTTTTCATACCAGTGAGAAATCTCAACAATAGCAAACATCTTACCGTTGAACTCGGTTGTAATACCTTTTACCATTTCTTGGTGAGCGTGGTGCGATGTTGAAAGGTCAAACGGATGCTTACGAAGTTTAATTGTAAGGATGAATATAAATCCGAGGAAAATACCCGGCAAAAGAACAATCGCCGGCAAACTTTCGTGAGTTGCAATTTTAGATACTCTAAAGCTACCCGACACAATGTAAAATCCTATTGCCGTAATAAGAACCATAGGTTCATATGCAAGCATTTGCACAAGTTCTCTGCTTGCACCCATAAAAGCGTACGGTGAGTGACCGCTTGATGCGGCAATTACAAGGAAAATGTTTGCCGTTGTAAGTGTAAAGAGTATGAGCAAGATGTCATATCCGGCAAAGAAAAGCACACCCGTTACGATAATGAAAAACAAAAACGAGAAAAGATAGAGCATTTGAACTCTGTTGATAACCTTTGTTTGCTTTTTCAAAAGCTTTGCCACATCGTAAAGCGGTTGAAGAACAGGTGGACCCTGTCTGCCTTGCATTCTTGCGGTGATTTTTCTGTCAACTCCGGCAAGGAGTGCACCCAAAAACGGAGCGAGTATCAAATAGAGCACTGCACTGATGATTGGTAAAACTGTATTTTTCATTAGCACAAACCTCCTGTCACTATTGCCGCAACGGTAAATGCAACAATTAAGAATATCGATACATATACACTCGGCTTGTACATATGACTTTCACCGAAGATGTCCTCCATATACCAGTTCGTAAGAAATTCTTTCTTTTCGTTGCCAAATGAATCGATAAAGCCGACTTGGTCAGGAGTACCTCCGCCGTTAAAGTATCTGTCAGCCTTTGGAAAAGGTCTGTTCTTTGCAATGAGAATATATGTAAGCAAAGGAATAACAAATATGAATACAACCATTAATATCGTAAGCACAATGTTTTCGCTTGAAATAACTGCATAGTCGTTGTTGAATACTTCTGCCGCATATGGCTTAACAACATATTTAGAAATAAGCGGAAACGCAAATACAATAAGAATCATAAGTCCTGCGTGAGTGAAAAGCGAAATCCACTGGTTTGAAGTGATTGTGTTTTTGTGTCGCTTGTCGGCAGGATTTGAAGAAAGTACAGTTGCAAGCCACTTTGACCAATAGAAAAGTGTTGTTGCCGAACCGAAGCAAATGCAAAGCACAAGAATTGTAGACACGATTATTTCAAGTGTGTTACCGCTTGTAAGACCTGTGTCAACAAAGGCTTTGAGTGCCGCCCATTTTGAAACGAGCATACCGAACGGAGCAAGGAACATACCCGCAATACCGACAACAAGTGTCCAAGTAAGATACGGATATCTTCTTACTAAGCCGTGCATTGTTTCTATATCTCTTGAACCGGTTTGATGTTCAATAGAACCGACTGTTTGGAACAAAAGCGATTTTGATACGGCGTGGAATATTACAAGGAATATAGCTGCCCAAACGGTTTCTTCGGTGCCGACGCCGGCACAAGCCGTGATAAGTCCAAGGTTTGAAAGAGTCGAATAAGCCAAGACCTTTTTGCCGTCATATGCCGTGATTGCAAGCATAGACATTGCAAGGAATGTCAGACCGCCTACAAGACCTACCATATATCCGCTGAATTCTCCGCTCATAGCCGGTGCAATTCGGATTAAAAGATAAACGCCTGCTTTAACCATTGTTGCACTGTGTAAAAGTGCCGATGACGGAGTAGGTGCAACCATTGCTCCGAGCAACCATTTTGAAAACGGAAGTTGTGCACTTTTTGTAAGAGCACCGAATGAAAGGAAAATAATCGGTAAAACTATAACCGATTTGTTTTGCATAAGTATGCCTTGCAAGTCTGTAACACCGTGATTGATACCGAATATTACAATGCCTCCTGCCATTCCCAAACCGCCGAGAAGATTCATCCACAAAGCCTTAAAGCAGTTGTTGACAGCTTCGCCTGTTTTTGTGTATCCGATAAGAAGAAACGAGCAAACGCTTGTTACTTCCCAGAAGAAATACAACCAAATGAGGTTGTTTGAAAGCACAAGACCGAACATTGCACCTATGAATACATACATAATCGCAAAGAAAAAGCCCCGTCTGTCTTTAACATCGTCGTGGTGGTGATGATAATCGTCCATGTAGCCGCATGCGTATACGGTGATAAGCGTACCCACAACAGCAACAATAAGTACCATAATAATTGTGAGTTGGTCACAGTATAAGTTACTGATTTGATTTTCAGGCTTAACTCCCGAAAATTCATACCAAAACTCAAGCCCCGTTTGTGCTATTGACAAAATTGCCGCATAATATTTTTTGTACTTTATTGAAAGCACAGTGATAAGCACCACCAAAAATACTTCGCCTGCAACCATCAGGTAGTCAACAATTTCAACAAACGGTATTCCTCCCACAAGGGAAGTTTCGTTGAATGTCATTTCACCGCCACCCAATGTGTAATAGGTTACGGTGAACATCAAAGCCGTAAATATAATTACGCCTGCCGATGCATAGGTTATGATTTTTCTTGCTTTGTTATTTTTTGTAAGTCCCTGCAATAACGCACTCACAAAAGGGAAACCGACAAGAAATGCAATCATAATTTCCATTTTTTTGCCTCTTTTCTTAAGAGAATCTACTCCTGAATCCTCTTTATTAGTATTAGTCTAAATACCGCATAAAATAATAACATACTTTTTGTTTAAAATCAATAAAAACATTAAATAATTTAGTAATTATTTAGTATACTTTATTTAATTTGTTTTGTTAACAAAAAATTTATATTTTCTATTGATAAAAAGTATTTTTTGATGTATAATACTCACAAAATAATCACAATTTAAGTAATCGGAGGAAGTTATGTCCAGAAAAATCAGATTGACGGGCTTGACGCTTGTAGCGGTCATTTTGTTGGCAGGATTAATCGCAATTTGCGGTGTTTCTTCGCAAAATATCGGACCTGTTAAATCACCGCAAGTTGTCGGTACCTCGTCAGATTCAATAAAATTATCGTGGAAACGGGTAGGTTCGTCCGACGGATATTATATCTATCAAAAAAACGGTGACAAGTTAAAAAAAGTTAAAACCGTAAAAGACCCTCAAAAGCTTACTTGTTCAATAAAAAAACTTAAAGATTCAACATCGTATACTTTTTGTGTCAAGGCGTTCAAGCAGACCAAAAAGAGTGTTATCGAAAGTGAAAAATTCACCGAAGTTTCGGCTTGTACAGTCCCTAAATCACAATCGGCAACGGTTGAAGCTGTTGAGGCAAACGCTCTTAAAATTACCTGGCAGGTTAATTCACGGTGCGGCGGCTACGATATTCAGTATGCCAAATCGAATGATTTCAGTGACAAAGAAAGTATAAATGTAAAAAATGCCAAATCGGATTCTACCGATATTTTGGAACTCAAGGTCGACGACGAATATTATGTTCGTGTTCGTTCCTATGTTTATTTCAATGAACAAAAAATCACGGGTAAGTGGAGCAAAACGGTTTCCGCAAAGGTGCTCGATGCAGCAGGCATATCTGCTGTTGATGCCTCAAAACCTATGATTGCCGTTACATTTGATGACGGTCCGGGTTACAACGGTGCGTCTGACAAAATCCTTGATGTAATTGAGAAATATCATATCAAAGCAACATTCTTTATGCTCGGTTCAAACGCTTCAAATCTTACAAAGAATGTAAAGCGTAAGGTGGAACTCGGTTGCCAAATCGGTAATCATACCTATAATCACGAGCATTACGGTAAAAATGTCACCGCGTCCGATATCACAAAGGCTTCTGACGCTATCGAAAAGGCTTGCGGCGTCCGTCCGACAGCATTCCGTTCACCGGGCGGTAATACAACCGATCTTATTCGCAGTACCTGTAAGCAGGAAAAAATGCCGCTTTATTATTGGTCGCTCGACACTCAGGATTGGAAGAGCAGAAACGCCGATAAAGTATACAATGCGGTTATCAACAATGTTTCCGACGGCGATATAATTCTTATGCACGAGATTTACACTTCAACCGCCGATGCGTTTGAAAAAATGGTTCCCGTTCTTCTCAAAAAAGGTTATCAGTTTGTAACCTGCGATGAGCTTGTTGCAGCCAAGTCGGGCAAAAAGCCTGAACCGGGCACGCAATATGTAGACGGCACAACAATCAACAACAAAACCTCGTAAATTTGATAAAGCTTCAGTTTAGGCTCTCCTTGGATTTCAGGGAGAGCTGTTTTTTATCAGTTTTATGTGACCGTTTTGTCCTCACATTCGTTTTAGCAGTAGAGGAAGGAGATGATGACAATGATAAATTTTGATGAGTTGTACGAAAAATACGGAGAAATGCTTTATAAAATTGCATTTTTGTATTTCGGCAACCCTCACGATGCCGAGGACGCTTTGCAGGAAGTGTTTGTAAAAGCTTTGCAAAAGCTGCCCGACAGTACCGAGGAACATCAAAAGGCTTGGCTCATTCGTGTAACGCAAAATCAATGCAAGGATATGCTTAAAAAGAGCGATAATAAAACCGTTCAACTTGATGACAATATCTTTTCAGATGAGTCGGAGCATATCAAAAATGAAAGCAGAATTGATATTTTGCAAAAGATAGTTAACCTTTCGCCAAAATACAAAACTGCTGTCATCCTTTATTACTATTACGATTATTCCGTGGCACAAATCGCCGATACATTAAAAATTTCACAGTCCGGTGTAAAGATGCGATTAAAGCGTGGGCGGGATATTCTCAAATTAGAATTGGAGGGCTACGAAAATGAAATATGATGATTTTAAAAATTCGATAGATTCCGTAAAACCCGATGCCCATTTGCAAACAAGATTAAAGGCAAGCCTGGAGGAAAGTTCCGGCAAAAGCACACAAAAAATCAAAAAGCCTATGTTGTTGGGTTTGGTATCGGTTATGACTTTGGCAGTCGTTGTGACAGGTTTGGGAGCCAAAGACTTAATCAGTAATGACAAGGTTGTCACTTCCGGGCAAACCGCTTCGGTTAGCACACAATCAAAGGTTGCACCGGGATTTGTCGATATTGTTTACGCAAATGACAAAAAAACCTATGCAATGGATGTTAGCAATATAAGTGTGGATTCGCCGCCGTATTGTCAAATCGGTGCTTGGAGCATTAAAGGAAAATCCGAAGATGAAATAGAGGATATGTTTAATCAAATTCATGAGGATTTCAAGCTGGTCGAGGGCTTTGTCGGTGAAGAAGAGGTTTATTTTTCAACATCCTTGCATACAGAAAGGATGGACAATACAATTATTTATTCCGCTTACTGCGGCGCGTTTGATTTTGATTTGAGCGAGGACGATTACGCCAATGTAAAGGAAATCCGTGTTACAAATTCAAATCAAAAGCTCGGAGAAATGGAAATTGTTGCCGAGGACGCATTGTTTGATGAAAATTTAAAGCGAAAATGCGGCGATGTTCAGGCCGACGAAACGCAAAACACTTATATTACAAATCGAAATAAGAAGTACGCCTCTCTGTCCGGCGACAGGTTTCGCCGATGTATGAAGCTTGAAAAGGACGGCAACGGAAGATTTAGAATTAACTGGAAGATGAGTGATGCGTTTTATGAACTTCTTGACGAAAATCCCGACACCGATTTTACAAAAATAAAAGACACTCTCACTTTTGAAGTTGTCTTTAATGATGATTCGGTGTCGAAAAGCGTTGTTAATGTTTCTTTTGACAAAAACGGAAATATGAAAACCGTTCCGTCATCGTTCCAATATATCGAAAAGTAAAATGTAACACCTCTCCGATAAATTGTTCGAAGAGGTGTATTTTTATGCCTTATTTGTTTGTTATTCTGCCGAAGCGTCCAATACTTGATATGTTCCGTCCTTTTCGATTTTGTCAAGAACGCCGTATTTTTTAGCCATTTCAGGGATGTATTCTGCTGTGAGCTTTTGCGGAGCCTGAATGTTCATTGTTGACGGGTCTTTGCCGTTTTCAAGGATGTCATATGCCATAAGACCTGCGTTGTAGCCGATTTCGTAGAAATCGATTGAGTAAGTTGCAACGCCGTTGTATTTGAAGCAAGCCGAGGTTTCGCCGCTGATAATCGGCGTGTTTGCTTTTTGACAAACTTCGTCAACAATTGCACCGTTTGACGCAACCGTGTTGTCGGTCGGAATGTAGAGAACATCGGAATTCTCGGCGGCTTTTTGAGTGACGGACTGAATGTCGTTGGAATCCGTAAATGTGTACGATGTTACTTCAAGACCCTGTGCCTTGAGGATTTCCGTCATACCGTCTGCCTGGAACTTTGAGTTCGCTTCAGCCGAACAGTAGAGAATGCCGGCTTTTTTAGCGTCAGGGAAGAGGGTAGTGAGCTGTTCTGCCTGTTTATCAAGCGGTGCAAGGTCGTGTGTACCCGTTACATTTATTCCCGTTGCGTCCGTTTCACCCATATCGATGTCGAGAGCCGTGCCGAAATTCGTAATTGCCGTTGCAACAACCGGTGTGCTTGAAGCAGCCGTAGCCGTTGCACAAGCCTGAAGTGCAGGTGTTGCAACTGCCATAATAAGGTCATATCCCGATGACACAAATTTGTTTGCGATTGTTGTGCAGTTTACACTGTCGCCCGAGGCATTTTGTACATCAATTTCAACCTTGTCGCCGAACTTTTCTTCTAACGCAGCTTTGAAGCCTTCGGTTGATTTATCAAGTGCGTCGTGCTGAACAAGTTGGCAAACTCCGATTTTGTATACTTTGTTTTCTTTGTCGCTGTCTTGTGCAGTACATCCTGCAAACGCTCCGCCTATCATAATTGCCGACAGAGCCACGCAAGCAACTCTTTTTACTGATTTTTTCATATCTTTTACCCCTTTGTCATTGTACATTTTATCAATGTATATATAGTTTAACACCAAAATTATTTATGTTCAAGGGTTTGAAGATTAAAATTTTTGATTATATTTACAAAATTTATTCAATAGCCTAATGATAAAACAAAACCGTAAGACAGCTATAAGCCGCCTTACGGTATGTGTGTTAATTATAAAATACTGCAAATGTAGTCCATAACCGTTTGCATTCCCGGTGTAAGCCATTTGCTTTTGTGATAAAGCATTTGCACCCAAATTTCATCGTTTATGGTGTCAACTTCAAATTGTTTAACCTTGCCTTTTGCCACATATTCATCTGTGATGAAGTCCGGTAAATAGGATATTCCCATATTTTTTTCAACAAGGTGACAGATAAGCTCCGTGTCGCCGATTTCCAAAAACGGTGAAATTTCCATTGATTCTTTTGCAAGATAGTCGTCAAGTCGCTGACGGTAGCTCATACCTTTTTCCGTTAGAATAAACGGTTGCTCAAGTACATCTTCAATGGATATCTTTTCTTTTTTGTATAGCGGATTTTCGTTGCCCATAATAAAGTGAGTTTTCACTTTGTGCTCTTTAACGATTGTATAGTTGCTGTCGTAAATATGCTTGTCAAGAGTGAAAATAAGGTCAACATCGTTTTGGTTGGCAAGCCTGAACATTTCTTCCGTGCTTGCAGGAAAAATCTTGAGTGAAATGTTGGGGTATGTATTGTGAAAATGGTCAAAGTTATCCCAAAAAAGCCAATGACAAAGCGAATCGCACATGGCAATTCTTACCTTGCCGTTAATATCTTTTTTACTGCTCGCCGTGTTTTCAATGTCTTCGACGGTGGCAAGAAGTTTTTGTGCAAGCTGAAGAATTTGCTCTCCTTTAGGCGTGAGCTTAACCGTGTGGTTAACACGCTCAAAAAGAAGAACTCCGTACGAGTGCTCAAGCTGTTTAATTTGTGCCGAAACCGCGGACTGAGTGTACCCAAGTTTTTTTGCCGCCTTTGTAAAACTGCTTTGGTCGGCAACCTGAATAAAGGTCTCAAAGTTTTTAATATCCATATTGAACATTTCCCTCTCATTCTCACTTGTATCATCATTATAAATGATTTTTATTATATTTTCAAGTTTTATTATTTTTCTTTATAACTTTACAAATTCTGACCCTGTTCTATTGACATTTTATTAATTAAGATATATATTAAAATAAGTATAGTTAAAAATACAAATTTTAATATAGTAGGATTTAAAAAGTATGGAAAAAGATAATTATATAAAAACCGATACGGTGATTGTCGGCTCGGGAGTCGCAGGGCTTTTTGCCGCACTTTGTCTGCCAAAAGAACAGGATGTTTTGGTAATTACCAAGGAAAACCTTGATGACTGTGATTCGTTTTTGGCACAGGGCGGTGTTTGTGTTCTTAAAGACATAAACGACTTTGATTGCTATTTTGAGGACACTATGAAAGCCGGACATTATGAAAATAATCCTGAATCTGTTCGTGTTATGATTGAATCGTCACAAGATGTTATCGGCACGCTGGTTGATTTGGGTGTTAAGTTTGATACCGACGGCGACGGCGAATACGATTACACCCGTGAGGGTGCACACAGACGCAACCGTATTCTTCACCATAAGGACGAAACCGGTAAAGAAATTACGGCAACGCTTCTTGACATTGCCAAAACCAAGCCAAACATTACCTTTGTTACACGCACAACAATGATTGACATTATTGAAAAGGACAATGTTTGTTACGGTATTGTTTGTTTTGACGAATACGGCGAAAAAGGTGCAATTCTTGCGGATAACATTATTCTCGCAACCGGCGGAATCGGAGGACTTTTCAAAAATTCAACCAACTATCCGCATATTACAGGCGATTCGTTTGCACTTGCTCTCAAACACGGTATTGAGCTTCAAAATATGAATTATATTCAAATTCACCCAACCACTCTTTACAGTAAAAAGGCAGGCAGACGCTTCCTTATCAGTGAAAGCGTAAGAGGCGAGGGCGCTGTTCTTCTTAACGAAAACGGTGAACGCTTTACCGATGAACTTCAACCGAGAGATGTTGTTACTAACGCAATCGTTAAGGAAATGAAAAAATTCGGCACCGACCATGTATATCTTAATCTTCCTACAATGACAAGTGAGGAAGCTCAAAAAAGATTTCCTAATATTTTTGAGGCTTGTATGGAAGAGGGTTATGATATGACAAAGGACAATGTTCCCGTAACACCGGCACAGCATTATATGATGGGTGGTGTTAAGACCGATACAAACGGCGTAACATCAATGAAAAATCTTTATGCCGTAGGCGAAACGGCATGTAACGGCGTTCACGGCAAAAACAGACTTGCATCAAATTCACTTCTTGAAAGTCTTGTTTTTGCAAAAAGAGCGGCTGATACCATCGCAAATGATAAATCGGTTAAACCGCAGGATATACCTGATGTTGACCTTGAAAAATATACTTCAAAAGACGAAATACAAAAAGAATTTAAACATATAATTATGGATGATATAAAAAGAAAGGACCCGGAATTCTATGCTAAATGGTGTAACGATGAAGATTAATGTTGATGATTATATCATTAACACATTAAAAGAGGACATTACTTCAGAAGATGTAAGCACAAATGCCGTTATGCCTGAGGATAAGCAGGGTAAGGCAGACCTTATCTGCAAACAAGACGGTGTTATTTGCGGTCTTGATGTTTTTGAGCGTACATTCAAACTTCTTGATGATACAAGCCGATTTGAGGCAAATTTCAAAGACGGTGATTTTGTTAAAAAAGGCGATTTAATCGGTGTAATTTACGGTGATGTTAAAGCTATTTTGTCGGGCGAGAGAACTGCACTCAATTATCTGCAGCGTATGAGCGGTATTGCCACTATGACAAGAGATTATGTAAATGAACTAAAGAATTACAAAACCGTTCTTCTTGATACAAGAAAAACCACACCTAATATGCGTCCTTTTGAAAAACATGCTGTTAAGGTTGGCGGTGCAACAAATCACAGATATAATCTGTCCGACGGCGTTTTGCTTAAAGATAACCATATCGGTGCAGCAGGCTCGGTAACAAAGGCTATTGAGATGGCAAAGGCTTATGCACCGTTTGTAAGAAAAATCGAGATAGAAACCGAAACGCTTGACCAAGTTAAAGAGGCGCTTGATGCAGGTGCGGATATTATTATGCTTGATAATATGGATAACGACACAATGCGTAAAGCTGTTGAAATGATAGGGGACAAGGCTCAAACAGAGTGCAGCGGCAATGTTACAAAAGAGCGACTTAAAGAAATTGCCGAAATCGGAGTTGATTTTGTTTCGTGCGGTGCACTCACCCATTCCGCAATGATAATGGATGTCAGCCTTAAAAATTTAACAACATTGTAATTAAAGGTGTTGGCTGAGGGGATAAGAATAAAATAAAAGGGGTATTTATTATGTTTTTCAATCCAAAGTATAATGAAGAAAACAAAAAATATCTTTGCCGTATGAACGGTGAAAACAGCGATATGCTGATGGATATTTATGTAAAAAAATTAGCCGAGGGCGAAACCCTGACTGTTGATGAGAATAAAAACGAATGTGCAATACTTTTGCTCAAAGGTGCGGTTAATTTTACCGTGGGCGACAGCATAAACGAAGATTGTGAGCGTGCAAATCCTTTCCAAAAAACTCCGTATGCCGTTCATTTTTCACATGGTACAAAAGCTGTTGTAACCGCCAAAAAGGAAAGTGAGATTATCGTTCAAATGACCGATAACGAGCGTACATGGGAACCTGTGTTTTATAATCCCGACAATTGCCTTTATCAGGAGTTCGGTAAGGGACAGTGGAACGGCACGGGTCACAGAATAGTATCAACAATGTTTGATCTTGACAACGCACCTTATTCAAATATGGTAATGGGCGAGGTGTTTAATCAGCCGGGCAGATGGTCGTCTTATCCGCCTCATTATCACCCGCAACCGGAGGTTTATTATTATCAGTTTGACCACGAAGAAGGCTTTGGTGCAGGCTTCGAGGGTGACACTCCGTATAAAACACAAAACGGCTCCTGTCTTTGTATCCGTGGCGGCAATGCACATCAGCAGGTTACCGCTCCGGGATATGAAATGTACTATGTGTGGATGATTCGTCATCTTGACGGTGACCCGTGGGATAAAACAAGAATTTATGTTTCGGAATATGAGTGGCTTGCAAATGCAGAATAAAGGTGTAATACTTGAAAACTATCGCCAAATAAAAGATGTTTTTGAACAAAATAATATCAAAAAGCCTTTTGTTTGTTGCGGTAAGAGTTTTCAAAAGACAGAAATTTTTGAATACTTAAAACAATTTAATGTCGTGGTGTTTGACCGTATCAGACCGAATCCGAGATTTGAAGATATGATTGACGCCGCAAAGCTTTTTAATGACGAAAAGTGCGATTTTATTATCGGTGCGGGCGGCGGTTCGCCTATCGACAGTGCCAAGATGATTAGACTTATGTCAACAAACGATGTGTCAAAATGCCTTGAAGAGCCTATGGAAAATAACGCTGTAAAGTCGCTGTATATTCCTACAACGGCAGGAACCGGTGCAGAGGCTACAAAATCATCTGTTTTTTATGTAAACGAGGTGGATAAAATAAGCGTTGCAAATCTCGACTTCTTGCCGGATTATGTGATTCTTGATTCAAGCCTTTTGTCAACGCTTCCGCTTTATCAGCGTAAGTGCACTTGTTTGGACGCACTTTGTCATTCGATTGAGAGCTATTGGAGCGTCAAGGCAACCGATGAAAGCCGTGAATACGCCAAAAAAGGTATACTCGGGTTTATGGAGAATAAGGACGGATATATCAATAATACCGCAGACGGTAATGAGGGTATGCTGTGGGCTTCTTATTACGCAGGTAAGGCTATTAATATTACAGGCACAACTTCGGCTCACGCAATGTGCTATTGCATTACTATGAATTGCGGCACATCACACGGTCATTCCGTCGCTTCGGGCTTGTCCGTTATTTGGGAGTATATGCTAAATAACAAGGGAGAAGAAGCGTATAGAGGTGCGTACGACAGATTTGACGAAATCGGTGTGCTTCTCGGTGGTAAAAACGCAAGGGACGGTCTTGAGATTTTCAATAATATTCTCAAAGAGTTTGAACTCCCGTATCCTAAGACAGACAGTAAAAATATTCCGATTTTTACATCAAAAGTCGATGTTACAAGACTTGGCAATAATCCTGTAAAATTCGCCTCTGCCGATGTTATGAATATTTACAAAGAGGTATTTTCAAGATGATGAAAAAAACCGCAACACTTTTGCTTGCAATCATGGTTTTAATGTCGGTGTTTTCTGCGTGCTCAAAATCAGCAGATACACAGGCCGAAACCACTAAAGCACAAACCACGGCATCGCAAGAGCAGTATTACGATGCCAAAGGCAATGCTTATTCGTCATCACTTGATGTTTTGTTTTACGATAAGGACGGCAATGCCTACAAACTTGAAGTAGTTGAGGATTATATGCCGGACTATGTTAACCAGTCAACGGGCGAACACTTGAACGGTTTTCAGTGCTATATTACCGAACAGGGCTGTTTGTATTTTGATGAGGACAACAAGCTTTCGCTTAAAGACGGCAGTATGTCAATTTATTATGACGATAGTAAAAATATTTACTACGACATTTCAACCGTTTCTTGGGATAAGGATGGAAATTTAGTACATCAATATTAACAATTAATTGTAAGAATGCCATACAGATTTAATCTTGTTGAATCTGTATGGCTTTTTCTATGCTTTGAACAGCGTGCCTGTGTGTTTGTTTTCAATTATATCATATAACGCTTCGGGATTTTTGCCGTTTGTGATTACCGTGTCCGTGCCGTTTGCGGTTGCAAGCCTTACCGCACAAAGTTTTGTTTTCATTCCGCCCGTACCTCTTCGAGAACCTGCACCGCCTGCAAGGTTAAAAGTAGTTTCGTCTATTTTATCGACCGTATGTATTATTTTTGCATCCGGATAGAGTCTCGGGTCGTTGTCATATAATCCGTTAATGTCGGATAAAATAACAAGCTTGTTCGCCTTGCACAAAACCGCAACAACTGCCGACAGCATATCGTTGTCGCCAAAAAGTCGCTCTTTCGATTCTATCTCAGTATAGCTCACCGAATCGTTCTCATTAACTATCGGAATTACGCCGAGTTCAAGGAGCGTATTGAATGTGTTTGTCAGATTTTCTTTTTTCTCTTCCTGCTCTATGTCATCTGCATTGAGAAGAATTTGTGCTGTCGTTTTATCGTAATCGTTGAAGAATTTGTCATATAAGTACATAATGCTGCATTGACCGACTGCCGCAGCGGCTTGCTTCATTCTCATACTTTCCGGCTTTTGCTTCAATTTCAGTTTGTTTGAACCTACCGCTATTGCACCGGACGATACAAGGATTACCTCATAGCCTTTGTTTTGAATATCCGACAGAACACAGGCAAGCTTGTCAAACGCTCGTAAGTCACTTTTACCCATCTCGTTTGTAAGCGTTGATGTGCCCACTTTTACAACAATTCTGTTTTTGTACAGTCCCATTTTATACCTCGATCGTGTCAAAATTTTTGTTTATCGACGGCAACAGCTTTTCAAATATGTCGCTTGTCTTGATTTTCATATAACCCGTTGTTTGCGAGTCACTGCAACCGTAGAATTCTTCACTTAAAACATCGCGGTCTATCACAAGCCGTATATCTTTTGCACTGTCAAGAAGTAAGCTGAAAACGGTTGCCGCACCGATTTTTGTGCCGAGTATTTCAAGCATAAGTTCTGCCGGAGAAAACGAAACTCTTGAAATTCCGAGTGCGTTGCTGAAATCTTTTGATGAAAACGGTTTGTCACCGCAGGTTATAAACAAATAAAATTCCGTCTTTTTTCTGTTGCATAAAAACAGAGTTTTTACCATCTTCATCTCAAGCTTGCCGTCAACTTCTTCACAGTCTTCCATTGTTATAATTTCTTCCGTTTCTACTCGTTTAAACGGAATTTTGAGTTCCTGTAATTTGCCGTACGCTTTTTTATGTAACTCGCTTTTAAATTCGGTCGGTGCTGTCGTTTTTATCTCACTTATATACATTTTTATAACCTCACTGTTGATTTAGTTCGATTTTTAGTGTATCATATGTTTATCTATGTTAAAAGCGAATGTTTATCATATTTAAAATTACAATTTGTCATACTTGCGAGGCTATGATATGAATATACAAAAATATATGTCATTTGTAAAAGCTGTTGAGTGCGGAAGTTTTACCGAAGCGGCGGAAGTTCTTAATTATTCTCAATCGGGAATTAGCCGAATGATAGCAGATTTGGAACAAGAATGGGGCGTTGTTTTGCTTGAACGCTCAAAAAACGGTGTCAGCCTTACTTCTGACGGGACAAAGCTTTTACCTTACGCACGGGAACTTGTTGAAAAGTACAGACAGTTGCAAATGCAGGTTGACGAGATTAACGGCTTGCAGTCGGGCTTAATCAGGATTGGTGTGTTTTCAAGCGTTGCAACCCACTGGTTGCCGAATATTATCAAAGAATTTCAAAAGGACTATCCGACAATAGATTACGAGCTTTTGCTCGGCGATTATACCGAAATTGAGGAATGGATACTCGAGGGCAGAGTTGATTGCGGATTTTTGTGTTTGCCTGCAAAAAATGATTTTGACACTGTGTTTTTGGAACAGGATGAACTTATGGTCGTTTTGCCCGTCAACCACCCTCTTGCTGAACTTGATAAGATTCCCGTGTCTGCGCTGTGTACCGAACCTTTTATGCTTCTTGAAAAAGGTGCAAAAGCCGAGATTTCCGCAATATTTGAGCGTTCGGGTTTAAAGCTGAATGTACGCTTTACCACATGGGATGACTATGCCGTTATGTCAATGGTCGAGAGCGGACTCGGTATAAGTATTTTACCTAAATTGATACTCAGACGAATACCGTACAATATCATTGTTAAACCGCTTGAAATTCCCGCTTACCGCAATATCGGCATAGCCTTAAAAGATAAAAAGAATTCAAGCGTAGCCGTAAAACGCTTTTTGAATTATCTCGATTATAGGAATAAATAATTAAGACCTGTGAAGTTAAGAAAACTTCACAGGTCTTGTCTTAATTATAATTCAGCTATAAGCTCAACCTCACAAAGAACACCCTTTGGAAGGTCTTTAACAGCTATGCAGCTTCTTGCCGGCTTTGATGTAAAATACTTGCCGTAAACTTCGTTAAAAGTGCCAAAGTCGTTGATGTCTGCCAAAAAGCAAACTGTTTTTACAACCTTGCTCATATCTGTTCCTGCGGCTTCAACAACAGCTTTGAGGTTTTCGCAAACCTGAGTTGTCTGCTCCTCGATTGTCTTTGCCTCAACTGTGTTTGTTGCCGGGTTGATAGCAATTTGACCTGAGGTGAAAAGCAAACCGTTTGCTTTTACTGCCTGCGAGTAAGGTCCGATGGCGTTTGGTGCGTTGTTTGTTGATACATATTCCATATTTTCTGTCTCCTTGTTGTATGTTTATTCGCAAACCTTAAAGCCTGCGTCTCTAAGAGCTTTTTTAACGGCAACGATGTGTTCAAAATTCCTTGTTTCTACACCTAATTTAAGGTAGCAATCGGTGATGTTCATATCAAGGTCGGTCGAGTCGTAATTAACCGATACAACATTTGCTCCCTGGTCGGCAATAATCTGGCTTACGCCCGAAAGTTGACCCGGTTTGTCCGAAAGTGCAATAACGATGTCGGCTGTTCTTCCACCCATTTTAAGACCGCGTTCAATAACTCTTGAAAGAATTGTAACATCAATGTTACCGCCCGATACAACGCAAATAACGTTCTTGCCGTCAACATCAGGAATTTTGCCGTTCATTACAGCGGCAACAGGTACTGCTCCTGCACCTTCGGCAATAAGCTTTTGCTGTTCAAGAAGTGTAAGTATTGCAAGTGCGATTTCGTCGTCTGATACGGTAACAATACCGTCAACATATTCGTTGCAAATATCGTATGTAAGTGATCCCGGAGTTTTAACCGCAATACCGTCGGCAATGGTGTTAACCGTGTCGAGAGTTTCAATCTCACCGTCTGCAATAGAGTGTTCCATAGACGGAGCACCGGCTGCCTGAACGCCGTATACCTTGCAGTTTGGCTTTAATTGCTTAATTGTGTAAGCAATACCGCTGATGAGTCCGCCTCCGCCGATAGGCACAACCACAACATCGGCATTCGGAAGTTGGTTGAGAATTTCAAGACCGATTGTGCCTTGACCTGCAATAACATCAGGGTCGTTGAACGGATGAATAAAGGTAAGACCCTTTTCGTCCTTGAGTTCAAGTGCCTTGTTGTATGCGTCGTCATATACGCCCTTTACAAGACAAACCTCCGCACCGTATCTTTTTGTGGCCTCTACCTTACTGATAGGGGCACCGTCAGGCAGGCAGATGATTGACTTGATTCCGTTTTTTGTTGCCGCAAGTGCCACGCCCTGTGCATGGTTGCCGGCAGAGCAGGCGATAACGCCCTTTTGCTTTTCCTCTTCTGTAAGCTGGCTGATTTTGAAGTATGAACCTCTGATTTTAAATGAACCCGTAACCTGAAGGTTTTCTGTTTTAAGGTAAACATTACAACCTTGATGAAGCTTAGGTGCCGCAATTAAATCCGTTTCTCTGATGATTTCTTTAAGAACGGTTGAGGCTTTGTATACTCTGTCTAATGATAACATAATATTTCCCTCTTGTTTTACTTAATATATACCTATTATAGACCTTTTATTTGAGTTGTCAAGAAAGTTGAGCGTAAAACATAACTAAAAATAAACATTATTTCTTGACTTTGATTTGGATATAATATAAAATTGTTTTATGTGATTGGAGGCTTTTCCTATGAGATATGTAAAAAAAACGATAGCGTTGCTTTGTGCAATTGCTGTTATTGTAATGTGCTTTGCAGGTTGTTCAAATCAAAATTCCGAAAAATACAGCAGCGAAACCGCTATTATCGGATACACAAGCGAGACCGCTCCGTTTATTACGGATGTTAAAAACGGCAAGGCAAGCGGGTTTGAAGCCGATTTGTGGAAGGCTATATTTGACAGCGTAAAGGGCGACCTTAAATCTTATCGTTACGAAAAGGTGGATGAGGGCTACATGCTTGAGGAAGACGGCGGATTTTTTGACAGTTCCGACAGAGAATACAGTGCATGTCTTCTTTTTGGTGCAGTTTCAAAAAATACCGGTACATTTAACAAGGACTATTCCTATACCGAACCGATTATTACAAACAGAGTTATCACTCTTGTACCTAAGAACAGCAAGTTGAAATCTTATGCGGATTTTAACGGTACCAATGTTGCCGTTGTGGGTGATACCGCCAAATCTGCCTTTGAAAAAAATTCGGCTATATCCGGTGTTTGTGCTTCGGTTGAAACCGTTTCGCTTGATGAAGCGGTGAATTCTTTGGGCACAAAGTACGATGCAGTTGTTGTTGACGAACTTACATATTGTCCTACGGAAAACGCAAAGTCAGAGAAGTTTGACATAATTAACGGCGAACTTGACACAATAGAATATGTTATTGCCTGTGCCAAGAACAGCGGTTGGAAAGATTCGATAAACGAAGCTATCCGTGAGATGAAGTCAGAAAAATACGGCAACGGTGACGAGTTCACTCCGCTTGTTGAAAAGTATTTCGGATACAACGCTTCATCATTCAACTACCAAACAGACGGTGATAATTAATATTAAGCAAACTGCTTTGCAAAATATCTGCAAGGCAGTTTTTTGATGATACGGTGATTTTATGAAAATAGATATGCATATGCATTCAACCTCGTCGGACGGCACCTTTACCGTGCCTGAGATTGTCGGTTATGCTAAAAAAGAAAACTATGATTTAATATCGGTTACAGACCATAACAGCTTCAAAAGTGCGGATATTCTAAAGAATTCCGTCGGCTCTTCAAAACCGCTTGCCCTTGCCGGAATTGAACTCTCAACAAAGCATAACGGTAAAAAGCTTCACTTACTTGGCTATTTCGGTATAAATAATGATTTTGCAGGCGAAAAATTCGCTCCGCTCCTTTCTGTTTTAAAGAGAGAGGACGAGGCAAAAAAGATTCAGGTAAAGCAAATAATCGACAATTTGTCGGTTGATTTTGATGTCAGCTATGATGAATTTATGCGTTTTACAAATGATAACGGGTTTATAAACCGCGTGCATATTGCCCGATATCTTACAGATAAAGGTATTACTTTGTCGGTCAGCGATGCGTTCAACACCGTAATAAATACAAAATCGAAGTATTTTTCAAAAAGACAGGAAATGTCTTTTGAAGAGGGGATAAACGCAATCGTTCTTTGCGGCGGTATGCCGAGTATTGCTCATTTTATTGAGTATTCATTTGATGATGAAGAAATAGATGAAATAGCAAAAATTGCTTCAGGGGTCACCGATACAGTTGGTGTTGAATTGTGGCATTATAAACAGAACGCCGAATTTCGTAATTTGATTATTGAAAGATGCAAAAAATATAATGATGTTAATATTTGCTTTACGGCAGGTTCGGATTTTCACGGTGCAAATAAGGTGCAAAGCATAGGAGAAATATCACCTGATAACTTTACCGACTCCGAGCAAGCTTTCTTTGATGAACAAATGAAACGCACAATGTCAATACTTGAAAACAAAGGATTATTAAAAAAGATGTAGATTTTGCCAAAGCTTTATAAGGTAGTATGACAAAACTTATAACGAATACAGCTTAGTCATTAAGTAGCCAAATGACCTGGAAAATGACCTTAGGATGTTTTATCATCTGACGAATAGCAAGTTCTGCGGTGAGGCATGCTACACCGTCAAATTTTATGATTTATATGTACTTGAAAAGGATAAATAATAATGCTAAACTTATAAATATTTGGATTGGAGGTA
>CAVLCA010000006.1:0-97611 GCA_963661495.1 bacterium
TTCGTTCATACACAAAAAGCGAGTGGTAAAGAGGAAAATCGACTGTCGATAAAGTCCCTGAAACACGCCTATAAAAATAAACTAACCGCTTATGTCTCCCTTGCGTAAAGGGTGCAGGTCTCCGGTGGAGGCCTCTGCACAAAGTGCAGAAGCACTGACCGAACCGGCAGGTGAGACGGTGGGTGCGATTTATCGCACTCGGAGGGATTGTAAAAGTGCTGCAAACATCGAGTTTGCGGCACTTTTGGCGTTTTCCATTTTTTGTTCAGTGTTATAAGGCTTCCGAAAAATCATTTGATTTTTTGAAAAGAGGAAAAACATATGCAGTATAATTACAAAACTTTGTTTTGTTCTATACGAAATATGTTTTGACGAGGTACATCTTCCTTCGCAAGAAAACGAAATTCAGAACCTTTCTCAATAGCCTACAGCGTGCCGAAAATACTTTTTCGACACGTTGAAAAGCCAAAGGTAAAATCGAAAAGATTGATACCTTTGGCTTTTTTGAGTAGTTTAAAAATGTTATCGTAGATTATTAATCTCATTTAACCACTTGTTGTAATTTCCTTTTTTGAAAATACCGCTGTCGAACGGTAGTTTTATTTGCGATTTGTCAAACAAAGAATTGAGTGTCTTTTGAGTCCAACTAATTCCGCTCATTCCGTATGTTGCAAACGGAATGATTGTTTTACCGCCTGTGTCACATTGACGAATAAACTCTTGAACAAAAACCGGAACATCCTGCATCCATATAGGAAACCCGACAAAAATTGTGTCATACTCTTTTAAATCGGGAATGGGCGTTATGAATTTAGGTACAACATTTTTACGGCTTTCGTCAGCAACGCGTAGACAGGACATAATGTAATTGCCGTATGCTTCTTCGGGTTCGATTTTTATCGCAGGAATATTACCCAAATCCGACTGCAGCTGTTTTGCTATTTTTTCTGTGTTTCCCGACCGGGAATAATAAATGATTATAGCGTTCATAATTTTTCCTTTCATTATCCGACACGGTGTTGTATAATATTATTATATTTCGAAAATTACATTATCAACCAACAATTATATGTTGAGTGTCGGACGGTGAAAATAATGAATAAGCAACCTGAAATAACGCAACAAACCCGAAAAAACATTGTTACAGCGTTTTGTAAGTTGTACGAGGAAAAGCCGATTGAAAAGATTTCGGTAAAAGATGTGATAGCCTTAGCAGGATACAACAGAAGTACATTTTATGAATATTTTACCGATATTTATGCTTTGCTGAAATATGTTGAAGACGATGTTATCGATTATATTAAAGAAAGAGCAAAAGTGGAAACGCGGTCGCAGATTGACCTGTTAAACTTGTTTTCGGCAAAAGAGGATTATTTGAAAGTTTTGCTTGGAACATACGGCTGTATTCATTTTCAAGACAGATTAAAGAGCGAATTTATGCAGAATTTTAACGGATGTGACGACGGTTTACAATTGTATTTGGCAGAATTTCATATGTCTGCTTCGCTGTCTATGTATAGGTTTTGGCTGAAAAGAAATAAGGATATATCATTAGATGAACTTTCCTCGTTGATACATATCTTATATACAAACGGAATATCGGGTATTGAGCAAGTTGAATAAATATATATTCGAGAAGCTTGCCTTGCGATTTTTAAGAATGCCGTTATTTCTGTTATTTGATAAAACGGTGCGTTTTTATGTTACGGGTTTTGTTTGACTGAAATATTTATGTGTATTATAATAAAAACATATTTTAAATTTGTTTTCCACTTCACAAAAACATCACATTTTCGTTTTATTATGGCAAAAAGGATGTGACATTATGTTTGAAAAAAAGCATTGTATATTGATTGCCGATGATGAGCAAAAAATGGTGAGGGCACTTACCGACTTGTTTACGGCAAAGGGTTACAGAGTGATTTGTGCATACGACGGTGAGGAGGCTCTGGATAAATACCTTGAGCACAGTACCGAAGTCGATTTGCTTCTTCTTGATGTGATGATGCCAAAACTTGACGGATTTGAGGTTGTTCGTGAAATTCGTGCCACTCAATCGCTTGTGCCGATAATTATGCTCACCGCTCGGGGAGAAGAATATGACCAACTCAAAGGTTTTTCTTACGGTGCCGACGATTATGTCAGCAAGCCGTTTTCGCCTCTCGTTTTACTTGCAAGAGTGGAAACGGTTTTGAGGCGTGTGGGCAAGGATGTTCAAAGCAAAATAACCGTTGGCAAGTTAAGCGTCGATTCAAGCAACCGCCGTGCCTTTGTTGACGGAAACGAGATTGAACTCACTCGCAGAGAGTACGACTTGCTGTTCTTTTTAATTACAAACAAATCAATTATTTTTACCCGTGAACAGCTTCTTAATAACGTGTGGGGATTTGATTACGAAGGTTCTGCCCGTACGGTTGATACTCACATCAAACAGCTTCGTATGAAGCTCGGTGAAGCAGGGGAGTACATTAAAACAGTTCATTGCATAGGCTATCAGTTTGAGGCATAGTTAGTATGAAAAAGAAAATTTCTATTCGCAATAAAACAATTTTATATTTCAGCTTGCTGATTGTTATCGTTATTGTTTTTCAGCTTATTTTTAATCTGTTTTTGTTAAAGCCTTTTGTGTCTTATACTAAGACAAATGTTATTGAAAAATCGTTTTATCAACTGAAAAATAATTATAACGGCGACATTGACGATGTGTCGGATATGATTGATGAAATTCAAAACGAGCACGGAATAAAGGTTGTGCTGTCAAACAGCGATGAGGTGATTTACACTTCAGGATTTTCAAGCAGGCAGGAATTTGACCCTCCCAAGGAACAGTCACCTCCGCCGGATAAAAATGATGAAAACAAGCCGGAAATTAAAGACGACAAAAAAGATGACAGTATTAATGTAAGTGATTTTACCGATACGCCGCAAGTTGAAACAGTGAACAGAACAGACACGGATTCCGAACTTGTACTGAAAGGCAAATTTACATATGACGGTACAACGCTGTACGCTGTTATGAGCGTGCCTATGGAATCTATTGACGCCAGCGTTTCGCTTTATACAAAGGCAAATTCAGTCGTGTCGCTTTTGGTTCTTTTGATAGGCGTAGGGTTTGCATTTGCGTTTTCAAAAAGCCTTGCCAAACCGATTACTTCAGTTGAAAAGGTTGCCCAAAGTCTTGCAGACCTTGATTTTTCTGTTCTTGCTGATGAAAATGTTTCAACTGCAGAACTTGCAAGCCTTGCAAAAAGTATAAATAAAATGTCTGTAAACCTCAAAAATTCCATTGATGACTTAACCGTCGCCAACGAAGAATTGAAAAAGGATATTGATTATAAAAATAAGATTGAAAATATGCGTCGGCAGTTTATTGCCAATGTTTCACACGAGATGAAAACGCCACTTGGACTTCTTCAGATTTATTGTGAAAATCTCAAAAATAATATCGACGGCGTAGACAAGGAATACTATTGCGATGTTATTATTGAAGAAACGCAAAATCTTAATGATATGGTTGTAAGTATGCTTGATATTTCATCAATTGAAAGCGGACTTTCCAAAATGCAGTTTGAAAAGATTGATATGTCGCAACTCACCCGTGAGATTGCAGCGAAATTCAAAAATGCTTACGACGAATGCGATTTGTCGTTTGAAATTGAGGACAACATTAAGGTGCTCGGCGATGCGAAATATTTAGGTCAGGCTCTCGGTAATTATATTTCAAATGCCGCAACGCATACAAAAAGCGGCGGTAAAATCAATGTGTCGTTGGCATCGTCGGAAAATTCGGCTGTGCTCAGTGTCTTTAACGAGGGTGAAAATATCGACAGTAATATGATTGATGATATTTGGACGCCGTTTTTTAAATCGGACAAAGCAAGAACACGAAGTAACAATAATGTTGGACTTGGATTATATATAGTTAAAACTATTATAGAAAAACACAAAGGTACAGTAGGCGTTGAAAATACTCCGACAGGCGTTGTTTTTACATTTACGATACCAAAATAACAATACCGGACGGTCTCGCAAAAATCGTGAGACCGCCTTTTTTATTTTTTTATAAAAATTGCATTTTTATCACATCTTATCACAAAAATATCAAATTCACCCTGTATTCTTTAGGTATCAAAGGAAAGGATATAAGGTTATGAACAAAAAAGCAAAGCCAAAGTTATCAAAAAAGAAAAAGATAATTTTGAGTGTAATAAGCATTATATTAATTCTCTGTATAGTTGCGGGAATAGTTATAATGAACAACAAAAATTCCACCTCAACTTATTCTTACATCAGAACAACGACTTTATCAAAGGGCACATTTGACGACAGCTTTTCATCAACGGGAACAGTTAAAAGTGCCAAAACATCGAATGTCACCACTGACCTTAATTATGCGGTTAAGACAATTAATGTGTCGGTGGGTGATAAAGTGAAAAAGGGCGATGTTATAGCAACGCTTGATACTTCACAACTTACCGAACAGATAGAACGGGAAGAAAGCAATCTTTCATCGTCTAAAACTCAGGCACAAAGCTCATATTCAACCGCTTTATCAAATTACAACAAGGCAAAAAGTGAGCTTTCATCGGCAAAGCAAACTTTGTCAAGTACAAAAACAGCGTACAACAGTGCAAAAACCAAATATCAAAATGTTAAATCCGCAGTGTCTTCTTATCAGTCGTCTTACGATAAGGCATATTCAAATTATGAAAAATCGGGAGTTGAATATGTAAAAACCCAGAGTGCGTATTTAAAAGCGGTGTCATCGTATAAAAAAGGCTCAATCAGCTCTTCAAAACTCGTTTCGGCTGCACAAAGTTATATGACCGCTACGCAAAATTATCTCGGTGGCTGTTCCGTCGGAACATATTCGGTTGATGAATCGTCAAATTCTGATTCTAAGCAGGGTAATGCGTCAAGCGGAGTGAGTGTAAGTCAAACTGCAAGCACAATTTGTAATGAGGTTGTTTCAACGGTGAAATCACTTGCAGGTAAAATACTTTCTGTACCGAGCGGTTCAAACACACTTTTAAAAGCTTCTCAAAAGCTTTCGTCTTTGCAAACTGCAAAACAAAATTGCAATTATTCGTCTGTATATTCAAGTTTCACTTCGGCAAAGAATACTTATAAATCGGCAAAGCAAAATGTTCAACAACTCAAAAGCAATTTGTCTCAGATGAAATCAAGCCTTTCTCAGGCAAAAAACGAACTCGAAAATGCTTCATCGAGCGATACCCTTGAAGAACTCAAAACCGAACTTGCCAAATGCACTTTGACAGCAGGTCAAAGCGGTACGGTAACAGCACTTAACGCAACTGTCGGTTCATCGGCACAAAACGGCAATGCACTTGCAACTATATCTAATCTTGATAAACTCAAGGTTTCGATCACAATCGAAGAAGCTTATATTAACAATGCAACCGTGGGTATGTCCTGTTATATAACAAGCGACGCTTCCGATGAAACACTCAACGGAACGCTTACTCAAATTGACCCAACGGCAAGTGACAGCGGTTCTTTTGGAGCGGAAGTAACAGTTGACAGTCAAACCGATGATTTGAAAGTCGGAATGAACGCAACCGTTCAACTTTTGGTCAGCACAAAAGACGGTGTTTATCAAGTCCCAATTGATGCCGTAGGCAGTGATGACAGCGGCGATTATGTGTATCGCAAAACCTCAGGAGAGGGAACCGATATGCAATTTGAAAAGGTATATATCACCAAGGGCGAAAGTAATGATTATTATGTTGAAATTTCGTCAGACAGTCTTGCCGACGGCGATATTATCCGTTCGTCTGCCGACCTTACTCAAGGTATAGAAAGCGGCGAAAAGAAGTCAAGCGACACCTCATCGATATTCTCATCTCTGTTCGGCTCAAATAAACAAGGCGGCGGAGGCGGCGACGCACCGGGCGGAAACGGAAACAGTGATATGTCACCTCCGAGCGGCGGAGGCGGTAATTCCGGCTCATCCGGTGGAGGAGCACCGTCGGGCAATCCTCCGGGAGGCTCAAATGGACAATAGAAAAGAAATTATTAAAATATCCTCTCTTACCAAAAGCTTTTTCGTCGGCAAGCCCAATGAACTTGAAGTTTTGCACGGTATAGATTTAACTGTATACGAGGGCGAATTTGTGGCGATTGTAGGAGAATCGGGAAGCGGTAAATCAACGCTGATGAATATTATCGGAGTACTTGACCGCCCTACAAACGGAACATATTTCCTTGACGGAATTGATGTTTCAACAGCTGACGATTTTGACCTTGCCCAAATCAGAAATAAAAAGGTCGGCTTTGTGTTTCAAACATTCAATCTCATCGGCAGACAAAATGCAATTAAGAATGTGGAACTCCCGATGCTTTATGCCGGCGTTGCAAAAAAAGAACGGCGACAAAGAGCCGAAAAGCTCCTTGCCGAAGTCGGTATGTCGGACAGAATGAAACATAAGCCGAGTGAACTGTCGGGCGGTCAAAAACAGAGAGTTTCGATTTCCCGTGCACTTGCAAACAATCCGTCGATTATTCTTGCCGACGAGCCTACGGGTGCTCTTGATTCAAAGACAAGCCGAACGGTAATGGATATATTTCATTCGCTTCACAAAAACAGCAACAAAACAATTGTGCTCATTACCCATAATCCCGAATTGGCAAAAGAGTGCGACAGAATTTTAACTCTTGTTGACGGAAGAATTATAAATGAAGAAAGGGGCGTGGCTCAAAATGGCGTTCTTTGATAATATTTTGCTTGCTTTTGAGTCGCTTAAAACCAATAAACTTCGTGCCATACTCACTATGCTCGGTATTATTATCGGCATCGGTTCGGTTATTGCAATAAGCACGGTAGGTTCTTCGCTCTCCGGTTCAATAAATAACAGTATGTCATCTGTCGGAGCAACAAATATTACAGTTTCACTTACTCAAAAATCCTCTGACGACACTAACAGTAATGTCAGCGTTAAGAGTTTCGCCCGTCAAACTCCGAGTGAAAGCGATTTGATTACAGATGAAATGATAAGTGAATATCAAAAAGCTTTTGGCGACGATGTGAAGTATGTTGAACTTACAAATTCTGTCGGTGACGGAACGGTGACTTCACAAAGTGATTCGTCATCAACAAGCAGTGTGTCAATTATCGGTACAAATGACGAATACGATAAGGCGGAAGATATAAATATCTTATACGGCAGATTCACCGATAACGAAAAGGACGCGTCAAGATTTGTATGCGTTGTGTCAGATTATTTTGTTGAAAATACTCTCAGCGTTACGCCTCAAAATGCCATCGGTCAAAAAATATATGTTACAATAAACAATCAGGTCTATGCATTTTACATTCAGGGTATTTATGAATACGAAAGCGAAACAACATCGTCGGACACTTCGTCCGACAGCACCGAAACCACTTCCGTTTATATACCTATGCAAACTTCAAAAAAATTTACAGGCTCATCAAACGGATACGAATCAATTACGGTTGTCACTTCAGATACTGCCGATACCTCAACATTTTTAAACACGACAGGCGACTTCTTCGCTTCTTATTATACAAACAATGATGTTTACACGGTTGAGGCAACTTCACTTGAATCTATGCTCTCCGCCGTTACTCAAATTATATCTGCTGTATCAATAGCAATCGGTGCTATCGCAGCAATCAGCCTCCTTGTAGGCGGTATAGGCGTTATGAATATTATGCTTGTATCCATTACCGAAAGAACAAAGGAAATCGGCACACGCAAAGCCCTCGGTGCTCCTCCTAATTCAATCAAATTGCAATTCATCACCGAGTCGGTTGTCATTTGCCTTGTAGGCGGCCTTATCGGTACGGTTTTAGGCATAGGTATGGGCAGTGCGATTAGTAAAATTATAGGGTTTTCAGCCAAGCCGTCAGTTGTTGCGGTGTTAGGCTCAGTAGCATTTTCAATGCTTGTCGGTATTGTGTTTGGCTATGCTCCTGCTAATAAGGCGGCAAAGCTTGACCCTATCGAAGCATTAAGATATGAATAATTTTTTATTACGAAAGGAACATTATTATGAAAAAACAAATTATCACTTTTATCGTAGGTTTATTGCTCGGTGCAATTATTGCAACGGGAAGTATGGTTGCTTACACAAAGCTTACAGGAAACAGCAGTCAGGGCAATCCGCCGTCAATGAGCCAATCAAGTTCAAACAGCCAAAGCGACAGCGGACAAAACGGCCAGCCGCCTGAAATGCCAAGCGGTCAGGGTGGTGACAGCTCAAACAGCAGCGACCAAAGTCAGGACAATTCGGACAATCAAAACAGTCAAAGCGGCACAAACTCCTCCGGTTCTTCAACCACTGCTGCTTAAGAATAAAAACCGTCATAATTATGGCGGTTTTGTTAATATACAGCTGTAATAAAGTCCTTCTTGACACGAATATTTTAATATGTTATAGTGATAACAATTTAACTGTCAAATATTTACATTAATTTACGAAAGGAGGCGGACAGAATGAAAATGAGATATTATTCAAGACCCTATTATTATGCCAAATCAAAATATGTTCTTTGCTTCGGTCCGTCCGCTTGCAGAGGCTTTTCGGAGCCGTAAATTAATTTTGTATCAATGATATTATAAAATTATGCCGTCGGTTTTCCGACGGTATTTTTTGTTTGGAGAGGAGAAACAATGAGATTTATTCAGATTGACAAGGAACAGCAAAATGTTCCTGTGGTTAAAAATGTTATCTATGCCATAAAACTGTGCTGGCAAGCCGATAAAAAACTGCTTATCGGCTATCTTATGCAAGAGGGAATGTTTTGTGTGTTTTCGTTCTTTATCAGGAATGTTTTGTTCCTGAAAATCTTGCTTGAGATTATCACCGGCAATCGTGATTTTGCTACATATGTGCGTGCACTTTTGGCTTTTACCGCCGTGTCGGTATTGTGCAAGGTTGTCAGCTTTTGGGGTATGAAATTGGAAAAACGGGCAACAAAAAACATCCTAAAAGTGCTCAATAACAAAGTGTTTGATAAAGCACAATCGCTTGATGTCGCTTGTTATGAGGACCCTGCTTTTTATGACAAATATCAGCGTGCAACCCTTGTTTTGACATCGGGATATTTTGACATTATTTGTTATGATTTGGCAAGCATTATTGCCGAAATTACATCTGTAATTTGCGTGTTTGCAACGATTTCCGTAATTAATCCGGCATATCTTTTGTTCCTTGTGCCTGTGTTTTTGGTGTTTGTTATTGAAACGGCAAAGAGCAAATATGTTTACAAGCGTGATATGGAAATGACAACGAATAACCGCATAAAAGCCTATGTTCAACGCACCGTTTTTTTGCGTGAATATTCAAAGGATATGCGTACATCAAACATATTTGCCGTGCTGATGAAAAGGTTTGAAGCGGCGATTGATTCAAATATCGTAATTCTTAAAAAATACGGTGTCGGTCTGTTCCTTTACAGTATGGTAAGTTCGCTTTTTGAGGAGTTTATTCCTATTATCGGCAGTTATCTTTATGTCGGATATGAGTTTGTTGTCAAGGGTAATTTGACCGTTTCGGGCTTCAGCGTTGTGTTGTCGTCAATAAATTCCGTGCGTGATGTAACGCTTGATATTACACAGTGCTTTGACGAAATGAACCAAATGGCTCTGTATTTTCAAAACCTGCGTGACTTCTTTGAATACGAACCTGCCGTTACTTCGGGCACCGAAAAGCCTAAACCGTTTGAAAGCCTTGAATTCAAAAATGTCAGCTTCAAATATCCGAGTGCAGACAAATATTCACTTCAAAACATTAACTTCAAACTTACAAAAGGCGAAACGCTTGCCGTTGTGGGCATCAATGGTGCGGGCAAGTCAACGCTTTTAAAATTGATGCTCCGATTTTATGATGCAACCGAGGGCGAGATTTTGTATAACGGCGTAAATATCAGGGAATACGAACTTGAACCTTACAGAAATGTTTTTGCAACGGTATTTCAGGATTACAAGAATTTTGCCGTTTCCGTGTTTGAAAATGTTATGTGCCGTCCTTGTACGGATGAGGACAAGGCTTTTGCCGAAAATGCCCTTAAAAACAGCGGTGCGTGGAAGAAAATCAACACATTCGCAAACGGCGGCGATACTGTCCTTACCCGAGAGTTTGACGAAAACGGTGCAGGTCTTTCGGGCGGTGAAAATCAAAAAGTTTCAACGGCAAGGTTGTTTGCCCGTGATTTTGATGTTGCCGTTCTTGACGAGCCGAGTTCCGCTCTTGACCCTATCGCCGAAAGCGAGATGTACGACAATTTGACCCGTGTAACAAAAGACAAAACCGTTGTGTACATTTCTCACAGGCTTTCAAGTGCCGCTATGGCAGACAGAATTATTGTGCTTGATAACGGTAATATTATTGAAAGCGGAACGCATACCGACCTTATGGCAAACGGCGGAATGTACAGCGAGATGTTTACACTTCAGGCTTCAAATTACAACAAGGAGGCGATTGAAAATGAATAAGAGAAAAGAAAAAACAGAACATTCGCTTATTTCAAATATGCTGTTTTTCATCAAACTTATGTTCAAGGCTTCGCCGCTCCTCGTTATCGGTGAATTTGTTTGGGGAATTCTTGCAAATGTACCCAACAGTCTTATCGGCGTTGTCGGTATGAAGTACATTATTGATGTTATGACTTCGGGCGAAAGGCTCAATCGCATTTTTTGGGCAATCGGAGTTATCGCACTTGTTATTGTCTTGAGCCGTTTGCTTTCGTGGCTTTTCCGTGAATTTATGTGGAATGTCGAAAAGGAAAAGTGCTACTATGCTCTTAATAAGGCTTTGTACGAAAAAGCAAAATCGCTTGACCTTGAATCGTACGATAATCCCGAATTTTACAACAGTTTTATTTTAACCATCGAGTCGTCGAGCGATAATATTCAAACCCTCTTGGGACTTGTCCGCAATTATTTCGGTAATGCCGTGTCGCTCATTGCAATATCGGGCGTGCTTCTCACCATTGACCCTTTGTGCTTGGTGATAGTGCTTTTGCCTATTGCAATATTTATGCCGTTGTCAAAGGTTATCGGCAATCTTCAAACTCAGCGACAGATTGAAAACACAAAATATCACCGCAGAAGTGACTATTTTCAGCGTATTTTCTACTTGCAGGATTATGCCAAAGAAGTCAGAATGAACAACATTCATCCGCTCCTTATCGACCGCTACAACGATGCCGCCGATGATGTTATCAAAAATCAGGATAAGTATTGGACAAAGATTTCACGCCTTTACTGTGTGCAGGAAATCGGTGTGCAGATTATAGGCTTTATGCTTGCACTTCCGCTGTATCTCGGCTATCTTGTTATGGTCAAAAAAAGCGTGTCGGCAGGTGATTTTGTGGCAACATTCAACGGTGCGTATTCAATCGCAATGAGCGTAAATTTCCTTACTGTATGGGCGATTGCAAGGTTTGAAGAGCGTGCAAAAATTATCGAAAAGTTCAGAGGCTTTCTCAAAGCCGACCATAAAATCAAAGACGGCGATGATGTTGCGGTTTGCGGCGAGCCTAAAACGATTGAACTCAAAAATGTGTCGTTCACATATCCGGGCAACGACAAGCCAACGCTTAAAAATATTAACCTGACCGTTCATCCAAAAGAGAAAATTGCCCTTGTCGGATACAACGGTGCGGGAAAAACAACCTTGACAAACCTACTGCTTCGATTGTATGATGTAACAGAAGGTCAAATTTTGATTGACGGCGAGGATATTCGCTCTGTGAATGTTCAGTCACATAGGGACAGATTTTCGGCTGTCTTTCAGGATTTTCAGATTTTTTCTGCTTCTCTCGGCGAAAATGTGGCACTTGATGTTGATTATGACAAGGGCAGGGTTTTGTCCTCGTTGTCGCACAGCGGATTTGATAAAAAATTGAAGAATTCAACCGAAACCGAACTTCTCCGTGAGTTTGACGACAACGGTGCAATGCTGTCGGGCGGCGAGAGCCAAAAGGTAGCCGTTGCAAGAACATTTTACAAAAATTGTCCTTATGCAATACTTGACGAGCCGTCGGCAAATCTTGATCCGGTTGCCGAGCACAATCTCAATCAGGCTATGATTGAAGCGTCAGACGACAAAACCGTGATTTTCATTTCGCACAGGTTGTCCACCACCGTCAATGCAGATAAAATTTATGTTATGGAAAACGGCGAAATTATTGAGCAGGGAAGCCATGAAGAATTGATGAACCAAGGCGGAACATATGCCTATATGTTCAATCTTCAAGCCGATAAATATCAATAAATATTGTAGGAGCGGATATTATCCGCCTATAAAAGATAAATATTACCCGGAGGGATAAAATGCCAAAACGCAAAAAATCAAAACTGCCTTTAATATTGTTTATTATACTGATTGTAATTATAGCAGGCGTTGTCGCTCTGTATTTTTACACTCAGATAAACAATGATATTTTGGGTAAAAATCAATCGGATGATACTTACACTCTTGTTATCGAGAAGAAAGATTTTGAGTATGAAGTCGGTCAAAAGCTTGCCAACAATAAAATTGTCTGTTCCGATGTCGTGTGGACAAATTGGATGAGCAAACACTATCCCGATTTTGATTATATCAACGGCGAGTATAATATGACCGCTTCTATGAGCTATGAGGAAATTGCCGCAAAACTTCAAAATCCCGATGTGTCGCACAAGTCCGTAAAGGTATGTATTCCTGAGGGTACGAACGCTATGCAAATTGCCGATATTTTGGAAGAAAACGGAATTTGCAAGGCGGCGGATTTTCTTGAGGTTTGTAAGTCAACCGACGGATTTGATTACGACTTTCTTAAAACCGTTCCGGATTCGGATTTGATTGCATATAAGTTGGAGGGCTTTTTGTTCCCTGCAACCTATGATTTTGCAATGAACAGCGAGGCTAAAGATATTGCTTCCCAAATGCTCGAAGCCTTTGATTATCGCATTACCGATGATATGGAACAGTTCTGCAAAGATAATGATATGACAATGTATGAGCTTATTACTCTTGCCTCTGTTGTGCAGGAAGAAGCACTCGGTCAAAGCTCGGCAAAGAATATCGCTTCCGTCTTTATGAACAGACTGAAAAAAGGCTCAAAACTTCAGTCCGATGTAACATACTATTACGCCCGTGATTTGCGTGACGAATACGGATTTTCACAAGAAATTTACGACGCTTATTACACCTACCGCTGTTCGGGACTTCCTGCCGGACCTATTTCAAACAGCGGTTCGGATATAATCGACGCCGTTGTTAATTATCCGAAAACTGATTACCTGTATTTCTTTTCCGACTTGCAACAGGAATTTCATTTTGCAAAGGACTATGACGAGTTTGTAGCCCTTCAAAAGAAATATCCGTGGAAATAAAATCTTTATCAGATTTTAAATATAAATCAAAAAATCGGCTGAGGCTCCCCTTATTTGTAATTAAGGGGAACTGTCGCATTTTATATGCGACAGAGGGGATAAAAGTATCTTATTTACACATTTTAGGCTATCTGCACAAAGCGGATGGCTTTTTTTTGTTAAAAATTATCCCTACAATCTTTATAAGAACTGTGATAAAATGATTATGAGTAATTTTGTAATAAAGTTTGGTGATATATATGAAAAAAACAGGAAAGAGGTACTTGTCGCTTATACTAAGCCTCGTACTGTGTTTTTCGACTTTTATGTCGGTTATGGTTATAGATGCCGCCGATACGACAACTCCGGGTGCTAAGCTTACATATTCGTTTGACTCATCAACAGGCACTCTTACTGTTTCGGGTACAGGTGATATGTACGATTTCAGAGATACTTCTCTCGGTACAAACAAAAAAGCTCCTTGGACAAATATTAAGGATAGTATCAAAAAAGTTGTCATCAGTGAGGGCGTTACCAATGTCGGACAATACGCCTTTTATGAATGTTCAAACCTCACGTCTGTTACACTTCCGTCAACAGTGAAAGAAATCAGAGGCTGGGGCAACACAGGCGGTCTTAGCGGCACAAACGGCTTATCTTACGGTGCTTTTCGTGACTGTGTTTCCCTTACTGATATTAATTTCCCGGAGGGCTTGCAAACTATCGGTACTGCCGCTTTTCGTGGCTGTACATCGCTTAAAAAAATTACATTTCCGGATAGTCTTACAACCTTTGAAGCGGGTGCTTTTGTAGGTTGTACGGGTCTTAGTGAAGTTACATTCGGCAGCGGTACAACTGAACTTTCAACTGAATGTTTTTATAATTGTTCAAATCTCTCAACTATTAATTGGGGACCGAGTATAACGACGGTCAGCGAGTGGGCTTTTTACGGCACAAGACTTACCGAAGTTACTTTGCCTGAGCAAATCACAGCGGTTAAAGCCCGTGCGTTTGCCGATTGTTTCCACCTTTATGATGCGTATATTTACAACAGAAAATGTACTATAACAGCTCTTGCGTTTAATAACACAAAACTTACATCAACACAGGATTTTAATGTTCACGGCTACACAGGTTCAACCGCCGAAACCTTTGCAAATGACAACGGGTACACTTTTGTTGCACTTGACAGCTGTAAGCACGAAAACACGCACATTAATGTTATAAAAGCCGCAACTTGTACAGAGGATGGCTTGCAGGAAACTTATTGCGATGATTGTAACACGGTTATTGTTCCCGATACCGTTATTTCCGCAACCGGCCACGACTACGAGGTAACTTCCGCTTCCGACGACACTGCTGTTGACGGACATCTTCGTCAGTACGAAAAGTGTAAAACCTGCGGATACGAAAATGTCGTTCTTACTCATGTTGAAACTGAGGACAGCGGAACTCTCAATAAAAAATATGTTTGGGTTGAGGGCTATTACGATTATGATTGTAACGCCTCCTGTACGCAATCGGGCTGGGAAAAGTATACCTGCACCGTTGAGGGTTGCAGTGCAACACAAAGAAATGTTGTTCAAAAAACAGGTCATACGGTTGAAACTTGGACTGTAACAAAAGAACCTACCTGCATTGAAGAAGGTACAAAAACCGGACATTGCTCCGTATGTGATCAGGATGTAACCGAAACGATAGAAAAAACCGGTCACACTATCGATACCGAAAATCCGATAAAAACAGAAGATAAAACAGAAACCGACGGCCATATTTATAAAACTTACGCTTGCTCGGTTTGTAATCAGCAAACAACTGAAATCACTCATTCTGCGTGGGTTGACGGTCAGTATACATCTACCGTAGTTGTTGCTTCAACTTGCACAACAGACGGTTTACAGCGTGACAAGTGCGACATTTGTGATGAAACAAGAACGGTCACGCTTCCGTCAAAGGGAGGTCACACTTGGGAGGCTACAAGCACGGTTGAGCCTACCTGTACAACCAAAGGTCAAACAAATTATACCTGCTCCGTTTGCGGTGCTACTAAGCGTGACGATGTTGTAGACGCTCTCGGTCACGATTATGTTGAACAAAAGGATTCAGCTGTTGAAGCTACTTGTACAACGGCTGGTTCAAAATCATATCTGTGTTCTCGTTGTTCGGCTTCCAAAACAGAGGTTGTTGATGCAAAAGGTCATTTTGCAAAGCTCGGCACAAAGGTTGTAACCAAAGAAGCCGATTGCGAAAATGCCGGTTCGGGTCACGCAACCTGTCTGCGTTGCGGCGAAGAGTATGATTATGTAATTGACGCTCTCGGTCACGACTATAAAAATGATGAAGTCGAAATTGCCGATAAACCGGGTCATGTGCTTTCAACTCCGATTTGTTCCCGCTGCGGTCAAAAAGAAACAGCCGAAATCGTCCACAAAGAGTGGATTGAGGGATATTATACCCACCGTGTCATTACGGAGGGAACTTGCCTGACGGGTGAAATTTATGTTGACACCTGTTCGATTTGTAACAAAACCAGCGGTAACACGCAGGGCGACCCTCTCGGTCATGAATATAAGTTTGTTCGAGTTTACGACGAGCCTGTTTCAACTACACTAAACAGCAAACTTAATGTTGAACCGTACAGTATTATATACACCTGTAAGCATTGCGGTTCGCTTGTTTCTCAAACCGGTGAGAAACTGTATTGTATGTGGGATAATTATTATTATAATAAAGACACTATAGACCGAGTGAATACAAACAATTCGTCATATCTTGATGTTAATAACGACGGTATAATTAATGCCAAAGACTATGCTCTTATTTACAATCTCAATAAGAGTTATCTCAAATATCAGGAAGAACATAAGAGTGAAACAGACGAATCAACTAATGCATAACTTTTAATTCAAACCGTGAAAGTCACTTGATTTTCACGGCTTTTTTCTGTTGTAATATATTTGTAATTATTAAATTTTGTTTATTTTCTTTACTTTAAGAGTAATTTATATTATTATATATAAGAAAATATGCATAACGGAGGATTTTTTATATGGGTATAGCATATAAAAGAATTTTGTTAAAACTCAGTGGAGAGGTTCTTGCAGGTGCCGCAGGAAAGGGTATTGACAACGATACCGTAATCAGCATTTGCAAGGCTGTAAAAAAAGTTGCAGACGAGGGTGTTGAAGTTGCTATCGTAGTAGGCGGCGGCAATTTTTGGAGAGGCAGAACGAGCGAACATATGGACAGAGCAAGAGCCGACCATATCGGTATGCTTGCAACGGCTATGAATTCCTTGGCTCTTTGTGACGCTTTGGAACAGCTCGGTGCCGATGTAAGAGTGCAGACCGCTATTGAAATGCGTCAAATTGCAGAGCCGTATATTCGCAACAAGGCTATCCGTCATTTTGAAAAGGGCAGAATTGTTATTTTCGGTTGCGGAACAGGCTCACCGTTCTTTTCAACCGACACGGCTGCAGCTCTTCGCAGTGTGGAAATTAATGCCGATGCACTTCTTAAAGCAACAAATGTTGACGGCGTTTACGACAAGGACCCTAACAAGTTTGACGATGCTGTTAAGTTTGATGATGTTACATTCCAAGAGGTTATTACCCGTGACCTCAAAGTTATGGACTCAACTGCATTTTCGCTTTGTAAAGACAATGATATGCCGATTATCGTTTTCAATCTTAATGATCCTGACAATATCTTGCGTGTTGTTTCAGGAGAAAAAATCGGCACAACAGTCAGCAATATTCAATAATAAATAAGAGAGGTTTTTACTATGGATACAATTTTTGCAAAAACAACCGAGAGAATGGAAAAATGTCTTGATTCTCTTGATAGAGATTTTTCAACAATCAGAGCCGGCAGAGCAAACCCGAATGTTCTTAACAATGTTATGGTTGACTATTACGGCACACCTACAAAAATTGAACAAATGGCAGCTGTTTCCGTTCCGGAACCGAGAATGCTCGTAATTCAGCCATGGGACGCTTCAATGCTTAAAGAAATCGAAAAAGCAATCAATGTTGCCGAAATCGGTATCAATCCGCAAAATGACGGCAAGGTTATCCGTCTTACATTCCCTCAACTTACAGAGGAACACAGAAAAACTCTTGTAAAAGATGTTTCAAAGCGTGGCGAGGAAGCAAAGGTAGCTGTTCGTAATGTACGCCGTGATTCTATGGACGATATTAAAAAGCTTAAGAAAGCAAATGAAATCACCGAGGACGAACAAAAAGACGGTGAAAAGAAGCTTCAGGATGTTACGGATAAGTACATCAAAAAGGTAGAAGAAATGACAAAGAAGAAAGAGGACGAAATCCTTTCTATCTGATTTTAACTTTTGATTATGTTTGGGCGACGCATATGCTTCGCCCTATAACACTTTTTAAAGGAGAGAAAAAATGGCTCTTTTTTTAAAAAAAGAAAGCAACACAGTTGTTGAAAGACCGCAGTTTGAAGTTCTTCCGGAGCATATAGGCATAATTATGGACGGCAACGGCAGATGGGCTAAAAAACGCGGACTTCCTCGTACGGCAGGTCATAAGCAGGGTGCCGAAACTTTTCGCACGATTTCAAAGGAATGCGGCAGACTCGGCATTAAGCACGCCACCTTTTATGCTTTTTCAACCGAAAATTGGAAAAGACCGAAAGAAGAAGTAGAGGCAATTATGCGTCTTTTCAAACAGTATCTTCTTGAGGCTAAGGAGGATATCACTGCTGCCGAGAATAACAAACTTCGTTTTATCGGTCTTAAAGACGGTATTTCGGATGATATTCTTGCTCTTATGGAAGAAGCCGAGGAAGACACCAAAAACAATACAGGTTGTGATATAGCTCTTGCAGTTAATTACGGCGGCAGAGAAGAAATTGTCAGTGCCGTTAATAAGTTGATTGCCGAGGGTAAAACGGAAGTCAGCGAAAACGATATAAGCGAAAACATTTACACTGTACCGGACTGCGATTTGATTATCCGTCCGTCGGGTGAGCAAAGACTGTCAAACTTTTTGCTTTGGCAGGCGGCTTACAGTGAATTTTGGTACAGTGATGTTATGTGGCCTGATTTTTCGGTACAGGATCTTTACAAGGCACTTGCTGATTTTGAAAACAGAAACCGCAGATTCGGAGGTTAACTTTATGAAACAAAGAGTTATTACGGCAGTTGTGCTTTTGGCACTTCTTGCAGTTGTTGTTTGGCAAATATACACGCCGCTTTTTATCATTGTAATTGCATTTTTGTCCGCCATTGCGGCAAATGAGATTATGAAGTGTGCAAAGGTTTCAAATAAATTTATTGTAATTCTCGGCACAGCAGTTGGCGGAATTATTCCGTTTACATCAAGTGAAAACATTATGCAACCGTGGATTTCGGCAGAAAAGTGGAGTCGCTTCATTTCAACTGTTCCTTCGCTTGCATTTGTTGTTTTCGTTGTTATTGTGTTTTTCCTTGCAATGATTTTCGATTACGAACACACAAAGTTTGAAGATGTTGCCGTAAGCATTGTCGCTTCAATTGCAGTTCCTTACGGATTTTCAATGTTCGGTATGCTTCGTGATATGTACGATTACAAAGCACAACTCGGAGTTTATATTATTTTTTACGGGCTGATTACCGCACTCGGTACTGACACAGGTGCACAACTTGGCGGTATGGCACTCGGAAAACATAAAATGGCTCCTCACATTTCACCTAAAAAGACCAAAGAGGGTGCCGTATGCGGAATTTGTGCTTCATTTGTACTCAATGTTGTTGCAATGCTTCTTTATAACAAATTTGCGTATGTTCCGCTCGGCAAGCATATGGTCACGGCACTTCTCATTGCAGAGCCGTTCATTTCTTTTCTCAGTATGATGGGCGACCTTTCCGCTTCTGTACTTAAACGCAATTTTGATGTTAAGGACTTTGGCAAAATTTTCCCGGGTCACGGCGGAGTTATGGACAGATTTGACTCTTCGCTTTTCTCAATTCCGCTCACATATTGCGTAATTGAAATTTTTAATAACGCTATGAAATAAACAGGTAATTACTATGACAAAAAACATTTCTCTTTTGGGCTCTACCGGTTCAATCGGTACTCAATCACTTGATGTTGCAAGACTTCAAGGATATAACATAAAGTGCTTGACGGCAAATTCCCGTGTTGATGTTATTGAAAATCAAATAAGAGAGTTTAAGCCGGAACTTGTTTGTATGATGAACGAAAATGCCGCAAAAGAGCTCAAAATAAAAATTGCCGATACCGACACAAAGGTTGTCTGCGGTATGGACGGTCTTATCGAATGTGCAACTTATGACGGTGCTGATACAGTTTTAAATTCCGTTGTCGGTATGGTAGGTCTCAAGCCTACTTTGGAGGCTATCAAAGCAAAAAAAACCATTGCCCTTGCAAATAAGGAAACACTTGTTGCCGGCGGTCATTTGGTAACAAATCTTGCCAAGGAAAACGGTGTTTCGATTCTTCCTGTTGACAGCGAGCATTCGGCTATCTTTCAGGCAATGCAAGGTTCACCGAAAAAGGAAGCAATAAAAAAGATTATTCTCACTGCTTCGGGCGGTCCGTTTTTCGGTAAAACACTAAACGAACTTGAAAATGTTACACCGGCCGATGCCCTAAAACACCCAAATTGGGATATGGGTGCAAAAATTACCATCGACAGTGCAACAATGATGAATAAAGGACTTGAATTTATCGAGGCTAAATGGCTTTTTGATATGCCGAATGAGGATATTGAAATTGTTGTTCACAGAGAATCGGTTGTTCACTCCGCTATTGTGTATCAGGACAATTCGATGATTGCACAGCTCGGCGTACCGGATATGCGTATTCCTATTCAGTATGCACTCACTTATCCTGAAAGAGTGCCAAGTCCTGTCGGCGAGCTTTCTCTTGCCGATTACGGCAAACTTACATTCTTTGAACCTGATTACGAAACATTTAAGTGTATCAATGTCTGTAGGGATGCGATAGAAAAAGGCGGACTTTATCCTGCCGCCGCAAACGGTGCAAATGAAGAAAGTGTAAAACTTTTCCTTTCCGGTAAAATTAAATTTACCGATATTGCATATCTTAATAACGAGGCTATGCTCCGAGCAGACAGCAAGTCTGATTTTACTTTGGACGATGTGCTTGAAGCCGACCGCAAGGCAAGAAATTATGTATTGGAGTGCGTGAAATAATGTCACACATTTGGCAAACTGTTTATCCCATATTGATAGCAATACTCTTTTTTGAACTTATTATTATTGTTCATGAGGGCGGTCATTTTTTTGCCGCAAAGCTGATGAAAATCAAAGTCAACGAATTTTCAATCGGTATGGGGCCGAAAATATTTCAATTTACTAAAAACGATACAAAATTTACGCTTCGCCTTATCCTTTTCGGCGGTTATTGTGCTATGGAGGGCGAGGACGGCGAAAGTGATGACAAAAATTCATTTGCCAATAAAAAGGTTATTCAGCGGATATTTGTTGTTGTTAACGGAGCGGTGATGAATTTAATTTTGGGCGTCCTCATCATTTTGGGTATGGTGTGCTCACAGGAACTTGTGGGCATTCCCGTTGTCGCCGATTTTGATAAAGATGCTGTGTCAAACGCCTACTTGCAGGAGGGCGATAGAATTCTTGCAATCGACGGAATGCGTGTTTATACAAACACCGATATCAGCACCGGTTTTTCAAGAAGTGATGACGGCAAAGTTGAGTTTTTGATTAAGCGTGACGGCAAAGTCAAAACACTTGATGTTAAATTTAACACTCAAAAAATCGACGGCAAAAATTATATCGATATGGATTTTTACCTTTACGGAGTTAAAAAAACCGTTCCCACAGTCTTGAAGGAAACCGGCAGAGAATTTATGTCGTTTTGCAGAATGATATTTTTGTCGCTTCACGACTTGATTGTCGGCAAATACGGACTGTCCGATATGAGCGGCCCTGTCGGAGCTGTCGGCGTAGTGTCCGACGCAGTCAAAATAAGTCTTACATCCACTTTCAGAATTATGGCTTTGCTTACAATTAATATCGGACTTTTTAATCTGTTCCCGTTTCCGGCTCTTGACGGTTGGAGGTTGTTTATACTCCTTTATGAGGGAATATTCAGGAAGAAGCTTCCGCAAAAGTTTGAATGGATGATAAATGCAATCGGTTTTGCGGCTTTGCTCGGACTGATGTGCTTGGTCACATTTTCGGATATAACAAAATTGTTTTAGATATTAGGGAGTAAATTATGAGAACTTCTAAGAAAATAAAAATAGGCAATACCTTCCTCGGCGGTAACAGCCCGATTTTGGTTCAAAGTATGCTTAATATCCCGTCAACCGATATTGACGGTTCTGTCAAGCAGGCTGTTGAACTTGAAAAAGCAGGGTGTCAAATTATTCGTTTTGCCGTACCTAACAAAGAGGCTCTTGCACTTATCGAGCCTATCAAAAAGGCAACAACGGTACCGCTTGTAGCCGATATTCACTTTGATTACAAATTGGCTCTCGGTGCGGCAGAAAGAGGAATTGATAAAATTCGTATCAATCCCGGTAATATCGGTTCGGAGGACAGAGTAAAGGCTGTTGCCGATATTTGTAATCAAAAGGGACTTCCTATCAGAATCGGTGTCAATTCCGGCTCTCTTGAAAAGCATATCCTTGCAAAATACGGTTCACCTACTCCCGAGGCTATGGTGGAGTCGGCACTTTATCACGCTTCACTTCTTGAAAAATTTGATTTTGACGATATTGTTATTTCAATAAAATCTTCAAATGTAAACACTATGATTAAAGCATACGAACTTGCGGCTGAAAAATGTGATTATCCGCTTCATCTCGGTGTTACTGAAGCCGGTACGGAGCGTATGGGGATTATAAAATCTGCCGTGGGCATCGGTTCACTCCTTACTCACGGAATAGGCGATACAATCCGTGTAAGCCTTACCGACGACCCGGTTAAAGAAGTTTATGCCGCACAGGATATATTAAAGGCTATCGGCTTAAAAACCGACTGCCCGTACCTTGTTTCGTGCCCTACCTGCGGCAGAACGAGAATTGACCTTGTAGGTCTTGCAAAGCAGGTTGAACAACGACTTCGTGATTGTAAAAAACCGATTACCGTTGCCGTTATGGGCTGTATAGTTAACGGTCCCGGTGAAGCAAGAGAGGCAGATATCGGAGTTGCCGGCGGTGACGGTTGCGGACTTATTTTCAAAAAAGGCGAAATTCTTCGCAAAGTACCGGAAGATAAATTATTAGACGAATTGATGAAAGAGATAGACAAATTATAATGGCAAGAATTTACGATTATTTTTCTCAATATATCGATGACAACGATTTGGCAATTGTTGGTAGCGGTGAAATCACAAGATTTTCCGTTTACCGTGAAGCACGCAAACTTGAACTCGGTGTGTTTCTTGACAAAACCGTTGATTATTCGGTTATTGACCGTATTCAAAAATCACTTGTGAAAAATTTACAGCTTGAAAATGCTGTGTTTAATATAAAATACCCGAGCAGTCTTTTTTCAACGGACAGTATTTCGGTTGTTCTCTCAAAGGTCGGTGCACTTAATCCTGTTGTGAACGGATTTTTTGATAATGCCGATGCCGAGCTTGAGGATAATACGCTCACCGTTTGCCTTAAAAACGGCGGTAAAGAACTTCTTGAAAGTCAAAATGTAAACAAGGAAATTCTCCGTACGGTTTATGATATGTTTGATGTTGACCTTGACGATGTTGTGTTTTTAGAGGTTGAGACCTTTGATATGGAACAAGCTGTTCGTAAGGCGGCAGAAGCAAAGGCGGCTGAAAAAGCAAAAGAGGAAGCCGAAAAGGAAAAATATGTTCCTCATGTTCAACTCGGTGACTTACCGCTTTATGCTGACACAAGAAAGCAGATTATGGGCAGACCTATAAAAGATTTGCCGAAACCAATTAAAGAAATCAGACCTGATGACGGATTCGTTACCGTTTGGGGCGATATTTTTAATCTTGATGTTCGTGATACAAAACGCGGTGATTCACGAATTTTGACATTTTGCGTTACCGACCAATCATCATCCGTGTCAGTTAAGATATTTGAAAAGAAAGGTATTATTGACCCGATAATCAAAAATCTTGAAGCGGCGGGAACGATTCTTATAAGCGGTCTTTATAAGCTTGATACATATGTTAATGAGTATATCATTATGCCAAATCATATTGAATCAATCAAAAAGATTGAAAAACAAGATACGGCAGAAGAAAAAAGAGTTGAGCTTCATATGCACAGCTCTATGTCTGAAATGGACGGTATGACGCCGGTTTCAAAGCTTGTAGAGCGTGCGGCAAAATGGGGACACAGAGCTGTCGCTATTACCGACCACGGTGTTGTTCAGGCTTTGCCGGAAGCGTATGCAACCGCAAAATCAAAAGGTATTAAGCTTATTCTGGGTATGGAAGGCTATTTGGTTGACGATACGCTTTATCCCGATTTTATGAATATGAAATCAAAAGATTTTCGCCGCCACCACATCATTTTGCTTGTTAAGGCGGATAATACAATGCCTATGCGTCTTGATGAAAATTGGCGACCTGTTATGGACGAACCTGAGGACGGTATTATCCACCGAGGTAGAAAGAATCTTTACGAGCTTATTTCAAGCTCAAATGTAAAAACATTTAAAAACCGTCCGCTTATTCCGAAAACAATGCTTGCCGAAAAGCGGGATGATATTTTAATCGGTTCTGCTTGTGAGCAGGGCGAGATTATTCAGGCTATTTTAAGAGGCGAGAGTGATGAAGAACTGTTGCGTCTTGCGTCGTTTTACGATTATTTGGAAATTCAGCCGAACGGCAACAATGAGTTTATGCTCCGTACAAGCGATCAAGAGTATATTACAACAAAAAGAGGCGAACAGAAGTTTAACCCATATTGGAGAGTTAATACGGAAGAAGACCTCATCAATATAAATAAAAAGGTTGTTGAACTTGCCGATAAACTTGGTAAGTTGGTTGTTGCAACGGGTGACGTTCATTTCCTCAATCCCGAAGATTCAAAACTTCGTGCCATTGTTATGGCTTCAAAAGGCTTTGACGATGCCGACAATCAGGCACCGCTTTACTTTAAAACAACAGATGAAATGCTTGAAGATTTTGCGTGGGCAGGCGACAGAGCAAAGGAATTTGTTGTTGACAATCCAAACAAAATTGCCGATATGATTCAGGACAAGCTTCCGCCTATTCCACCGGGAACATATCAGCCTTATATTGACGGTGCGGATGACGAGCTTACCGAAAAGTGCTGGGCAACCGCTAAAGAACTTTACGGCGACCCGGTTCCCGAATATGTTGCGTCCCGACTTGAAAGAGAGCTTAATTCAATTATTTCTCACGGCTACGGCGTTCTTTATGTTATCGCAAAGCGTCTTGTTGAGGAAAGCGAAAGACGAGGTTATCTTGTAGGCTCAAGAGGTTCTGTAGGTTCATCACTTGCCGCTCACTTCGGCGGTATTTCCGAGGTTAATCCGCTTGCACCGCATTATTATTGTAAAAAATGTAAACACAGCGAATTTTTCCTCAACGGTGAATACGGTTCAGGCTTTGATTTGCCTAAAAAGGATTGCCCTGTTTGCGGCGAACCTATGAAGCGTGACGGCCACGAAATTCCGTTTGAAACATTCCTTGGATTCGATGGCGACAAGGAACCTGATATTGACCTTAACTTCTCCGGTGAGGTACAAGGACAAATCCACAGATTTACCGAAACTTTGTTCGGTAAGGAATATGTATTTAAGGCAGGCACGATGTCCACTATTGCCGAAAAAACCGCATACGGTTATGTGCTTAATTACTTCCGTGAGCGTGATAAATACACAGGTGAGCGTGTTGAAAAGGCAAAGGAAAACCTTGCCGAAAGCAACAGTATGCTCTCAACAATTCCGAGAGCCGAGGTTGAGCGACTTGCGACGCTTATCGACAAAGGTAAGATTACAAGAACAACCGGTCAGCACCCGGGCGGAATGGTCGTTGTTCCGGATAAATATACGGTTGAGGACTTTACACCTATTCAGTATCCGTCAAACGACGAGAAAAAGGGTACATACACAACCCACTTTGACTTTAAGAACTCACTCCATGATACACTTCTTAAACTTGACGAACTCGGTCACGATAATCCAACGCTTTATAAATACCTTGAAGATTCAACCGGTATTCCTGTTATGGATGTAGATTTGAGCGACCCGAAACTGTACGAACTCATTACTTCGTGTGCTCCGCTGGGCGTTTCGTCGGAAGATATCGACAATCCGACCGGAACACTTGCAATTCCCGAAATGGGAACGCCGTTTGTAGTAGGTATGCTTATGGAAGCACAGCCAAAAACTTTTGCCGACTTGCTTCAAATTTCAGGTCTGTCACACGGTACCGATGTATGGCTCGGTAATGCACAGGAACTTATTAATAACGGTACTTGCACAATTTCCGAAGTTATCGGTTGCCGTGACGATATTATGACATATCTTATTCATAAACTTGAAGCGTATGAAAGAGAAACGGGCAAGGAGGCTCCTCTTACCAAAAAAGATTGCTTTAAAATTATGGAATATACCCGTAAGGGCAAAGCTCCAAAGGAACTTCCTCCTTATGAAGAGGGTATGAAAACAATCGGTGTTGAGCAGTGGTATATTGATTCGTGTTATAAAATCAAGTATATGTTCCCTAAGGCTCACGCGGCGGCTTATGTTATTGCCGCACTCCGTATCGCTTGGTACAAAATATATTATCCGGTTCAATTTTACAGTGCGTTCTTTACCGTTCGCGGTGGTGCTATTGACGCCGTTGCCGCAGTTCAGGGTAAGGATGCTGTCAAGAAAAAAATGAACGAAATTAAACTCAAAGGTAACGATGCAACCGCAAAGGAAGAATCGCAGTATGTTGTTTTGCAGATTGTTATTGAAATGCTTGCACGCGGCTATGAATTCCTGCCGGTTGACCTTTATAAATCCGATTGGCGTGTATATAAAATAGAAGACGGCAAAATCCGGCTTCCGTTTTCAGCTATTGACGGCATCGGTGAAAATGCGGCAGTCTCTATTGCCGATGCAGTAAAAAGAAATCCCGACGGATTCGTTGCCTCGGACGACCTTGCAAATGAGCCGGGCGTGGGCAAGTCCGTAGTTGACGCACTGCGTGCGGCAGGTGCTCTCGGCGATTTGCCTGAAACTACACAGATTTCGTTGTTTTAATTCATATAAATTTGTTATTGACAAGTTTGCTTCAATATGTTAGCATATTAGCGTACTAAAGTGAACTGTAGGAAAGGACGGTATTTCCGCGGAAATATCATTTGATGTTATGAAAAGATATTCAAAAATTACTCCCCAAGGCAGCAGAGATTACCTTTTTGAGGAGTGCGACGACCGAAGAAAGGTTGAGCACGAGCTTTCGGCTTTGTTTAAGGAAAATAATTACAAAAAAGTTATCACTCCGGCTATTGAATACTTTGATGTGTTTAAAAGCGACAATATCGGTATTGAATCGGAGATGATGTTTAAAATGTCTGATTCAAAAGGCAGAACAACTGTCTTACGACCTGACAACACCATGCCTATTGCCCGTATGGTTGCTACCCGACTTCATAATGAAGAACTTCCGGTAAGACTGTATTACAGCCAGCCTGTTTATGTCAGGGCAAAGGATTTGGCGGGCAGACCGAGTGAAATAGCTCAAAGCGGTGTTGAACTTATTGGCGACGGTTCGTTTGATGCGGATATTGAAATTGTTAAAATGGCTGTTGAAAGCCTTAAAAGAAGCAATCTCAATTCGTTTAAACTTGAAATCGGTAATGCGGCATTCTTCAATGTCGTTCTCGGTAAAATGGACATTCCGCAAGGCGTCAGAGCAGATGTTGTAAGCTATATTGAATCAAAAAATTATGCGGCACTCGGTGACTTGCTTGATAAAATCGGTGATACTGCCGAAACAAGGGTCATTCGCAAATTGCCTCGTCTGTTCGGTGATGCTTCCGTTATTGACGAAGCCAAAAAACTTTATTCCGATTCTGCATTTCAGCAGGCATTACTTTATCTTCAAACTGTATATAATAAGCTGTGTGACGAGGGCTTGAAGGATTATATAATTATTGACCTCGGTCTTGTAAATCGCTCAAATTATTATACGGGAGTTATATTCCACGGTTATGCAGAGGGTTCGGGTATTTCCGTTCTTTCCGGCGGCAGATACGACAATCTTCTCGGAGAATTCGGTATGCCGGCTCCGGCTATCGGCTTTGCTGTTGAAGTGTCGGCACTTTGCGAGGCTATGCGTGAAGTTATTAATGTTGAACGCCCTATTCGTATTGCTCTTACAAAAGGCAGACTGGAAAAGAAAACTGTTGAGCTTTTCAAAACTATGGGACTTGATACCACGGAACTTGAAAATAAGGGAAGACGCCTTATTCTTCCTGTTGATAAGTACGAAACAGTGCTGTCAAAGGCACCTGATGTTATCACTTATGTTGAACACGGTGTGTGCGATATCGGTATTGTCGGTAAGGACACTATCGTTGAACACGCTTCATCGTTTTATGAGGTTATTGACCTTAATATCGGTAAGTGTAAATTTGCACTTGCCTGCCCAAAAGGAACTGATTTTTTCTCGGGCTATAAGCGAAAAACAGTTGCTTCAAAGTATCCTAAGGTTGCAAAGGAATTTTTTGAATCAAAGGGTATGGATGTTGAAGTTATTAAGATTGAGGGTAGCGTTGAGCTTGCTCCGCTTCTCGGTCTTGCCGACGGTATAGTTGATATTGTTGAAACCGGTTCAACACTCAAAGAAAACGGACTTGAGGTTGTTGAGGATATTTTCCCGATTTCTGCAAGAGTAATAGTAAATATGGCTTCAATGAAGCTTCGCAAAGCAGAAATTGAAGAATTCTTAAATGATTTGGAACTTGCGTCCCGTGTTTGATTGGAGGAAATATGAAAATTACAAAAGCAAACGGCAAAGCAGAATATGCCGTTATAGAAAATCTTAAAAAGAGAAGCGGTGAAACCGATGAAAAAATCGTTAACATCGTTTCAAATATAATAGATGAAGTTAAAGAAAACGGCGATGACGCCGTTCGTGAATTTACTGTTCGTTTTGACGGCGGTGTTCCTAAGAAAACAGTTATAGAAAAGGACGAACTTCAGGAATATCTTGATATGGTAGACGAGGATTTTAAATCGGCTATCACAAAAGCTAAAAATAACATTTATGATTTTCATCTCCGTCAGGCACAGCAGTCGTGGATGACGACGAAGGAAAACGGAGTTATTATGGGTCAAAGAGTGCGTGGACTTCATAAAGTCGGCATCTATGTTCCGGGCGGTACTGCAGCTTATCCGTCATCTGTTTTGATGAATGCCGTTCCTGCAAAAATTGCGGGAGTTAAGGAAATTATTATGGTAACTCCACCGGCAAAGGACGGTAATCCCGACCCTAATATTATGGCTGCCGCCGCTGTTGCAGGCGTTGACCGAGTATTTTTGGTTGGCGGTGCACAGGCTGTTGCCGCTCTTGCTTACGGCACAGAAAAAATCCCTAAGGTAGACAAAATCGTGGGTCCGGGTAACATTTTTGTTGCAACCGCAAAAAAACTCCTTTACGGTGTTGTTGATATTGATATGGTTGCAGGTCCGAGTGAAATTCTTATTGTAGCCGACAAAACGGCAGATCCGGCATTTTTGGCTGCCGACCTTATGTCACAGGCAGAACATGACAAAATGGCTTCTGCTATTTTGCTTACAACATCAGTTGATTTGGCAAGAGCTGCCGCTCACGAAATTGAAAAACAGGTTAAAACTCTTGAACGCCAGGAAATCATTCGTGAAAGTCTTGAAAATTACGGTGAAATCATTGTTTGCGAAGATTTGAAACAAGCTATCGATTTTGCAAACGAGCTCGCTCCGGAGCATCTCGAACTTTGTGTTGCCGAACCGCTTAAATATATCGGCAAGGTAGACAACGCCGGCTCGGTATTTCTCGGTAACTTTTCGCCTGAGCCTCTCGGTGATTATTTTGCAGGTCCGAACCATGTTTTGCCAACATCGGGCACGGCAAGATTTTTCTCACCTCTCGGCGTAGACAGCTTTGTAAAGAAGTCGTCGTTTATTTATTACACTCCTGCCGAACTTCGTGCGGCAAAGGATGATATCATCAAGCTTGCCGATACGGAGGGACTTACGGCTCATGCAAACTCAATTAAAGTTAGATTTGAATAGATATCGGTTAACATTATGGGGATGTGGCTTGCCCATCCTATAGCTTTAAGAAAGATACGGTAAACATTATGCGTACAGCAATAGTAGAAAGAAATACAAAAGAAACACAGATTAAAGCCGAGCTTAATCTCGACGGCGGAGAAGTCAGCATTTCAACAGGTATCGGTTTTTTTGACCATATGCTTACAGCTTTTGCCGTTCATGGCGGTTTCGGTTTAAAGCTTAATGTAAACGGTGACATTGATGTAGATACTCATCATACCGTTGAGGATACCGGCATAGTTCTCGGTATGGCATTTAAGCAGGCACTTGGCGATATGAGCGGAATAGAACGCTACGGCACATTCTTTATCCCAATGGACGAAAGTCTTGCACAGGCTTCGCTTGATATTTCAAACCGTCCGTTTCTGGTGTTCAATGCGGACTTCAAACAGGAAAAGTGCGGTGACTACGAAAATTGCGTGACCGAGGAGTTTTGGCGTGCTTTTGCCGTAAACGGCGGAATTACGCTTCACATCAATGTGCTTTACGGTTCAAATGCTCATCACGAGATTGAAGCAATATTCAAGGCAGTTGCACACGCAATGAAAATTGCCGTATCAAAAAACGCTGACGGCTCTGTGCTTTCAACAAAAGGAGTACTTTAATGATTATTTTTCCCGCTATTGATATTATAGACGGCAAACCTGTAAGGTTGTTTAAAGGCGATTTCGCAACCGCCGAGCAGGTGGCTGACGATGTACTTGAAACTGCAAACGACTTTGTAAAAGCGGGTGCAAATTGGGTACATATGGTTGACCTTGACGGTTCTCTTAAAAAAGAAAGAGTTAATTCGCAAACATTTATTGATGTTGCCCGTCAAACACCGCTCAAGGTTGAAATCGGCGGCGGTATACGCACGATGGCTGATATTGATTTTTATGCAAATAACGATATTTCAAGGGTGATTTTAGGCTCTGTTGCACTTAAAAATCCGGAGCTTGTCAAAGAGGCTGTTAAGGAATTCGGTGACCTCATCGCAGTAGGTATTGATGCAAAAGACGGCTTTGTTGCAACAGAGGGCTGGACAGAGGGTTCGGATACTTATTACATCGACCTTGCAAAACAGATGGAAGCAATGGGTGTCAAAACTATTATTTATACCGACATTTCAAAGGACGGTACTTTGAGCGGCCCTAATATCGAACAACTTACGACTCTTAATGAGGCTGTATCGTGCGACATTACAGCGTCCGGAGGTGTTACAAATATTGACGATATTGTTGCACTCAAGGACAAAAATCTTTACGGTGCCATTTGCGGCAAATCAATATACAAGGGTACTTTGAATTTGAAAGAAGCTGTGGAGGTGTGCAAGTAATGGATTTGGATAAGTATTTTAAAAAAGGCGAACTTATTCCTGCAATAATTCAAGAAGACTCTACCGGTGAGGTCCTAATGCTTGCCTATATGAATAAAGAGTCATTTCAAAAAACACTCGAAACAGGATATACTTGGTTTTGGTCAAGAAGCAGACAGGAACTTTGGAATAAGGGTGCAACTTCCGGTCATCTCCAAAAAATCACGGATATAAAGGGCGATTGCGACGACGATACGCTGTTAATTAAGGTTGTTCAAACAGGTGCTGCCTGTCATACGGGCAATCATTCGTGCTTTTTCAATAATATAGATTTTAACAATGCAGATTAACGAAAGGTAAAATATGGATTATATCAGAAACGATTACGAAACTATCCTTGCAAGAAAGGATGCAAAGGAAGAAGGCTCTTATACTTGCTATCTTTTTGAACAGGGACTTGATAAAATACTGAAAAAGGTGGGCGAAGAAAGTACCGAAATGGTTATCGCCGCCAAAAACGGAGTTAAGGAAGAAACCGTCGGCGAAATTTGCGATTTGATTTATCACACTCTCGTTATGATGGTAAATGAAGGCATTTCGATAGAGGATGTCGAGGCGGTTCTCCAAAAGCGTGCAGAAAAAGCAGGTAATTTAAAGAAATTTCATAAGGTAGACAAAAATTCATAATGGCAATAAAAAAATGGGTGATAAGGCAGGCTGACAAGGAGCGTGCCTCTCAAATCAGCGAAAAATTTAATATTGACCCATTTGTTGCATTTTTGATGGTGTCGAGGGGAGTTGTTGATGATCTTGATGTCATCAACTTTATGACAGATGACTTTATGCTTTCGTCTCCCTTTGATATGGCAGATATGGACGAAGCTGTTTTTACAGTCAGTGAGGCTATTGAAAACGGCAGTAAAATCTGTGTTTACGGCGACTACGATTGCGACGGTGTTACATCCACAACTTTGCTTGTGGATTTTCTGCGTAGTAAGGGTGCCGATGTTTGCTACTATATTCCAAGCAGAGAAACAGAGGGATACGGCTTAAATAATTCGGCTGTTGATATCATCGCACAATGGGGTGTTGAGCTCATAATTACGGTAGACAACGGTATCAGTGCGTTTGATGAAGCGGAACATATCTATGAACTCGGTATGTCGCTTGTTATTACCGACCATCACCAGCTTACCGACGGAAAACTTCCGAAAGCGGAAGCGGTAGTAAATCCTCACAGAGAGGACAACGCAATGGAATTTCGAGATTTTTGCGGAGTTGGAGTTGCATTTAAATTTGCCGTTGCTATGGATGAAGACAATGTTGAGGATATAGTAGAACGCTATATAGACCTCGTTGCTATCGGTACAATCGGCGATGTTATGCCTCTTACAGAAGAAAACAGGGCATATGTCCGTCGCGGACTTCAAAAGCTCAATAAAAATCCCCGTAAGTCGCTTGCACCGCTTGTTGGCAGAAGTGCAAAAAGCTTGACCTCACAGGATATTGCGTTTCAAATTTGCCCAAGAATAAACGCTATCGGCAGAATGGGCGACGCAAAAAGAGCGGTGGAATTTTTGCTTTGCGATGATGCGGAACAAGCTGCTTCCGCTTGTAATGCACTTGACGAAGAAAATGCCAACCGTCAAAGGGTGGAACAGGAAATAAGCGAAGATGTTAAAAAACAAATAAGAAAAAATCCAAAATTGGTTGCTTCTCCGGTTATTGTTGTTGCCGGCAAAGGCTATCATCACGGTGTTATCGGTATTGTTGCCGCTCATATTTTGGAAAAATACGGCAAACCTACTTTTGTTATCGGTATTGATGAAAACGGCGTGGCACGAGGCTCCGCACGAAGTGTTGACGGGTTTAATGTTTTCGAGGCACTTACCGCTTGCAGTGACGATATGATTCAGTTTGGCGGACATCCGCTTGCAGCAGGTATCACTCTTAAAGAGGATATGATAGAAAAGTTTTCGGCTGACATTAATGAATTTGCTATCAAAAACTATCCCGTTATGCCACCGGTTGAGCTTACGCTTGACTTAAAGCTTGCTCCGTCATATCTCAATCTTGATTTGGTTGAGTCGTTGTCGGTGCTTGAACCTTACGGTGCAGGCAATCCGCCGGCTGTATTCGGTATATATAAATTGAGGCTTTTAGCCGTAACTCCGTTAAGCGAGGGCAAACATATTCGCCTTGATTTGCAAAAGAAAGACACAAAAATCCGTGTTGTTAAATTTTCAACCCCGTACGATGAATTTCCGTATAAGCCGGGCGATTTGCTTAATCTTGCCGTTAAGGTGAGTAAAAACGCATATAACGGCAAAATGTATTTGTCTGTTCAGGCTGTTGACATTCGCTTGTCATCGCTTGACGAAGATAAATATTTTGTTGAAAAATCTAACTACGATTTATATAAATACACGGGCAAGGTTGACGAAAGTCTTTATCCTACAAGAAACGATTGTGCTTTTGTGTATAAGTATTTAAAGAAAAATAACGGCTATCCTTATTCTATTGAAGATTTGTATTTCAGACTTCAAAGCGATATAACCTACGGCAAGCTTATGTTTGCACTAAAGGCATTTTCGCAAGGTGGGCTGATTAATTATAAAAAAGGAATAACCCTTAATGTTGTAAAGGAAAAAGTAAACCTTGAAGAAACACCTATTCTCAAGGCTTTGAAGGGAAGATTAAACATTGAGTGATGAAGTAAAAACACAAGATAAAAAACAAGAAATTAAATTAGAAGAATATGACGATAAGTTTGACGAGTTCTTTGAAGAGGTAAAAAAGAACCCGAATTATAACAGTGACCTTATCAAAAAAGCATATGATTTGGCGTATGAAGCACACAAAAATCAGCGTCGCCGTTCGGGTGAACCGTACATTATGCATCCTGTTGCCGTTGCTAAAATTTTATTCGATTACGGAATGGATAATGAATGTATTATCGGTGCACTTCTCCACGATGTTGTTGAGGATACCACTTACGACCTTGATTTTATTCGTGAACATTTCGGTGAAGAAGTTGCCGTGCTTGTTGACGGAGTTACAAAACTCGGTAAAATTCCGCTTTCTACTAAGGAAGAGGTGCAGGCTGAGAATATCCGCAAAATGTTCATTGCAATGAATCAGGATGTTCGTGTAATTATCATCAAGCTTGCAGACCGACTTCACAATATGCGTACTCTTCAGCATATGCCGCAATATAAGCAAAGAGAAAAATCGCTTGAAACTCTTGAGATTTACGCTCCGATTGCTCACCGTCTCGGTATCCGTGCCGTTAAGGAAGAACTTGAAGATTTGGCTATTCGTTATCTTGACCCTTATGCTTATAAGGAAATAGAAAATTCTCTTTCTATGAAAATGGAAGAGGGTAAAAAATTCCTTGAGGACATCAAGGCACAAATTAAAGAAAAAATTGAGCCTATTATGCCCGGTGCACAGATTACATCAAGAGTAAAATCCGTTCACGGAATATTCCGTAAGCTGTATATTAAGGGCAAGAATTTTGAAGAAATTTATGATATTTATGCGGTTCGTATTATAGTTGATTCTATGATTGATTGCTATAACGCTCTCGGTATTGTTCACGATATGTTCACTCCGCTTCCGGGCAGATTTAAGGACTATATTTCAACCCCAAAACCTAATATGTATCAGTCACTTCATACAACCGTGCTCAGCAAAAAAGGTATTGCGTTTGAAATTCAAATCCGTACTTGGGAAATGCACCGTACTGCCGAATACGGTATCGCCGCTCACTGGAAATACAAAATCGGCAAGGGTGGAGAAGATAACTTTGACTCTTCTCTTCAGTGGATTCACCAAATGCTTGAAGCAGGCGACTCAGCCGATAACGCTGAGGATATGGTTATGTCAATTAAAGGCGACCTTTCTATTGACGAAATCTATGTTTTCACTCCTCGAGGAGATGTAAAGTCGCTTCCAAAGGGTTCAACCGTTATCGACTTTGCCTATGCAATTCACTCTGCTGTCGGCAACAAAATGGTAGGTGCAAAAGTTGACGGCAGAATTGTTCCGCTTGATACCGTTGTTCGCACCGGTCAGGTTGTTGAAATTATAACTTCAAAACAGCAGGGCAAAGGTCCGTCAAGAGATTGGTTGAAAATGGTTAAAACCGGTGAGGCACGCTCAAAAATCCGTGCTTGGTTTAAAAAAGAAAAGCGTGACGAAAATATTGCTCACGGCAAACAAGATCTTGACCACGAATTCAGAAAGAATTTCTTGCGTTTCGAGGGTAGTAAATACGAGGAATTTGTTAAAAAAATTGCCGAACGCCAGCATTTTGACAGTACAGAGGACTTTTATGCCGCAATCGGCTACGGCGGTGTGCAAATCACCCGTCTTATGCCTGGAATAAAGGATGAATATAATCGCAACTGGAAAGAAAAAGAGCCTGCTCCTGTACCTACAACAAATACGGTAACTCAGGTTAACAGAGAACCTAAGTCATCGGGCGGTGTTGTTGTTGAGGGAATAGACAACTGTCTTATTAATATGGCAAAATGCTGCAATCCGCTTCCGGGAGAAAACATTATCGGATTTATAACGAGAGGTCACGGATTGACAATTCACCGCAGAGACTGTAAAAATGTCCCTGTGGATTTGGAAAACTGTGCGGAACCGGAACGCTGGATAAATGCTCATTGGGACAGCAAAGTCAAGGTTGAGGCACGCAGCTCGCTTAATGTATATGCTATTGACCGTGACGGCGTGGTACTTGATATTTCCACCACCATCGCAAATGCTCATGTTAAAATGCACTCTATCAACGCCCGTCCGATTAACGACGGCAATTGCCTTACCTCTTTGAGCATTACGGTAAATAACAAAGAACATCTTGACGCTATTATTAAGCTTCTTAATAAAATAGACGGCGTTTATCTTGTTGAAAGATGTGATTGATATTCTTAAATTTTGGAGAAAAATATGAAAGCAGTAATTCAACGCGTTAAATATGCAAGCGTAAAAATTGACGGCAAATTAGTGGGGGCTTGCAATCAGGGATTTATGATTCTTTTGGGCGTTCAGCAGGGCGATACCGAGGCTGACGCAGATAAGCTGCTTAAAAAAATTCCCGTTCTTCGCATTTTTGAAGATGAAAACGGAAAAATGAACAAAAGTCTGCTTGATATAAACGGCGAGGCTCTCATTGTGTCACAGTTCACACTTCTTGCGGATTGTTCACACGGCAGACGGCCGTCGTTTACGAATTCCGCACCTCCCGATATTGCCAACGCACTTTATGAATATTTTGTTCAGGGTGTGAAAGATTCCGGCGTTCCAAGGGTGGAAACGGGTGAGTTCGGTGCAGATATGGCAGTTGAACTTCTCAACGACGGCCCTGTTACAATTCTTCTCGACTCAAAGGAGCTTCATTAATGAAAGTTATCAGTGAAAAATTCGGCTCAATGGATAACAATTGTTGCCTTATAATTGATGAAAAAACAAATCAAAGTGCTCTTGTCGATTGCACCGAATTCAGTCAAAAAATGATTGATATGATTGGCAACACCGACCTTAGATACATTCTTTTGACTCACGGTCATTTTGACCATATTATTGGGGTAAAAAGTGTAAAAGAAAAATACGGTGTCAAGGTTGTTATCAGCAAAGCAGACGAACCTATGTTGTCCTCCGCAAAACTTTCCCTTGCGGCGTTTTGCAATGCACCTCAAAATAATGTTGAAGCCGATGTCATTGTCGAGGACGGTGACGAAATCACTTTAGGCGAAACTAAAATCAAGGTTATGGCAACCCCGGGACACACTTCGGGAAGCGTATGCTATATTGCTGAGGATTGCATTTTTTCCGGTGACACTTTATTTTGTTGTTCCTGTGGCAGAACGGATTTTCCGTCAGGCTCATCGGATGAGATGATGTTGTCACTTCAAAAACTCAAAGCACTTGACGGCGATTATAAGGTGTATACCGGTCATAATGACCTCACAACTCTTGATTTTGAACGAAAAAACAATCCTTATATGAAGTGATTTTATGGTAATAAAAAATATAAATCACGACGCGTCGTATCATATTGAGAAAATTGCTGTTATGTTTTTTCCTCTTGAAAAACTGAGACACGACAACGACGATAATGTTGTGATAGAAACAAAAAAAGAGAATAATATCTTATCTGTCTGTGTAAAAGCTTATTCCCGTTTGATTGAAAAAGAATATACGCTCAAAAAAGACGATGATGCTACGCAGAAAATATCTTTGTTGCTTTACGACGCTTTGAGCGAACTTATGGGCTATACATTGCCGTGGGGAATACTTTACGGCGTTCGTCCCGCAAGGCTTATGCACGCAACCGTTGAAAAACACGGCGTTGATAAAGCTGTGCAAAAATTCCTTGAAGATAAGGTTGAACAAAAGAAAATTGACCTTGCTCTGTCTGTTATGAAGCGTGAAAATGAGATAATCGCTCTTTCAAAAGACAATTCGTTTTCACTTTATGTGTCAATTCCGTTTTGCCCGAACAGATGTTCTTATTGCTCCTTTGTGTCACACAGTATTGCAAATGCAAAGGACTTGATTCAACCGTATGTTGAACTTCTTTGCAAGGAACTTAAATATATAGGACAAATTGCCAAAGACCTTGGTTTAAGGCTTGAATCTGTTTATTTCGGCGGCGGAACACCTACAACTCTTTCTGCCGAACAACTTGATGATTTGCTTAGCGTTATTGAACAGAATTTTGATTTGTCAACACTTCGCGAATATACCGTTGAAGCAGGCAGACCCGATACTGTAACCGAAGAAAAACTCAATACGCTTTTGCTTCACAATGTTGAAAGAATAAGTATAAATCCGCAAACATTCAGCGATGATGTGCTCAAAGCGATAGGCAGACGGCATACTTCTGCACAGGTTGTTGACGCATATAACCTTGCGAGAAAGCTTGGGTTTAAAAATATCAATATGGATTTTATTGCAGGACTTAATTCCGATACTCCCGAAAGTTTTAAAAAGAGTATAGACACAGCTGTGTCACTTGCTCCCGAAAGTATAACGGTTCATAATCTTGCACTCAAATCAGCAGCCTTTTTGTGTACCGAAAACGAATTTTTTGATTTAACCGAGCGTAACAATGCCGCAAAGATGGTTGATTATTCATATAATACATTAATTAAAAACGGCTACAATCCGTATTATATGTACCGTCAAAGCAAATCACTCGGCAATCTTGAAAATGTGGGTTATGCAAAACAGGGCTTTGATTGTCTGTATAATGTCTTTATGATGGACGAAACACATACGGTATTAGCCGCCGGTGCAGGTGCCGTTACAAAACTTAAAGACCCAAAAACTGCTCATATAGAGAGAATATATAATTATAAATATCCTTATGAATATCTTAATAATTTTGATGAGATTTTATTGCGAAAGAAAGGAATAATTGACTTTTACGGTGAATAAAATTGTACAAATACACTTTTTGAAGTATGTACAAATTTCACTAATAATCACATTTGGTATTGCATTAATTTACATATTGTAATATAATGATATCAAAGAGGTGTAATTATGAGAAATTTTAACGATGTAATTAATTCTGTTGACGAAGCTATCAACAATGCAAAAAAGAACGGCTCTATTGATGAAGTTATCAACAAAACAAAGGAATATGCCAAAAAGAGTGCACAGGCAATAGAAATTTCCCGTAAAAGAATAGAACTTCTTGATACAAAGACAAAACTTGCCAAAGCTTACGAAAAGTACGGCAAACAGCAGTTTGCTCTTTACGAGGGCGAAGAAGTCAATCAAGATGAAATTAACGCTTCGTGCGAAGAAATTGTTATGCTTAAAAGCCAGTCCGAATTTTTGGAAGCTGAAATAGAAGCATTTAAAGATGCTGTTGCCGCTCAGGTAGACGCTAAAATGAACTGCAAAAAAGACGAAGATGTTGTAGTTGATGAGTCTGATGTTGAAATTGTTGAGGCAGAATCGGAATAATATACAATGATTTTTAAGACGGTGTATTTGCACCGTCTTTTTTTGTTGGTGATTTTGTGAATTTGAAAGGTAAGTATCTTTCGTCGACCTTTGTTCTTTTAACTTCAACCGTCATAGTAAAAATTATTTCAGCTATATACAAAATTCCGCTCACGGCTTTTATCGGCGGCGTGGGCAGAGGATATTTTGCATACGCTTACAATCTTTGCCTGCCTGTACACGCGGTGACTATGGGTGCTTTCCCTATAGCTCTGTCTAAACTTGTAAGTACATATAATTCAAAAAACGATGTCAGTAAGGTTTTTTCACTCAAAAAAGGCTCGCTTAGGCTGTTTTCATTTGTTGGTATTGTGGGTATGCTTGTTTTGCTGTGTGCCGCAAAACCGTATTCAAGTTTAATCGCTCATTCGCCTAAAGCAATTTATACTGTAGCTGTTCTTGCCCCGTCTGTGTTGTTTTCTTGTATGGGAGCGTCATATCGAGGTTACTTTGAGGGTTGTCTTAATATGATTCCGACGGCAGTCAGTCAAACGGTTGAAGCTCTATTCAAAATGATTTTCGGCTTGCTTTTTGCAAAATATTCAATGGCGTACCTTTTCAAACAATATCAAATTACGCACACAGTACTCGGCACATTTGTGTCGGATGAACAAACTGCTTTGTCGCTTATTTATCCGTTCACATCGGCATTTGCAATGCTTGGAGTAACGCTCGGTGCATTTGTGAGCCTTTGCTTTTTGAGCGTCTATTCCAAATATCATAGTCCGAACATCAAAATAAAATTCGATACAAAAACCGCCAATAAAGAACTGCTTGCTTTTTCTTTTCCTATTATGGTCAGTACCTGCGTACAAAGCGTTTTTCAGTTTTTAGATACGGCAACAATTCAGCTTGCGTTGAGTAAGGTTGACCTATTTGCTCTCAAAAATATGTTTTCGCAGTCGCTCAAAACAGTCGCTGTATCAAATACCGATTTGCCAACCTATGTTTACGGCGTGTTTTCTGCCGCCCTTGATTTCAAAAACCTTGTGCCCGGAGTTACTATGGCTATCGGTGTTTCGGCTGTACCGGCAATAAGCAGAGCGTTTGAACAAAAAAATACAAAAGTTTTTTCTGCTCTTGTCAACTTGATTTATCGATTTACGGTCTTTCTCTCTTTTGTCGGCGGAATTATTCTTTATGTTTGCAGTGAGGAAATACTCAATCTGTTTTACGGTAAAAGTTCGCCTGATATAGTCACTTCGTCAGTTGATTTGGTAAAATATTTTGCTCTCACAGTTGTATTGTATTCACTAGCCGGCACTGCCGTTTTTGCTGTTCAGGCAATAGGCCTTGCACAAAAATCGATTGTTCCTTATGCTGTATCCGGAGTTGTCAGAATTATTCTTAATTTGATTCTCGTTGCCGATGAACGCTTTGTGCTTTACGGTGCGGTTGTCGCCGGAGCGGCAGGGTATGCCTTGCTTAGTGTATGGAATATTGTGATTCTTTGCAGACACACAAAAGTAAAATTTGATTTTGTCGGCGTTATTCTGATTCCGAGCCTTGCTTTTTTCATAGTTCTATATGTTTGCGAATTTCTTTTTAAACAGCCGTTTTTACCCGATTCGACAGTCGGTTTGATTATAATAAAAGGTGTTATTTCTCTTGTTATGTACTGTATATTGTGCTTTTTGTGCGGTATGCCGAAATTTAAAGATTTTTTTTGTGATTATGTTTTTAAAAAAATTCACTAAAATGCTTGAAAAAGGTGCATAAATAGTGTATATTACTAAAAGACACATCACGAGGAAATAACTATGGCACAGGATTTTGTATTAAAAGATGAATATAATATGGATGACCTTATCGCCATTATTAAAGTACTTCGTGCACCGGGCGGTTGCCCTTGGGACAGAGAGCAGACTCATGATTCTATAAAAAAGAATTTTATAGAAGAAACCTATGAGGTTGTTGAAGCAATTAACAAAAACAATGCCGATATGCTTCGTGAAGAACTCGGCGATGTTCTTTTGCAAATTGTTCTTCATACCGAAATGGAAAGCGAGAAAGGCTCGTTTACTTTTGATGATGTTGCTAACGACATTGTTCAAAAGCTTGTTATCCGTCACCCGCACGTTTTTGGAGATGTTGTTGCAAACAACACTGCCGAAGCACTTAACAGTTGGGATGCGGCGAAGCTTAGCTCCAAAGGTCAAAAAACTCAAACAGAGTCTATGCTCAGCGTGCCTCGTGAACTTCCGGCACTTATGCGTGCACAGAAGATTCAGCACAAAGCGGCAAAGATCGGCTTTGATTGGGATAATGTCGACGGTGCATTTGATAAGCTCTATGAGGAGATTGATGAGTTAAAAACAGCACTTGAACAAGGTAAAAAAGCTGATATTGAAGATGAATTCGGAGATGTTCTTTTCTCTTGTGTAAACATTGCTCGATTTATAGATGTAGACAGCGAGGAGGCACTTACCGCAGCTTCCGACAAGTTTATGTCACGCTTTTCGCTTGTCGAGCAAATGGCAAACGAACAGGGAATTGATATGAAGAATTCTTCAATACAGGAACTTGATATGCTTTGGGACAAGGCTAAGAAAATAAAGAATGCCGAGTAATCGGTAATGGAGGATTTATTATGAATAAAACTGAATTGGTAGCAGCTGTAGCTGCAAAGACAGAATTATCAAAGAAGGACGCAGAAGCAGCAGTAGCAGCAACATTTGATGCTATTACAGCAGCTCTTGCAGAAGGCGACAAGGTTGCTCTTGTTGGTTTCGGTACATTTGCAGTTAAAGAAAGAGCAGCTCGTACAGGTCTTAACCCACAAACAAAGGCTAAGATTGAAATCCCTGCATCAAAGGCTCCTGGCTTTAAGGCAGGCAAGGCACTCAAGGATGCCGTAAATGCGTAATTAATGCAATATTACAAGGTGTCTTAACGGCACCTTGTTTTGTTTTATTTAAATGCTTATTAACAGTCTGCATTTTTTACAAATCGATTTTGTTGAAAGGAGATTGTATGCGACTTGATAAATATTTAAAGGTGTCCCGTATTATAAAACGCAGAACAGTTGCCAACGAAGCCTGTGACGCCGGCAGAGTTGAGGTGAACGGTAAGGTGGCAAGAGCGTCTTATGATGTCAAGGTGGGTGATGTTATCAAGGTTTGTCTCGGTTCAAATGAGCGTGAGTACGAAGTCCTTGAAGTTCTCGAACACGCACTTAAAGAAGATGCCTTAAAAATGTATAAACCGTTATAGAAAAACAGAGCCGTCACTGATTGCCGTGACGGTTCTGTTTTATTGTTGATATTAAAATTAATCGATGCTTTCAGCCGATGTGTGGTTGATTGCTTCCTGTTCGGCAATTCTTTCAGCACGCTTGTCTGCAAGCTCAACAATCATTTGCTGTTGAACTTTACCGTGGATTGGGTAAAGGATGAAGCATATGCCGTAAAGACCTCTTGCAAGAGCAGGGAGGATACAGAATACTGCCCAAATACCGTTAAGCATTTTAGGGTCTGTCTGCGGAATAGCGTTACCTACCGAGTCGGTAAGAGGTATATAGTTAATCCATGTAAGTACCATACCCGAGAGCCAGCCTGTAACCGATGTTGCAAGTTTTGTAAAGTAGTTTTGAACCGTTGTAACGAGAGCTTCGTTTCTGAGACCGTGCTTCCATTCCATATAGTCAAGAGCCTCGGCTGTAACGATTTGACCCGATACATTAAGAATTTTGTTTGGAAGACCGCAGATTGTAAGACCGAAGATAACCCAAATAAGGTTGAATATTTTGTGGTCGGCAAATGTTTGACCAAACGGATGATAACCGATAAAGAACACTGTCATATATGCAACAAATCCAAACAATCCGGCAATGATCGATGTTGTGCGGGCACCCCATTTCTTTACCATTTTTGCGGCAAGAGGCACCATTATGTAGTTTGGAATACCGGTGAAAAGACCGCAAATGGTTTGGTTCATAAGCGAACCGGTGTTGTTAAGCCAAAAGTATGATTCCGATGAACCGCCGACTGCCTTGAACGAGTTAAAGAAATTGGCAAGGATAACCGCAATGAGCGGTCTGTTTGTAATTATGTTTTTGAGGGATTCAAGAATCGATGTTTCCTTCATTTCTTCACGGCTCATAAGAGGAACGCGTTCTCTCATATTAAAACAACCGAAAATCGCAAATCCTGCCGAAAGAATAAGCATAAATCTTGCAAATCCGCTGTAAACATTTTGCATTGAAATGTTGCTGTTGATTTTCGGGAGCAAGGTTACAAGTACAGGTACAAGTGAAGGAATCCATGTGCCGAAAAGCTCAAAGAATTTTGTGATAGTAATGAGGTTGTCACGCTCGTCCGTGTTAGGCGTAATGTTGTAAATCATAAGGCCCCAAGCACCGAAGTAGCTCATACCGAGTCCGTAAATTACAATGGCAATTGCCGCCCAAGCTACTTTGCCCTTAAAGTTTATGTCGGGAGCGGAGAACATCATATATCCGCCGATTACCCATAACGGCAAAGGAAGTATAAAGAACGGCTTTATTCGTCCCCAACGGGTTCTCGTTCTGTCGATGATAAGACCCGAAATCGTGTCGTCAAGTGCATCGTAAATAGAAGCTAAAAGGTTGATATTTGCATACGCCGTTGTATTCAGCTTTAAAAACTGAATCATAAAGAATTCTTTGAATGCGTCTACAAATTGGCTTAAATTTTTTTGTCCGAAGTTTACAAGCACATATGCTGCAATTTCCTTTGGGGTAAGGTAACGCTTTTTTGTATAGGCGAGCTTGTCGAGTTCTTCTTGGCTCATTGTGATTTCATCAATTGATACTGATTCTGCCAATGTATTCCCTCATTTCTTTTTAAACATTAATAAATAGATTTTAACATATACATATTTCAAATTCAATACTTTTTTGCTTGATTTAAATTTTACAAATAATTAAATAAATGTTACTTTATTTTTGTTGACATTCGCTATAAAAAATTATATTATATATAAGAATATTAATTTAAAACAGAGGTGCAAGTATGGCAAGCTCATGTCCGAATTGCGGCAAAAAACTTCATTGGTACGATATTAAAGCCGAGTGTTCAAACTGTGGCGTAAGTATCCCTAATTTTAATTGGGAGAAACGGCTTGAAGCCGATAACGAATTGGCTGAAAGAAAGTTCGCTTCGTTTTACAGAGGACTTAACCGAATAGCATATTCCATTTGGGGCACAAAGCTCAGAATTGCAAGGATTATTTTATCGGTTTTGCCTGCAATCGGTTTTATCTTGCCGTGGGCAACTCTTAAAAGTGATGCCGAAAGCGTCGGTCTTGACCTTTTCGGTATGACTTGTAACAAATCGCTTATAGATTTGTTTAAGGATTTCTTCGGAAATATGAACTTGTACATAACAAATATGAAATACGAGGGTTTCTCGGGTACATTGAGTTTTACGATGTATTCGTTGCTTTTGATGGTGCTTTCTCTCCTGTTTGCCGTCATTGCGTTTTTCCTTATTTTTATCCTTGCAAAACGCTTTAAAACAAAATCGCTTACCGTTTTTGAGTGCTTGAGTGTTTTGTCGGCGGTCGGAAGTGCGATATGCTTTACTTTAGGCGTCAAAGCCGCTCCAAATGAACTTGGAATTAATTTCGGCAGCTTCCCGATTTACAATGCTACAGGCGGCGTTACATGGGGCTTTTATGTTGCTCTTGTTCTCTTGCTTGTTGCCGTTGGCGTTAATGCGGCGGTTGCAAAGGCTCCGGCTAAAACAGATGAGGAGCTTGAATCCGAAAGACTTGCACGCAAGGCTGAAAAAGAGAAAAAAGAATATGAGGCAGCTCTTAAAAAAGAAATTGAAAGAGAAGAAGCCGAAAAGAAAGAAAAAGAAGAACAGGCAAGAATTGTTGCCGAAGCAAAGGCAAAACTTGCCGCAAGAGAAAATAAGAAAAAGTAGTTTAGTTAAGAGGTAATATCTAATGAATAGCAAAAAATATATTCCCGGTTCAAAGGTTAAAGTTTCAACAATAGTGATACTTTCTGTTGTGCTTGCCGTTTTGCTTGCACTCTCATCATTTGGATTTGCAGTGTTCAGCTCACAGCCGTTTCAGGTTAAAGACGGACAGGTTAATGTCTATGAACTTAAATCAAAGCTTTATACCAAAGCGATTATAAAGGCTTTGCCTAAGAAAATTACCGGTAACGACGGCGGTAAAAAAATTGATTTCTATATTGAAGAAAATGATGAATATGATTCTGAAAATGATCAGCCAATCGAGCAATTCAGAGTGTATTATTATAAAGACGGCAAAAAGCTTGTGGCAAGCGAGGGTATGTACAGGGGCGATTATGAAACTATGTATCCTCTTATCGGATTTTTCATAAAAGGTATGAATAACCTCAAAGTTCTCAAAGGCGTTTTCTTAACAATTGTTATTGTTGCCTGTGCGGCAATTCTTGCACTTATTATTTGGCTTATTGTTCTTTTGACCAGAATAAAGGAAGAAAGAAAGTTCAGTCCGAGTTATCAAGAACAGTTGCTCTTGAAAGAAACTGAGAAGAAAGCGAAAAAAGAAAATAAAAAATAATTTATAGGCTTGCCCCTTGGCGGCAAGCCTTATTTCAATAATCAAACGGTAAGGGGTTTTTATGGAGTACGATATGCTTTTTTCTCCTATGAAAATAGGTAGTGCTGAAATAAAAAATAGGGTTGTAATGGCACCTATGTGTATGGGCTTCGGTCAGTTCAACGGTAAAGTTACCGATGTTATGGCGGATCATTATGTTGAGCGTGCAAAGGGCGGAGTAGGTCTTATTATTACCGAAATTACCCGTATTAATGATGTTACGGGAGCTTCATCGTTCGGTCAAATGGCACTTACTCACGACTATCAAATCGAACCTTTGAAAAATATGGTTGACCGTATTCATTCGTACGGCTCAAAAATATTTGTAGAGCTTCATCATCCGGGCAGACAAAACCTCGGACTTATGATGGGCACGGTTCCGCTTTCGGTTGCTTGTGATAAAATTATGGGTAAGGCGTATGCCAAGTTACTTACAGGTGCAGTTATTCCGCCGGGCAAAAAACTTCAGGACAAGGATATTGTTCCCCGTACGGTTGCACCGTCAAAATGCGAAAAGTCTAAAATGGCAGACAGCGTGAACAGAGGACTTACCAAAACAGGCATTAAAAAGCTTGTCCGCCAGTTTGTTGACGGTGCTGTAAGAGCAAAAAAAGCAGGTTGCGACGGTGTAGAACTTCACGCCGCACACGGCTATCTTATTCAGCAGTTTTTGTCGCCTAATACGAATCACAGAAATGATGAATACGGCGGTTCACTTGAAAACAGAATGAGATTTCTCAACGAAATTATCGACGGTATAAGACTTGCCTGCGGCAATGATTTTCCGCTTATCGTCCGTCTTTCGGTTGATGAAATGTATGCAAAAATCGGTCAGCCGGGCAAAGGCTATGATTTGGAGGAAGGACTTAAAATTGCCAAGGCACTTAACGACAGAGGCATTGACGCTATTGATGTTTCTTCCGCCGCATATGATACTTTTAATTATTGGCTTGAGCCTACCACATTTCCTGTGGGCTGGAGAAAATATTTGGCAGAGGAAGTCAAAAAAGTTGTTGATATCCCCGTTATTGCCGCAAATTTGATTCGTTCGCCTGAACAAGCGGAAGAACAGCTTGAAGCAGGTATTCAGGATTTTATATCTCTCGGAAGACCGCTTCTTGCCGACCCTCATTGGGTTAACAAGGTAAAAGAGGGCAAGGAAGACACAGTTAAGCGTTGCATTTGTTGTCTTTATTGCTTTGAGAGTATGGAGAACAATGCGTACGCTTATACCCACGGTAAATGCTCGGTTAATCCGTTTATCGGCAGAGATTCGGTTAAACTTAATAATGACGGCAACGGCAGAAAAGTCGTTATTGTCGGTTCGGGCGTTGCGGGATTGACTGCGGCAGAGCTTCTTGCAAAACGCGGTTTTGATGTAACCGTTTACGAAAAAGAGAGCGTGCCGGGCGGTCAAATCAATCTTGCCGATAAGCCGCCGCATAAAGAAAAACTTCATTGGTGCGTTGACGATTTGTATGTCAATGCAAAAAATAACGGCGTAAAGTTTGTTTTTGACACCGTAGTCACTAAGGAAATACTTGACGAACTTGCACCGGAGTATGTAATTAATGCAACAGGTGCAAATGCCGTATTTCCAAAGGCTTTTGCAGGGGATAATGTTTGCACCGTTACCGAAGTGTTGAACGGAACCGTTAAACTTGAAAATAAAAAGGTAGCCGTTATCGGCTCGGGTATGACAGGCCTTGAAACATCGGAATTACTGTGTGATATGGGCAACAGTGTTACGATTATCGAAATGGCAGATTCAATCGCACCGGGTGCATATTTTCAGCATGTTGATGACGCAATGCCGAAGCTCAAGGCGGCAAATACCGTGTTTATGCCGTCAACAAAGCTTCTTGAAATTAAACCTGACGGCGTTGTCGGTGAAAATACAAAGAACGGCGATAAAATTAATATTGACGCTGATTATGTTGTCCTTTCAATGGGTTGCCGACCGGACAATTCGTTGTTTGAGCAAATTAAGAACAGTACAAAATATAATGTTGTTAATATCGGCGACAGTGTAAAAGTTGGCAGAATTGCAAATGCAACTGAATCCGCTTATCAGGCAGTTATGTCAATAAAATAATAAAGCATAATATAAAGGGGTAATTATGAAAAAGTATATTTGGGAAGATCCGAAAACGGTTTTTGTAAACAAGGAAAAAGGTCACGCAATTGCTATGCCTTTTGACAGCGTTGACGATGCTCTTTCGGGCGAAGAGTCAAAATATAAGCAAAGCCTTAACGGTAAGTGGAAGTTCTTTTGGCAAAGGGGACTTGACAATCAGCCTGACGGCTTTGAAAAGCCAAGCTATGATGTGTCGGGTTGGGATGAAATAGCAGTTCCGTCCGTTTGGCAGTGCGAGGGATACAGTGTGCCTTATTATTACGCAAGCACTTTCCCGAGAGCTTTCAGCCGTTCAAAGAGTCGTATTCCGTCAATTGACCATTCTATGCAGGAAATCTGCTTTTATCGCAGAAACTTTAAAGTAAGCAAGGATTGGGACGGCAGAGATGTATTTCTTCATTTCGGTGCTTGCAAAGCCGCTCTTGAAGTTTGGGTAAACGGCGAATATGTCGGCTATTCAACAGGCTCAATGACCCCTCACGAATTTGAAATTACAAAGTATCTTAAAGACGGCGAAAATACCGTTGCCGCAAAGGTTTACCGTTATGCCGCTTCTACATATCTCGAAGACCAGGATATGTGGTGGCTTTGCGGAATTTACCGCGAGGTTTACCTTTTTGCCGAACCGAAGGTAAGACTTTTTGACTTTTATGTAAAAACCGATTTTGACGACGAGCTTAAAAATGCCACTTTGTCACTTGATTTTTATGTTAATAACCGATTAAACAGCGATTCTTCCGTTACGATTAAATCGCACCTTATCAGCGATACTGATAAAATAACCGAACTTGATGATGTCAGTGTTAAAATCGCTGCAAATAACGATGTTGTTTTGAACATTAAAAATGATATTAAGAACCCTAAAAAATGGTCGGCAGAAACACCGAACCTTTACCGTCTTGTTATGCAAATCCTTGATGAAAAGGGTAATGTTATAACTGTTAAGACTTATGAAATCGGCTTTAAAAAGGTTGAAATTGTCGGTGAAAAGATTTTGTTCAACGGTATGCCGTTGATGATCAGAGGCGTTAACCGTCATGATTTTGATATGGATAACGGTTGGAATGTGCCAAAGGAAAGATACACTCAGGACCTTGATTTGATGAAAATGGCAAATGTCAACGCTATTCGTACATCACACTATCCTGATGACCCGTATTTTTACGAGCTTTGCAATAGATACGGCTTTTATGTTATGGATGAGTGCGATTTGGAATCTCACGGTGTTCGCCGTAAGGGTGTTCCGGGTTCAAATCCGCTTTGGACGGATATGGCTGTTGATAAAATGGAGCGTATGGTTCTCCGTGACAGAAACAATCCTTGTATCTTTATGTGGTCACTCGGCAACGAAGCAGGCGACGGAGATAATTTTATGAAGATGAAGCAAGCCGCTCTTGCACTTGACGATACCCGTCAGTTCCACTATGAGGGTGATTTTGACCTTACAAAGAGTGATGTAATATCAAGAATGTATCCTGATGAAGCAACAATGAATAAGCTCGGTAACAGGGAGCCTATCACAATTTCGCTTTATGATAATATCGCAAATCAGCTTGCCGCAGACTCAAAGCCTATCACGGCAGAAATGTACAATAAGCCTATACTTCTTTGTGAATATGCCCACAGTATGGAAAATTCCATGGGTAATTTCCAAGAATATATGGACGATTTTGAAAAGTATGACAATATGTGCGGCGGCTTTATTTGGGATTGGGTAGACCAAACACTTCATGTTGTTGATGAAAACGGCAAGGATAATTACCTTTACGGTACAGACTTTGAAAAAGACGAGCCTCGCCATTGGTACAGCGGTATCAACACAACTGCTATGACAGGTTCAAATACATATTTCTGTGCAAACGGCGTTATTTCCGCACTTCGTGAACCTCACCCACAGTATTTTGAGGTTGCTCATGTATATCAGCCTATTGTTACAACAGCTTTTGATTTGACAAAGGGCAGATTTAATGTTCGCTCAAGATTTTTGTTTACCGATGTTTCGGCATATAAGTGCAAGTGGAAAATAGAATGCGAGGGCGAGGAAATTCAGTCGGGCGAAATGGATAAGTTCTCCGTTGCTCCGCTTCAGGAAAACTTCATTGACATTCCGTATGATTATTCGGCTCTTCCACAGGATAAGGAATGTGTTCTTACAATCTCGTTCCATTCAAAGAAAAAGACTTTGGGTATCAAATCAAATGCCGAAATCGCATTTGACCAATTCGTACTCAATGCTCCTAAAAAGCCGGTTATTGTAAAATCGGGCAGTGCTCCTGTTGCCGATAAAAAAGGTAATAATGTTATCGTTACAGGTGATAATTTTGCCGTAAGCGTTGATAACGGTGCCGTTACATCTTATGTTGTTGACGGTGTGGAGATTCTCAAAGCTCCTATGGCTCCGAATTATTTCAGAGCACTTACCGATAACGATATTGACTTCCTTAACTTTACACCGCCGTTTATTTTTGCACACCCTTATTATAAGTGGAAACACGCAACAAAGAGCGTTAAAGCACTCAAGACATCCGTTGAAGAAAAGGACGGGGCGGTTAAGGTAAAGGTTGCTCTTGATGTTCCGTTTATGAAAAACGCGTTTGTATCGTATACGGTATATTCAAACGGTAAGCTTGCCGTGTATCACAGTGCAGTGCCGAAAGCACCGCTTCTTCGATTCGGTTTCCAATGGAATGTTGATAAGAATCTTACTCAAATATCGTGGTACGGCAGAGGTGAAGCACCGTCATATCCGGACAGAAAGACGGGATACAAAATCGGCAAATATTCTTTGCCTATTGATAAATTTGAATATACTTATATGCGTCCTCAGGAATCGTCAACCCGTACCGATGTAAGATACTTTACCTTGACCGATAAAAAAGGCGACGGCGTTAAAGTAACTGCTTATTATGACAAACCGGTTATGTTCTCGGCATTGCCGTACACTCCGTTTATGCTTGACAAATATAAGCATGTAACCGATATTGACAGAACACACGACATCACGGTAAATGTTGACTCGTCTCAGTACGGTATCGGCGGTGATATGCCGGGTCAGGCTTTTGTCCGTGATAAGTATCAGGTAAAGGCAGGAGAAAAGCAGGTGCTTTCATTCCTTGTTGAAACTTTCAAGAAATAATTGTTAATAATCGCTTATGAAAAGAGTATTCACCTGTATAGGTTTTTCCATGGCAATCGCATTGTTTGCACTTTGCTTTGTAAAATTTGAATACATAATTTTGTTAACGGTGGGACTTGCGGTGCTTTTTGTCGCAAGCCTTACCGTACCGAAAATAAGGCAGGCTGTTGTTATACCGCTTTCGTTGTCGTCTGCGGTTGCAGCTTGCCTTTTGTTTGTTGCGGTTACAAATATTGTTGTTCAACCCGTGAAATCTCTTGAAAACACTTCCGCCTCGTGCTTGTTTTATGTTACAGATTGCGGCAAAATCACCGACAGCTATAAGGAATACACCGCAAAGATTACACAAATTGATGATGAAAGCGTTAATGTTAAATTAACAATTTACCTTGATGAAAATGTAAACATTCGTCCTTACACGGTTGTAAAAGGTAATCTGGATTTTAAATCAGTCGGTGATGACGCTATGTCAAGCTACGGAAAATATGCCGACGGTATTTATATAAGAGCAAATTGCACGCTGACTGACTATGTCGGTCAAACAATTCACTCGCCTTTTAGATATGTGGTCGCACTCAGGCACAGCATTCGCAATAAACTTTCTTATCTTATGGCAAACAGGGAGGGCGGACTCTCGGTTGCACTTGTAACAGGGGATAAATCGTATCTTTTAAACGATGTTAAAACTGCGTTTATGTATTCCGGTACTTCTCATATTATGGCAGTGTCGGGTTTGCATTTGAGCGTTGTGACCGGTGCACTGTTTTTCATCTTAAAAAGTCTGAAAGTTAAGGAGAAAACTTCAAGTATCGTTTGTATTGCGGCGGTTGTTGTTTATATGGCTCTTGCCGCTTTTTCCGGTTCGGTCACAAGAGCAGGTATAATGATGATAATTTTGCTGTCGGCAAAGTTGTTTTCTATGCGCGGAGATTCTCTTAATTCCCTCGGAGCGTTGCTGACCGTTATGTGTCTTGCAAATCCTTATGCCGTGTCCGATGTGGGCACCGATTTAAGCGTTTTGTCTGTTTTAGCACTTATAACCGTTTATCCTCTTGTTTTGAAGAACTTCAAAGTGACTTATCTTGACCCACTTGAAAAGTCAATAAAAGAAAAGGCGAATGACAGACTTTATTCAACTTTCAGTATGTTTTATTCCTCGATTTTTGTGTTCGTACTTAATATACCGATACTTTACATATTCTTCGGTTACACAAGTATTATCGGACCTTTATCAAATTTGGCTGCCGTTCCGCTTGGAAGTTTGTGCGTTGTTTTGTCGTTTGTCACTTACTTTGTGTCGCTTCTCGGCATAACTCCGCTTACAACCGTTGCCGTTGTCTTGTCAACTAAGTGTGATGCACTTTTGATTAAAATTTGTGAATTCTTCAGAGCGTTTAATAATTCGGTTCTCGGATTTGATTATATGGTCGGTATTTGCATTGCGACAGTTTTGCTGTTCTTTGCCGTTGCATTTATTATGGGCGGTAAGGTTATTAAAAACACTTGCGTTCTGTCAGTTGTTTTTGCCGTTTTGTTTGTCGGTACATTGTCTGTGTATAACTATAATCGCCTGTCACTTCGTATTTTTCAAAACGGTGCAATCGTATGCACTTACAAGGATAAAACCGTTGTTTACGGGGTAAATACGGAATGGGACAAAACTTCGGTCAGCAGTTATCTGCAAAATAATTCTATGCCGGTTGATTATCTTATCACTCAGCGTTCATTTTCCGAACCGTCAAATTTGAGTAATGAAGTGAGCGTTGGCACTCTTGTTTGCAATGAATTTGACGATGATATTCTTGTCGGTGCAAGATTTAACAATTTAGAGGTTCAAAATACTTATAATGTTGCTCTTGATGAAAATCTTTCTTTTTGCTATAATCAAGGGGATATAATTATCAAATTCAATGATATAACAATCGGCTCAACGGATGACTGTGATATTAAAGTCTCGTCGTCAAAGGTGGTTGAGCCCAACGGCACGGTTGAACTTGAAAAATACGATACTGTTACATACAAAATAAAAAACAAAAATTCTTTTAAGGTAAGGAGGCTTAATCAATGGCAAAAGTAGGAGAAGCTGAGCTTAAAAATCAAATAAAAAGCGGTGACTTTTCCAATGTCTATATGATTTACGGTGAAGAGGATTACCTAAAAGAATATTATATAAATAAACTCAAGGACAAGTTAGTTGAACCGGCGTTTGCCGATTTTAATTTTCATCAGTACGACGGCAAAAAAACTCCCGTGTCGGAAATATTAAACGACGCCGATATGATGCCTATGATGGCTGAGTATTCGCTTTTGCTTGTTGTTGATTATCCTTTTGATAAAAGTAAGGACGATGTGGAAAAGGTTAAAACTTATCTAAAAGATATTAACCCGAGTGCAGTCGTTGTGTTTCTCTTTAATCAAATCGATGTTAATGCAAAGTTTAAAACTCTTGAAAATGCCATAGCAAAAGTCGGTACGGTAGTTAATCTTGAAAAAAGAACAGAGGGTGAACTTGCAAAACTGATTATTTCTTCAACTAAAAAAAGAAAGTGTACTATCGATACGGCAAGTGCAAAATATATGATTTCACTTGTCGGCAACGATATTAAAACGATATTTAACGAACTTGAAAAAATGTGCTCCTTTGTCGGCGAGGGCGAAATTACACGCAAAGTCATTGACGATTTGGCGGTTAAATGCCTTCAGGCAAGAGTGTTCGACTTGTCAAAGTTTATTCTTGCCGGTAACAGCGACGGGGCGTATGAGGTGCTCCGTGTTCTCTTTGCACAAAAGGAAGAACCTATTGCCGTGCTGTCTGTTATTTCGTCTTGCTATATTGATATGTATAGGGTGAAATGTGCTCTTGCGTCCGGCGAGGGTGAAAATTCGCTTACAAATTATTTCAATTATAAAGGCAGGGAATGGCTTATTCGTAACGCTGTGCGTGACAGTAAAAAACTCAGCCTTGAAAATTTACGCTCGGCTATAGATGTCCTTTCCAAAACAGATGAACTGTTGAAGTCTACTTCTATTGATAAAAATCTGCTCTTGGAAGAAACGGTTATGAAACTTTTGATGTTGAGGAACGGCTGATGGAAGATAAAATTAAACTTACCGAAGCGGTTATTGTTGAGGGTAAATATGATAAAATCAAGCTTTCAAACATTCTTGACGCTTTTATTATCGAAACTAACGGCTTTGGTATTTTTAAGGATAAAGCAAAGCTTTCTTTTATTAAAAAGCTTGCAAGAGAGCGCGGAGTTATCATTCTCACCGATTCCGACCACGCAGGTTTTATGATAAGAAATTATATATCCTCCGGCGTGCCGAAGGAACAAATAAAGAATGTGTATATTCCCGACATTTTCGGCAAGGAAAAAAGAAAAAACGCCCCTTCCAAAGAGGGCAAATTAGGCGTTGAGGGTATGTCTAAAGAGATTATTGTAAATGCACTTTCAAAGGCAGGTGTTACCTCGTCAAAGTCCGTGTGCACAGACCCTGTTACAACTGTCGATTTTTACGATTTGGGTTTGACCGGAGGCACCGGCTCAAAGGCAAAACGCAAGTCTTTATGTAAGGCAATTGATTTGCCTGAATTTCTTTCAACTTCGTCACTGATATCGTGTATAAACAATTTTATGGATAAGGAAGAATTTTATTCATTATGTCAAAATTTATAATTAAAACGAAAAAGTACCTGTCGTTGTTTCTTTGCTTTGCTATGATTTTTACTTTTTCGGCTTGTGCAAAAAATGCAGATAAAAACTCATCAAATTCCGGTGAAACCGATGTTTCGGCTACACGGGCAAACGCTTCATCGGCTTCTTCGCCGTCGGATGAAAGCACCGACGGTTTAACACCGGGAGTGAATACAAACGAGGTCACTTCCGACACACTTATTTGCTATTTTTCCTGTACGGGAAACACCGCTCAAATAGCGTCATATATTAAGCTTGCAACCGACGGAGATTTGTTTGAAATTGTGCCAAAAAGTCCTTATACTAAGGAGGATTTGGACTATAATTCAATCAATTCAAGAACCGAAACAGAGCATAAAGATAAAAATTCAAGACCCGAGATTTCCTCAAGGGTTTCATCGTGGTCAAGCTACAAAACGGTTTACATCGGTTACCCGATATGGTACGGAGAAGCACCTAAAATCATTTACACATTCTTGGACTCCTACGATTGCTCCGGCAAAACCGTAATTCCGTTTTGTACCTCCGAAAGTTCGTCGATAGACGACAGTGTTTCCGCAATTAAAAAGCTTTCTCCAAATGCAAAATGGCAAAATGGTATTCGTTTTGACTCTGCGTCAACTGAGGAAGATGTTGCGAAAAAACTAAAATAACCCTTATTGACTTTGTTAAACAATAAGAATATAATAACATACCAAAAAGGTAGATATTAGAGACTAAGAAAAGGTTACATATCGGGGAACCCCAAAGCCGATATGTGCGGATTGGAGAAAATATGCTCAATCAGTTTTCAAGAACAGAATTATTGCTCGGCAAGGAAGCCATGGATAAACTTCAAAATTCAAAGGTTGCCGTTTTCGGAATAGGCGGCGTAGGCGGATATGTTTGTGAGGCACTTGTCAGAAGCGGCGTTTATCATTTTGATTTGATTGACGATGATAAGGTTTGTTTGACTAATTTAAACCGTCAAATCATTGCCACTCGCAAAACGGTCGGTAAATATAAGGCTGAAGTTATGCGTGACCGAATATTAGAAATAAATCCCGATGCCGATGTAACGATTCATAAATGCTTTTTCTTGCCTGAAAATGCAGATGAATTTCCGTTTGAAGAATATGATTATATCGTTGATGCCGTTGATACCGTAACAGCGAAAATCGAGCTTGTGATGAAAGCTCGAGAAAAGGGCGTGCCTATTATTTCTTCTATGGGTGCAGGTAACAAACTTGACCCGAGTGCTTTCAGGGTTGCCGATATATATAAGACAAGGGTCGATCCGCTTGCAAGAGTAATGCGTCGGGAAATGAAAAAACGAGGCGTCAAAAAGCTAAAGGTTGTATATTCCGAAGAAGACCCAAAGCGACCGATTGAGGATATGGCCATCAGTTGCCGTTATCACTGTATCTGTCCGCCGGGTGCTAAACACAAATGCACCGAACGCAGAGATATTCCGGGCAGTACGGCATTTGTCCCGAGCGTTGCAGGATTAATCATAGCAGGCGAAGTAATTAAAGATTTGACAAAGTGAAAAAATAAAGAAACAACCGTAAGTTCAGTACTTACGGTCTTTTCTTTACTATTTCAACCCTTGCTCTTTGTTCTTCTCCGCAGGGCTTTATTTTTTTATATCCCAAATTGTAAATATCGGTGAATTTACATTCCAAATCAAACAGTTCTTTTACATCACTTGAAGTGATGTTGCCGTATTTCGTGATTATCGGCAAAGAAGCTGTTTTTTTCATTTCGGAGAGTATTTCTCTGCCTTTGTCGTTAAACGCCAGAATATGCAGGTATTTTGGCTCTTTCGGCATATCCTTTGCTATTCCGAGGTATGCACGCAAAATAATTCGTCTTATCCTTGAATGTGTGTAACGCTTTGTTTTGATACTGTCATAAAGTTCCTCGAGAGTAAGCGAATTTGCAACTGCACTTACAATCCTGTTTTCAAGTCCCTCGCTCACATCTTCAATTTGCAAAAAATCGTCGGCAGTCATCGTGCGTAGCTTGTATAAAATCGCTTTTTCGCAATTTTTCATTGATGAAATTTCATCTGCACTCAAATGTTTTCTTATTTCGCTTGCCGAATATTCGCAGTCGTCCGAGTCGTGTCCCTTGCCTATTCGCTTTATCGCCTTTGCCTTTAGCGATGTATATGTCAAATACTCAATGGCTAAAATATTGTTAGGCGTGTCGAGCAGCGGCGAATTTACTGCATTTTTTCGCGCCGTTGGGTACGAAACGCCTCTTTTGAGTTCTTCCTTGATTAGCTTATCCTTGTCTTTGATTTCGCTTGAAACCGCTTTGAGTGCTTCGATATCATCACATTCGGCACCGAAAGCAAGGCAGTCGCATATTCCTGTCGCCTCCAAAATTCGGACAGCGGATTTTGCATATCCCTGAGCCGATTGAACAGTACACAGAGAGGGAATCTCTATAACCAGGTCTGCACCGTTTTCAACCGCCGTTTTCGCTCTTTTGTACTTGTCATATACAGCAAATTCGCCACGCTGAACAAAATTGCCGCTTAGAGCACATATAATGGCAGAGCCGTCTTTCTTGCAACTGTCAAAAAGATATTTGTGACCCCCGTGTAAGGGATTAAGCTCGCAAACAATACCGAAATTCATTTTTTTATCCTTTTTCTCTTGACATTCTTAAATTATAATATTATTATTACTATATACTATATTATATTATTATAAAGAAAATTTCAAGTCCGGAGGCAATATAATGAAAATTCTTGTAATTAATTGTGGCAGTTCTTCTCTTAAATATCAGCTTCTTGATATGAAAGACGAGTCTGTTCTCTGTAAGGGAGCCGTTGAGCGTATCGGCTTAAAGATTACAGGCGGAGAAGAAAATGTTATTGTAAAAGTAAACGGAGAAAAATACACCTACGATAAGGAATTGCTTACTCATACAGACGCGTTTAACGAAGTTAAGTATATTTTGTCTGAGGGTGAACATAAGGTTGTTGACAGCTTTGACGAGATTGACGCTATCGGTCACAGAATCGTACAGGGTGGCGACAGATATACAAAGTCTGTTATCGTTACTCCGAAAGTTTGTGATGAGGTAGAAGAGCTTGCTCCTCTTGCACCGCTTCACACTCATGCTAATATCGCAGGTTATAAGGCTTGCCTTAATGTTGTAGGCCCTGATGTACCGCAGGTATTTGTATTTGATACGGCATTCCATTCAACAATGCCGCCAAAGGCTTATATGTATGCTTTGCCTTATGAATATTATAAAAAGTACAGCGTTCGTCGCTACGGCTTCCACGGTACATCTCACAAGTTTGTATCTCACAGAGCAGCCGACAAAATCGGTAAGAATATCAAAGACCTTAAAATTATCACTTGCCACCTCGGCAACGGCTCATCAATCGCAGCTGTTGACCACGGCAAGGTAATCGATACTTCAATGGGCTTTACCCCTCTTGACGGATTTATGATGGGTACCCGTTCCGGCGGTGTTGACCCGTCTGCGGTTACATTCATTATGAAAAATGAAAACCTCACTCCTGACGAAATGGACGCTATTCTTAACAAGCAATCCGGTGTTCAGGCTATCTCGGGTATTTCATCTGACGACCGTGACATCTGCAAGGCTCAGGAAGAGGGCGATGAAAGAGCTATTCTCGCCCACGAAATGCAGGCATACGAAATTGCTAAATTCATCGGTTCGTATGTTGCCGCTATGAACGGCGTAGATGCTATTGTATTCACAGGCGGTATCGGTGAAAACGGCGTATGGCTTCGCTCAAAGGTTTGCTCATATCTCGGCTATCTCGGTGTACATATCAATGAGGCTGTTAACTCTAAGACCCAAAAGGGTGAAGAGGCAGAACTTACAGAGCCGAGCGATGATGTAAGAGTATTTATTCTTGCAACTGACGAAGAACTTATGATTGCAAGAGATACAGAAGAACTTGTAAAATCACTGTAAACTATTAATTTATCGCATAAGTATTACGAAAGGAGAAGAAAACAATGCCTGAAATTAAGTACGAAATTACAGAACACCTCGGTGTTATTTCCGAAACCTCTCGTGGCTGGACAAGAGAAGTTAATATGATTTCTTGGAACGGAAGAGAGCCAAAGGTTGATGTAAGAGATTGGTCACCGGATCACTCAAAAATGAGTAAAGGACTTACTTTTACAAAGGAAGAGCTTGTTGAGCTCACAAAAATTGCTGAAAAGTTATAATGTCATACAGGCGGAACTTTTGTTCCGCCTTGATGTTGTTTTAGCACTTATTAAATAAATTATAATTTGGCAATGCTTATTGCCGGATTTGGAGAATATAACTATGGAATGGACATCATTAAATGATATAAGAGAAAAGTATTTGTCATTTTTTGAAAGCAAGGGTCACCTCAGACTTCCAAGCTTTTCATTAGTGCCGAATAACGATAAGAGCCTTCTCCTCATCAACTCAGGTATGGCTCCTATGAAAAAATATTTTACCGGTGAGGTTACCCCTCCGAGAAACAGAGTTACAACTTGTCAAAAGTGTATCAGAACTCCCGATATTGAGCAGGTTGGTAAAACTGCCCGTCACGGCACTTTCTTTGAAATGCTCGGCAACTTCTCGTTTGGCGATTATTTCAAAAAAGAAGCAACCGCTTGGGCGTGGGAATTCTGCACAGAAGTTCTCGAAATGCCTGTTGATAAGCTTTATGTTACCATTTATGAAAACGATGACGAAGCTTTTGAAATTTGGACAAAGCAAAACGGCGTAGATCCGTCACACATTGTTCGTCTCGGCAAAGCGGATAACTTCTGGGAACACGGTTCGGGTCCTTGCGGTCCTTGTTCGGAGATTTATTTTGATCGCGGTGAAAAATACGGTTGCGGTTCTCCGGACTGTGCTCCGGGTTGCGAGTGCGACAGATTTACCGAGTTTTGGAACAATGTATTCAGCCAGTTCAACAATGACGGCAACGGTAACTATACCGAACTTGCACAGAAAAATATCGATACCGGTATGGGTCTTGAAAGACTTGCTTGCATTATGCAGGGCGTTGATAATATCTTTGAAGTTGACACGATTCAAAATACAATGAAGAAAATTTCCGAAATCGCAGGCGTTAAGTATCACGATGACGAAAAGAACGATGTGTCGCTTCGTGTTATTACCGACCATATTCGTTCGTCAACATTTATGATTGGCGACGGTGTTATTCCGTCGAATAACGGCAGAGGTTATGTTCTTCGCCGACTTATCCGTCGAGCTTGCCGTCACGGCAGACTTTTGGGTGTTAATGAGCCGTTCCTTTATAAAGTTTGCGAAACCGTGCTTGAAGATAATAAGGTTGCTTATCCGGAACTTCGTGATAAGGCAGAACTTATTAAAAAGGTTATTTTGTCCGAGGAAGAATCGTTCGGCAAAACAATTGATGCAGGTCTTGCAAGACTTGATGAATATATTGAAAATACCGAAGGTACAGTATTTTCGGGTGAGGATGCTTTCAAGCTTAACGATACTTTCGGCTTCCCGCTTGACCTTACAAAAGATGTTCTTGAAGAGTGCGGAATGACTGTTGACGAGGATAAATTCAACGAGCTTCTTGCAAATCAAAAGGCTACTGCCCGTGCCGCTCGTAAAGATGCCGGTGCAGATGCATGGAAAAATTCAAGCGTTAAGATTGACGCAGAAAAAACAGTGTTTACAGGTTATACCGATTTTACGGCTGAAGCGAAAATCCTTGCTCTTGTAAATGCGGACGGCGAACTTGTTGATATGCTTGGTGCAGGTGAAAAAGGCTCTGTTGTGCTCGACAAAACTCCTTTCTACGCTACATCGGGCGGTCAGGTTGCAGATACAGGCGTTATTACGGCAGACGGTGTTGAATTTGATGTAGAAGACACTTCAAAGAACGCAGACGGTATTTATATCCATAGCGGTACTGTTAAAAACGGTGTTGTTACCGTCGGTAATACAGTCAGTGCACAAATCGACGCAGACAGAAGAAAGTCTATTATGCGTAACCATACGGCGGCTCACTTGCTTCAAGCCGCACTTCGTGACGTTCTCGGCACTCATGTTGAACAGGCAGGTCAGCTTGTTAATGAAAAAGAAGTTCGTTTTGACTTCACTCATTTCAATCCTCTTACAGATGAAGAGTTCAAAAAGGTTGAAGCAATTGTAAACAGAGAAATCCTTGCTTGCTCTCCTGTGACTATGCAGGAAATGCCTATTGAAGAGGCAAAGAAGATGGGGGCAATGATGCTCTTCGGCGAGAAGTACGGCGATATTGTTCGCGTTGTCAAAGCCGGCGATGTATCAACGGAATTCTGTGGCGGTACTCATGTTTCGTCAACAGGTGAGCTCGGACTTTTCAAAGTGGTTTCGGAAGCTTCTGTTGCTGCAGGTGTCCGCAGAATCGTTGCTCTTACAGGTACGGGTGTCCTTAGTTACCTTAACGAATGTGAGGATACCGTTAAGTTTGCATCTGCTGCATTTAAGTCATCGGACAACGAGGTTAAGGACAGAATTTCTGCTCTCGTTGCCGAAAACAAAGCTAAGGATAAAGAAATTCAAAACCTTAATGCTGAAATGACAAAGCTCAAGAGTGCAGATATGTTCTCGTCGGCTGTTGATGTTGACGGACTTGAACTTTACACTGCTAAGGTTGAAGGTACAACACCGGACGCACTTCGCTCAATGGGCGATGATGTTAAGACAAAAGGCGATAATGTTGTTGCCGTTCTTGCAGGTGTAAACGGCGATAAAGCAAATCTTGTTGCGGTTTGCGGCAAGGGTGCTATCGCAAAAGGCGTTAAGGCAGGCGACCTTGTTAAGGAAGTTGCCAAAATCGCAAACGGCGGCGGTGGCGGTCGTCCCGATTCTGCTATGGCAGGTGCTAAGGATGTTACAAAAATTGACGAAGCACTTTCCAAGGTAGAAGAAATCGTTAAATCATTAATAAAGTAAACATACAAGGCTCCTCTTACCGCAAGAGGAGCTGTCGCACCTTGTGTGTGACTGAGGAGATAATATTTTCGGAGGCAAGAATATGTGTGTTTTTTGCGAAATAATCAACGGTAATATACCGTCAACAAAAGTGTACGAAGATGATATGATGGTTGCGTTTAAGGACTTGAATCCTGTTGCACCCGTTCACTTCCTCTGCGTTCCTAAGGAACATATAGAAAGTGCAAACGCCCTCAACGAGGATAATGTCAAATATGTCAGCCATATATTTGCAAAAATCCCGGAGATTGCAAAATCACAGGGAATTGAATCATACAGAATTATCAACAACTGCGGTTCTGATGCCGGTCAAACGGTAATGCATTTGCATTTTCATATTATCGGCGGAACAGAGTTAGGGGAGAAGTTAATATGAAAGACACTTATACATTAAAAATAGGCGGAATTGAAAGAGAACTTAAAAAGTTCCCGGTATCGGATAAAATGGACATTGCTGCATTCATTCTTTTCGGCGATGTGGAACTTACCGAAGTTTGTGCGAAAGAGCTTCTCAAAAAAGTTCCTGAGTTCGATTACATAGTTACTCCCGAGGCAAAATCTATTCCTCTCGCATACGAAATGAGTCGCTTGAGCGGTAAAAAATATATCGTGGTTCGTAAGGGTGTAAAGGTTTATATGGACCGTCCTGAAAAAGTGGTTGATGTTTCGCTCACCACTCAAAAAGAACAGGCACTTTATCTCGGCCATGAGGACGGTGATTTGCTTGACGGTAAGCGTGTTCTTATTGTTGACGATGTTGTGTCAACAGGCGGTAGCTTGAAAGCTGTCAAAGAGCTTCTTGCAAAGTTTAACGCAAATATCGTTGCGTCGTGTTTCCCACTTGCAGAGGGCGACGCCGCAGACCGCGACGATGTTATTTATCTTGAAAAATTACCGTTGTTTTTTAAATAATCAATCAATAACAAGGCTGTGAGTGCAAATTCGCTTTCACAGCCTTAATTTTAACAAAAATTTAACCGTTTTTTTTTTTTTTTTTTAGGTTATTGACATATGTCACTCTTATATGTATAATCAAGTTGTGCAGTATGCACAAATATTTATAAGGAAGTGATTAAATGAAAAAAAGACTGACCGCTTTGTTGTTGTCACTGTGTATGGTTCTTGCAATTATACCCGTTTCTGTTCGTGCCGAAACAAGTCCGAACATAAAAATAGGTGATTACATTCAAATGGGTAAATACAACGGCAACTCTGTTTTGTGGCGTTGTGTAGACATTGACAGCAACGGTCCGCTTATGCTTTCGGATAAGGTTATCGCCACCTTGGCGTATGATGCTAAAACAAGCGATAACAGCCGAACAAAATCTCACAGCCGAAACTACAAGCGTGATACCTACGGTTCAAACTACTGGAAAGACAGCAATATGCGTTCCTGGCTCAATTCAACTGCCGAAGCAGGTAAGGTTGATTGGCTTTGCGGCAACGCCCCAAAGGTTGGATATGTCAGCGATGACGGCGCATACGACGCTCAAGCCGGCTTTTTAAACGCATTTTCAAAAGCCGAAATTGCGGCAATGAAAACAGTTACTCAGCACTCCCTTGTTTCACACCCGGAATATAACAACGGTGTTATTGACGGTGATGCAAATTCCGATTTATATTATTATGATAATATTGAAGAAGTTGCGTACAATTTTGACAGCTCTTATTTTGAAAACACAACCGAAAAGATGTTTCTTCTCGATGTTAAACAGGTTAATTCCGTGTGGAAAAACCTTAAAAGTTATTATAAAGGCTATAATTATAACGGTATGGCGTGGCCTTATTGGCTTCGCACTCCTGTTACCGACTGTAACCACGATATGCGTTATGTTGCCTCATCGGGCAGTATAGGCCGTTATGCCCCTTGGTATTCAAGTTTGGGCGTCAGACCTGCGTTTTATCTTGATTCCGATTATTTTGTGGCAACAAGCGGAAGCGGTACTCAAAGCAATCCGTATGTCGGTTCCGCACCAAATAAGCAAGAGGATGATTATTCTGTATCCTAACCGATTGAGGATCCAAATCAGGATTGGAATGTAAGTACAACACAAAAAATCGAACTCACTCTCGGGAATCTTTATTCGGCTGACGGTAAATATGCAAATTCCACAGTCCCTGTTTACACAATTCAAAAAACAAGAAGCGACCTTGAAAATATGGTTGTGGTTATTTGCGGTGAGGGCTATACAAAAAGCCAACAGGGCAAATTCATCAATGATGTTAAAAGAATATGGAACGGTGCTATGCAATACGAGCCTTATCGCAGTTATGCCGATAGATTTAATGTTTATGCACTTTGTACTGCGTCAGAATCTACCTTTGACAGTGACGGAAGTACATTCTTTGATGTCGTGGTTGGCAGTAGCGGATATGTCAATATTTCCAACAATGTAACGGGAAGTATATGCAAAAATCATATTTTTGAGCGTTGTATCGGCCCTGAATTTATTGAACAGATTCACGATGCTCATATTAAAAATACAACCGACCCAAACGACTTGAGCACGGTTGAAAAAGAATATGAACCGTATTATTATGTAAATAATTATATTACACAGTTTGCTTTAATAGTAAACACATCAAGAGATTTTGGCGGTTCCTCCACCAATTACAAATCCGGTTTTCATTATTTTATATCCCCGTCGGACAGCTACCGTGCACCGAAAACTTTTGCACACGAATTCGGACACGGCTTGTTTATACTCGGCGACGAGTATTTGACTTCAACAGTTGCAATGCCGGAACAAAGCGATAACGAATCGCTTAATCTTACCTCTGTTGCCGACCCGGAAAAAATAAAGTGGAAACAGCTTCACGGTTTTAGAAATACATATACTTGTATGAATAGCTATAATTCGAAGATATATGTTGCAAGCTACGAATGCCTTATGAGAGATACAAATTATCAATTCTGCGAAGTTTGTCGCTTGCAGGGTGTTAAGCGTATGTCGCAGTTTGTAGATGAACCCAAGCTTTATGTTGCCACACCCGAGGTTAAGGAATATACTGAAGAATATTCTAAACCGTCCGATTTTGAAAGCCGTGACACAAGTGCATATTATACTTACACATCAAACCGTAATAACCGACTTTTGAGCGGCTCAAGCAAAAGTCGTTTCGGTACCGGTATGAAAGGTAAGAAAATCGAACTTCGCACTGTAATTCAAAATCTTTCGGAAAAAACAGCACGCCGTGTTAAACTGAAAATGTGGATTAAACATTCCGACGGCAGCGTAGCTGTTGATTCATCAGGCAATTTGCTTGAAACGGTTCAGAATTTTGATATTTCCGCTTGGAGCGAAAAGCCTAATTTTTGGGCAAAAGGTGCAATGGACTATACGGGCATTGATTTTGATTCGGGATTAAAAAACTGTTCGCTTATTTATCAAATTCCGTCCGATGCAAATCTTGCAACAGGCGATACGGTTGCGTTTCAGGTTTTAGATGAAAACGGCAAGGTTCTTGCCGATGATAATACCGAAACACAAAGCTATGCAAATGTTTCGGTGAATTACAAATTTGAAGACGGTTCTGAAATACCGAATACAGCCGGCGGAATAGTTCCGGTCCCGATTGGGCAAACAATTGATTGGACTCCGCCTAAATCGCTTTACGGATACGAACTTGTTAAAACAGATGGACTTAACGAAACACCGACTGCTAATGACGCTTCGGTAACTTATTATTTCAGAAATCAAGATGAAACACCGTCACCGGTAATCAGTACAGTTTCGCTATCACTTGAAAGCAGTATCACAATGAATTTCAAGGTGCTTAAAAACAGCCTTGCTTCATATGATAATTATTATGTTAATTTTAAGTGCGGCGACAAGGAAATCAATGTGTCGGATTGTACAGAACAGGGAAGTTACTATGTGTTCTCTTATAAGGGCATTTCTCCGCAACTTATGAATGACGATGTTAAGGCAGTTTTGCACGCTAAAAGTGGCTCTGAGGAGTACACAAGTCCGGAAAAGGTAATGAGCGTAAAGACTTATGCTTACACAATGCTTAACAAATACGGCAATGACGACAGTTATTCAAAACTTCGCACCCTCCTTGTTGACTTGCTCAATTACGGTGCGGCGGCACAGGAATATATCGGCTACCAGAGCGATAATCTTGTGAATTCCGAGCTTACAAGCACTCAAAAGTCTTGGGGAAGCGCCGATACAACAGAGTTTAATAATATCAGAAATTACGGCTACAAAACCGTAGACAATCCAAAATCCGAATGGAAGGGTTCCGGACTTGTTCTCAGCAATGCCGTAACCGTTAGGGCGAAGTTCACGGCTGAAAATGTTGACAACAAAACCGTTGAAATAACTTGCAAAGACGCAAAATTCACCTATACAAAAGATGATTTTGTTAAAAATAGTGATGGCACATATTATGTGTATTGCGACAAGCTTTATGCAAACGAAATGAGCGATGAAATTTATTTGACGGTTTATGAGAACGGCGTACAATGCGGTAATACAATGCGTTTCAGCATTGAATCGTATGCGCGCTTGGTAAGAGATAATTATAAGGGTAAAGCCCTTGATAAAATGACAACAGCGATGATGCTTTACGGCAAAAGTGCCAAAGCGTACGGAGCTTAGGGAAAGGAGTTATTATGAAAGAGTATATGAAACCTCAGGCAGAACTTCAAAAATTTAAAATCTGCGATGTTGTTACAACATCGGGAGATGACGGCAAAAGAGACCCGATTGAATTGCCTGACCTTTAAGTTTTTAAAAAGTGTCCCGTTGGGGCACCCTTCGTAAGGAAGGTGTGTCCCAAGTGGTGTCTTTTGTAATTTAAAAAAAGTATTGGATTTTAACGGTGTAGCGTTGCTATGCCGTTTTTTTGTTTGCGTTTTGGCAGGCGGTGTTGAAACGCATTTTCCATTTCTTCGGGTGTAAGTTCTCTTAGTATGCCTACACCGTTGTAGTAAATGTCGATGACTTGAACTGGTTTTGAGTCAAGGTATCTTGGTGCATAGACTACGGTTTTGTCAACAAATTCGTGTATGAGTTTGGGAGTGAGTTCTTTTAACTCCGTAATTTGCTTGACTTTGTTAATGAATTTTTGTAAGCTTTCCGTCTTATCGGTTTCGGAGAAAAGATAAGATTCAAGTTCTGGTATTTCAACATTGATTTTCTTTTGTTCCCCAAAAATTTCAACAATTCGCAGACTTTTCCACAATTTAAAGCAAATCTAAACAAAAAATCGCCGAGACTCACTGATTCGTGAATCTCGGCTTTTCTTTATGCTGTTTTTTTACAGCCTTTTAAATAATTAAGCAACTTCTTCGGCTCTTGCCATAGCTTCCTTGAAGTCGTGCTGTTCTGTGAATACATCGTTCTTGTACGGATTGATGTGCTTTTGCTTTGACTTCTTGATGATAGCTGTAATGCAAATAATGTTTGCAACAATAGCAAGGATAGAAATAAGCCCTTGTGCCTTAGGATTTGCGTCAGCCTGTGTAAGGTTAAGGCTTGCATCCATAACACCGTTTTGGATTGTTGTTCTGATTTCTTCTCCTCTTTCACCGTAAATTGTCGGAAGAGTTGTGAAAAGGCTTTGGTTTTGGAATGTTGGGAAAACCTGTGCAAACATACACCAAAGTGCAAGTGTGTTTGCTCTGTTTTGAATCCAACCGCCCTTGTTCCAAAATGCGTTTGCAAATGTAGGAGCAAGAAGAAGAGCAACACCACAGTACCAAGTGTGAAGCGGAAGATTGTTGTATGTATAAGCAAAATTCCAAATGTCGTATGCAACAATGAAGCACCAAGTCATATCAGGCCAAAGCATATCTTTTTGGTCTTTTGATGAGTAAATGCCCCACCAGCTTGTCATACAGAAAATGTTGATGATACCTGCGATACCGTTGAGGATGTTCCACCATCCGCCGTAAAGCCAAACGCCTTCGTTTGAGTACCACCAGCCGCCTGCGATTGAACCTGCCTGAAAACCTTTTACAGCCGATTCAAAATCAGACGCAACTGCAATAAGAATGTTGATTGCAACAATTACAAAAGGGAAGACCTTAAACCATTCGGTTTTGCCGATGCCCCATTTGTACTTGATGAACATAAAACCGATACAACCGATTGTTGCGGCATAAAGTTTTGCATAGTGGAACCAACCGCCCATTTGCACAACCGTTTGATTGTTAACCGCCCAATCTGCACCGTTTGCATTGCCTATTGCAAGTGCAATAAAGTAAACTGTGAGCACAGCCGGAACAACTAAAAAGCAGAAAATTCCGCCTGCCTTTGAGCGTCTTGCAATTTCGTTAAGAATTACAAGACCGGCAAATACCATAACCCAGCCGAGAAGCTGATATATAGAGGTATCACCGTAAATTTGGAAAAACATAAGTAATTCCCCTCTCTTTAAATATATATTCACGGTTCAAGTAAGTGAGCCGTTAAGCTTTCATTATTTGCTCTTTGATGCCTTTTTGATTTTGATTTCTCTCTTAATCATATACGGCAAAATCTTTTTCATTTTGTCTTCAGCCTTAACCATATTTGAACAGTTAGGGCGTTCTCTGACAATTTTAATTGCGTCAAATTCACATTTTGTGGTACAAACACCGCAACCGACGCATCTGTTTTTATCAACAATTGTCGCACCGCAACCGAGGCAACGCGAAGTTTCTGCTTTTACTTGCTCTTCGCTGAGAATCTTATTGTCGTCTCTGAAACTGAGCTTTTCAACCTCTTTTGTTGCTTGCGGAATTTGACGGGCTGAATTGTCATAGCTTTCAAGTACAATATCGTCCTTGTCAAGCTCAACATAGTATCTCGGATTTCTACCGATTGTAAGTGATGAGTGTGGCTGAACAAATCTGTGAATCGATATTGCAGCTTCCTTACCTGCCGCAATGGCGTCAATTGCAAAACGGGGACCTGTGTATGCGTCACCGCCTACAAAAATATCCTCTTGTGCTGTTTGAAGTGTTTTTTTATCGGCTTGAAGTGTGCCGTTTCTGTTAATAACAGCGGCTGCACCGTCAAGTAAATTGCCCCAAACAATGCTTTGACCGATACTCAAAATTACATTGTCACATTCAACGGTAACGGTTTCGTCTTCATCAAAAACAGGAGCAAATCTGCCGTCGGAATCCTTAACCTGTGTACATCTTTTGAATACAATAGCTTTAACCTTGCCGTTTTCCTTGATGATTTCTTTAGGACCCCAAGAACAGTTAACCTTTACATCGTCTTCTTCGGCTTCTTCAATTTCGTAGTCAGCCGCAGGCATTTCCGGCCTTGATTCAAGGCAGAACATCTGTACATTCTTGCCGCCGCATCTTCTTGCAACTCTTGCCGCGTCAATAGCAACATTACCGCCGCCTACAACTACAACATTTTCACCGAGGTCAAATGTTTCCGTAGCGGCACATTCGTGCAAGAATTCAACTGCCGTGTATACGCCTTGTGCGTCTTCACCGTCAACTCCTGCTTTTCTGCCGCCTTGTGCACCTACTGCAATGTAAAATGCCTTGTAGCCTTGTTTGCGAAGTTCGTCAAGAGTGATGTCTTTGCCGACTTCAACTCCGCATTTTATCTCAACTCCAAGTTCTTTAATAATGTCGATTTCAGCCGAAATTACTTCTTTTTCAAGCTTGTAGTTAGGAATACCGTAGCGAAGCATACCGCCCGGTTCTTCATTCTTTTCAAATACAGTAACATTTACATAGCCTTTTTCCGCAAGATAGTATGCACATGAAAGTCCCGATGGACCGGCACCGATAATAGCTACCTTTTCGTCAAACTGACCCCTTACGCTCGGAACAACTTTTTTAGGTATGTATCTTGTCTTAGCGTCCAAATCCTTTTGTGCAACAAACTTTTTAATGTCGTCAATAGCGACAGCTCTGTCAATTGTGCCTCTTGTGCAGGCGTCTTCACATCTCTTGTTGCATATTCTGCCGCAAACAGCAGGGAAGGGATTTTCTTTCTTAATGAGTGCAAGAGCATCGGTATATCTGCCCTGTGCCGCCATTTTGATATATCCCTGTACCGCAATGTGAGCAGGACAAGCCGTTTTACAAGGTGCTGTACCCGATTCGTGGGTGTTTATGCGGTTTTTATCTCTGTATTCTTCTTCCCACTTTTCAGGACCCCACTTTGTTTCGTCAGGAAGTTCCTGTTTAGGATATTCGACCTCACCGTGAGAAGTGCAAAGTTTTTGACCGAGTTTGAGTGCACCGGCAGGACAGTGCTCAACACATCTGCCGCAGGCAACGCAGCTTTGCTTGTCAACATTTGCAACATATGCACTTCTTGAAAGGTTAGGTGTGTTGAAAAGCTGTGATGTTCTGAGTGCATAGCACACATTAACATTACAGTTACATATTGCAAAAATCTTGTTTTCACCGTCAATATTTGTGATTTGATGAACAAATCCGTTGTCCTCGGCTTTTTGGAAGATTTCAAGTGCTTCCTCTTTTTTTATATATCTGCCGCCCTTGTGTGTTTCAACAACATAATCAGCCATATCGCCCATAGCAATACACCAATCGTTTGTATCGTCGGCACAGCCTTCGTCAAATGTCGTTCTTGAACGACGGCAACTGCAAGGCGAAGCCGCATATTTGCCCTCGTATTTGTCAAGCCAATACGAAATATGCTCAATGTCAAGCGATTCATTTTGCGTATCAATAGCCTTTTCTACCGGTATTACATGCATACCGATACCGGCACCGCCCTCCGGTACCATAGGCGTTACCTTTTCAAGCGGAAGACGGCTCATTCTTTCAAAAAATCTGCCCATTTCCGGATGCTCTGTAAGCACCTTTTCACTCATATTGGTGAACTCGGCACTACCCGGAACATACATAGGAAGAACCCACTGTTTCTCGTGCTGTTCGTTTTCCCAGTTGTATTCAAGAATGCCTACTTCACTCAAGTCGTTAAGCAATTGTTCAAGCTTTTCGCCGGTCATACCCGGCATTTTTCTTGAGATTTTTCTTATTTCGTCCCATGTCCTTGGTTTTCTCTTGCCTATAAGGCAAGCAAGTTCTGCCATCTCATCTGTACAAATGGGAGCAAGACCCCAGTATTCAGGAGATTCTTTTGTGATTTTTTCTTTGCCGATTTTAACCGGAAGCCTGTCTGTAATAAGTTTTCCGAGTTTAACAATAGATTCACGAATCGGCTCGTCGTTTTTCATTGTGTCGGGAACAAACCCTGCAAGTTTATCTGCCATATGTTTATGATACCTCTACTTATTAATCCTTTTTATATATACTGTATATGTGTTCGCCATTATTTTATTACAAGTGTATAAAAATGTCAATATAAAATTTTTACCAATTTTATTTGACAAAATTTGTGTAACTATTATAATAGAATAGGTATGTTTCGGCTGAAATAATACAAGTGTTTGTAAAACACTCGCTTTTGCCGTAATCACCAAAATTTATCAAATTGCTTATTATACCTGTCCGTAGCACAACCGGATAATGCCTCCGACTCCGACTCGGAAGATTACGGGTTCGAATCCCGTCGGGCAGGCCATTTTATTGACACAATACGGCAATTTGGTAAAATATATGTAAAATTTTCTTGACTTTTATTATATGTTATAAGATAATTTATGTATATGCTCAGGCATAATTTTGTGTAGGCAAGAGAGGAAAAATATGGGTATTTCTAATATCATTAGCTTGCTTGGCGGTCTTGGACTGTTTTTATTCGGAATGAAATATATGTCCGACGGACTCAATCAGGTTGCAGGTAACAAGATGAAAAACCTGCTTGAAAAACTTACCCGAAATAGATTTAAGGGATTTTTACTCGGTGTTTTGGTAACGGCTGTTATTCAGTCATCATCAGCCACAACCGTAATGCTTATGGGCTTTTTAAATGCCGGCATTATGGATTTGGCACAGGCAACGGGGGTTATTATCGGTGCGAATATCGGTACCACAATCACCGCTGTTCTTATTGCTATTGATGTTTCCGCCATTGCACCGTTTTGTATTTTTATCGGAACGGTTATGGCATTGTTCAGTAAAAAACAAACGCAAAAGTTTATCGGTCAGATTATTCTCGGATTCGGCGTTTTATTCTTTGGATTAAAATATATGAGCGGTCAGGAGGCTATGGGTGTTCTTAAAACAAGTACGGCTTTTCAGGCGTTTATTACTAAGGCGAACAACCCTGTTCTCGGTCTTTTAATCGGATTCGTTATGTGCTCCGTGCTTCAAAGTTCAAGTGCTTCAATAGGTGTTTTACAGGCTCTTGCCATGACAAGTGCAAGCCTTATGCCGATGAAGTTCGCTATATACCTTATTATAGGTATAAATGTTGGCTCTGCTATGCCTTTGTTCCTTTCAGCGATAGGTGCAAAAACAAATGCGAAGCGTGCCGCAGTTATTTACTTTATTTTTGACTTTGTGGGTATGCTTATATTTACCCCGATTGCTCTTATATTCCCGCAATATACAGAATGGATTACAACCCTTTCGGACAACGGTTCCGTACAGGTTGCCATTGCACACATAATATTTAAGGTTGTCACAGCATTTGTATTGCTTCCGTTTGTAAAGTGGATTGTTAAACTCAGTGAAATTATCGTTAAGCCAAAGGAACACGATACAAATCTTCGTTTTGAATTTATTGATAAAAAACTCAATGAAAATCCTGTTTCAACCGCACTTCAAATCGGCAGTGAAGTTGAGCGTATGGCAAGACTTGTAAGACATAATTTTGTTATTGCCTGCGAATGTTTTCTTGTTATGGACGACAGCAAAAAGCGTGAACTTGAGGAAAATGAGGAACTTATCAATTGGCTCAATCACAATATTTCCGACTTTATGATTACCGTCACTTCAAAGGAAATCACAGGTGATGTTTCGGAATATATAGGCAAACTTTTTCATGTTATCACCGACCTTGAAAGAATAGGCGACCACGCTGAAAATATTATGAACAGAATTTCTATGGCAAAGGCGGACAATCTTGGATTTACCGATGCCGGAATTGCAGAATTTAAAGAAATTTATGAAGTTGACCTTGAACTTCTCGACCGTGCTCTCGGAGCGTTTATGAATAAGCACCTTACCGATACGGAGGAACATCAGCTTCATTATTTGGAAGATACAATTGATTATCTCACACTTCAGGCACAGGATAACCATGTTCAACGACTTCGTGACAAAAAGTGTCACACCGCTTCGGGCGTTATATTTACAAAGGCTCTTCAGGACCTTGAACGAGTTGGCGACCATTCATATAATATCGCTTGGGCTGCAAGAATTGACAAAAACTTGATTAGACAGATTTAGTATGAGTAAAGACAGAAGAAAAGCAACAGACAAACTGAATACTCTTTTGTTCGGCAAGGATTTGCGAATTACAAAAGGTGATGTTTTTCCGACTCTTTATGAGTATGACTATTCATCTTATTATCCCGAACATAATTATATATATGCTCAGGATGTACCGAACAGCAATGTTTTTGATATTCGCGATTACGGTGCAAATACCAAACTTGCCGATAATGCCGTTTATATTCAAATGGCGATTGATGACGCTTCAAAAACCGGCGGAACTGTTTTGATAATCGGCGGTGAATATGTCACGACTACTGTTTTTCTTAAATCGGATGTTACCTTATTTATAGAAAAATCTTCCGCACTTTCATCAAACAAATCCGGCGTAGGGTATAACCATAAAGGCATTATCCACGCAAACGGTGTACATAATGTAACCCTAACCGGCGGCGGAAAAGTAAAGGGTAACGGCGAATATTTCGGCAGAAAACCGCTTTACGATAAAAATGTAACAAAACACAGCGAATTTATCGATGTTGTGGAAATGCGAAAAACTTATCGTGCACAACTTCGTTTTGCACACGAAAGTAAGTACGGCGGAGCTGTTTATATTAAAAATTGTGCCGATTTTGTTGCAGATAATTTTATTATAGAAAATTCGGCTCATTGGTCATTCAGAATCGAAAACTGCAATAATGTAAAAATAGATAATTTTATAATCAATAACAATCGCAATGTTGCAAATGCCGACGGCTTTGATATTGCCGGCACAAGCAATATCACGATTAATCATTGTTTTGTTTCCACTGCGGATGACGGTGTGTGTATCAAAAATGCCGTTTGGCTTGGAAACACAGGAACGATGAGCAATATTACCGTTACCGATTGCGAGGTTATTTCCCGGGCAAATTCGTTTAAAATAGGTACGGAAACCACATATGATATTTCAAATGTAACCGTTAAGGATTGCAAGTTTATGATGACGGATTTGTATCCCGGAACTGTCAGCGGTATTGCAATAGAAAGTGCCGACGGCTCAAGAGTACATAATATTACCGTTCAAAATATAACTATGGACAGAGTAACCTGTCCGGTCTTTGTCAGATTGTGCAATCGTAACAGGGCGGCTGAAGTTGACGCAGTCAGTGCAAATGCCGTTGAATTCGGCAAGAAAAAAGGCAAGACTTCATCTGCACCTAAGGATATGTTTGATAAAAAAGGCGAAGTGTTCAATATTAGCATTTCGGATGTAACCGCAACCGGTGTCGAGATACCTGTTATCGTTGCAGGTTACAGACAACACGGAAAAACACATTATGTGTCAGATATTACGCTTAAAAATTTTGAAATTTTTTATGCCCCTTATAAAGAGGTTTATGACAAGCGTGCGTTTATCCCCGAATATGCCGATGTTTATCCCGAATCGTGGCGATTTAGAAATTTGCCGGCTTACGGAATATGGGCAAGACACGCAAAAGGCTTAAAATTGCTTGACTTTAATTGTTCTGCTCCACGCAGTACATGGAAAGAGAAATACATTATGGAGGATGTTTTATAATGACTGAGATTAAAAATGTGATTGACAATTTTGAATTTAGGGGTGATTTTGTTGATGTTAAGGAATACGGTTCCGGTCATATCAACAAAACATATCTTGTTACATTTAATAACAACGGTGCAGAGCAAAGATATATTCTTCAGCAACTTAATGACAATGTGTTTAAAAACATTGACTGTCTTATGAAAAATGTGTTTGCCGTAACATCTTATCTCCGTTCTGTTATCAAGCAAAACGGCGGCGACCCGGACAGAGAAACTTTGCATTATATTCGCACAAAGGACGGTAACGAATATTATTACGATGCAGAAAACAAAACATATTTCAGAGCATATATTTTTGTTCGTGATTCTATAAGCTTCAATACAGCCGAAAACGCAGATATGTTCAAATCAAGCGGTGAGGCGTTCGGTAAATTCCAACGACTTTTGTCAGATTTCAAGGCTGAAGAACTTACAGAAACCATTCCGCATTTTCACGACACTTTGTGGAGATATAAAAATGAGTTTGTTCCGGCTCTTGAAAAGAATTTGTCAGGCAGACTTGATACCTGTAAGGCTGAAATTGACTTTGTAAATAAGTATGCTGACGAAATGGGCAAGCTTACTTCTATGACAGAAAAAGGCGAACTTCCGCTTCGTGTAACTCATAATGATACCAAGCTTAACAATGTTATGTTTGATAAAGACACAAACAAGTGTATTTGCGTTATCGACCTTGATACGGTTATGCCGGGTCTTGCACTTTACGATTTCGGCGATTCAATTCGCTTTGGTGCTTCCACTGCCGCAGAGGACGAAACCGATCTTGACAAGGTAGAAATGGATCTTGATTATTTCAAGGCTTATGCAGAGGGATTTTTAGGCGAAGCAGGCAAATATTTCAATCAAGCTGAAATTGATAACCTTGCATTTGCCGCAAAGCTTATGACTCTTGAATGCGGTATGCGTTTCTTGACGGATTACATCAACGGAGATGTTTATTTCAGAACGGATTATCCTGAACATAATCTTGACCGTGCACGCAATCAGTTCAAACTTGTTGCCGATATGGACAGTAAGATGGACAAAATGGAAGAAATTATTAAAAATATATAGAAAGCATAAGGGTGGTTATATACTGCCCTTAACTTAATTTATGAGTATTAAGAAAAATGACGATATAACGTTAAAAATTGAAGATATGACAAATGAAGGCTCGTCTGTCGGCCATTGTGACGGTATGGCGGTTTTCGTTCGCGGAGCAGTAACGGGTGATGAAATTGTCGCTCATATTATCAAAGCCAAAAAGAACTATGCAATCGGTATTGTAAAAGAAATTCTCAATCCGTCACCGTGCAGAATTGAATCCGATTGTCCCGTGTCCGATAAGTGCGGAGGCTGTTCGTTTAGGAATATGACCTATGATGCCGAGCTTCAATATAAGCAAAACAGGGTAGCCGATGCGGTTAAACGAATAGGGCATATTGACGCACCGATTATGCCCATTATAGGTGCAGACACGGTTGATAATTACCGTAATAAGGCACAGTATCCTGTTTGCATTACAAACGGCGAACTTCAGGCAGGCTTTTATGCTTACAAAAGTCATAGAATAATTCCGTGCTCAGATTGCAGACTTCAGCAGCAGGAATTTAAGGAAATTCTTGATATAATTTCCGATTGGGTAAAACAGAACAATGTCACATCGTACGATGAAAAAACGGGCAGGGGACTTTTCCGCCATATTTATATCCGCAGGGCACCGAAAACAGGCGAAACTATGGTCTGCCTTGTCATTAACGGCAAAAACATTCCAAACGAAGCTGAACTTGTAAATGCTCTTGTTAAGGACAAAAGCGTAAAATCGGTTTGCGTTAATATTAACAGAGAAAACACCAATGTTATTTTGGGCGACAAAACCAATGTGATTTACGGACAAAAGACGATAACCGATATTTTGCTCGGCAAAAAGTTTGTCATTTCTCCCGAATCGTTTTATCAAATTAATCACGACCAGTGCGAAAAACTTTACACCAAAGCCGCTGAATATGCAGGCTTAACAGGCAATGAGACGGTTGTTGACCTTTATTGCGGCGTCGGTACAATCGGTCTTTCGATGGCTGATAGGGCAAAACAGATTTTTGGTATTGAGATTGTTCCGCAAGCGATAGAAAATGCAAAAATCAATGCAAAACAAAACGGTATTTCAAATGCCGAATTCTTTTGCGGCGACGCTTTTGACGGTGCAAAAGAACTTGAAAAGCGCGGCATAGCTCCCGATATTGTAATCCTCGACCCGCCCCGAAAGGGCTGTCAAAAGGAACTCTTCGATGTCATTGAGCAAATGAATCCAAAACGCGTTGTGTATGTTTCGTGCGACAGTGCTACTCTCGCTCGAGATTTGGAAGTGCTCCAAACCAAAGGCTTCCGCACTCTTGAAGTCACCCCGGTAGATATGTTCCCACGCACCCCGCATGTCGAAGCTGTAGCAAAGTTGATTAAGGTGAATGATTAATGCTTATAAGACAATATAGTAAAAACGATTTAAATTCTATATTGGAGGAAAGCCGATGAATGACAAATTAAAAAGAATCGCTTGGTTCATTGCAATGTCAATTTTATGGAGCGTTGTTTTTGTTACGGCTCTGCATAGCTGGGCAGGTATCGGAATCGGTATTTGCTTAGGCATTTCTATGACAGGGATTGGAAGTAGCATATCCAAGAAAAAAGAGGACAAGCATAAAAAATCTGATGAAGATGAAAACGAAGAATGAATCTTGAGTAGAGCGACAGCTAAAGACCGCAATGAACAGATAGGCGATCATAAAGCGTAGGAGTTGAGAATATGAAACATAATGTAAAAATAACCATATTGAAATCTGAAATTGATAAAGAGCTTGTAGAAAAATATGCTGTTTCCAATTTTGAAGTCTGTCCGTTTCACAAGGCAGGACAGGTCTATATTAGTGATGGAGACAATAAACCAGAGGGTTTGTGTGAGTATGCATGGAAGCCAATGAAGGAAATGGTAAAACTATTGTCAGACGGAGAGTTATTGCAGCCCAGTGGAACTTGGATGATAGATGATGACAAGGGTGTATTTTCCTGCGTAGATGGTCTTCGTCCTGTTATTATGTTGATTGAGAGAATATAGAAAGAATCGACATCCCGGAGAATGAAAAGGATAGCCGCTTGGCATTTGTTCAACTAAGGGTTTTTGTCCTCCGACAAATTCTATATTGGAGGAAAGACAATGAATGATAAATTTAAACGAATCGCTTGGTTCATTGCAATGTCAATTTTATGGAGTGCCGTTTTTGTTACGGCTCTGCATAGCTGGGCAGATATCGGAATCGGTGTTTGCTTAGACATTTCTATGACAGGGATTGGAAACAGTGTATCCAAGAAAAAAGAGAACAAGCGTAAAAAATCTGATGAAGATGAAAGCGAAGAATGAATCTTGAGGAGGGAGCGACAGCCAAAGACCGCAACGAGCAAATAGGCGGATATAAGGCGTAGTTAATCACCGTTTAAAAAGGATGACAAATCGGGATTTAGGAGGAAATTATGGACATCTCAGAATTAAAACAAAAAGCACTTCCGGATATTCCGGAAGAAATCGTTAAGAGCATCCAAAACAGTAATATTACACAAACCACTTTTGAACGCAAAAATGAGATTCTGATGGATTCTTCCCTGCAAACGGAAGCAGGCTTTAGCCGCTTTTCTGATGGAAGCTATCTTGTTTCGATGTATTGCCCTATGCCGGGTATTACGGCTGAAATGATTGAGTGGTGGTTTTGGTGGCACCCACAGGCAAAGGAACGGTACCAGGTATGGTTCCCCGGTGCACACTTCGGTATCAGTTATCCACGTCGCTATGGCGATTACTTTGAACAAAAGATACAGCCTCCATTTCAGGACAATACACAACTTCCGATTGAAAAAATCGGTGGGATAAAAATGCCGCTGCGGATTGACTTTCTATCACCGCAGGAATTTGGGTTCTCACAAACGACTATGAGAGAGAACAATATACCCTTAATTGTCTGCGGTCATGTTGGCGCTTTCAATGGATTGATTTGGCATACGGAGATGGCACATATTTTCCGACAAACAGAGGATGGACTTTTTCTTGTCAGCCGCTTTTGGCTTGGCAGAACGATGAATCCCGTGCTACGCAAGATGATGATTAATGACGCAATGGCTCAGGGTATGGCAGAACATTGTGCGGTAGAATACCGTAATTTGACTGAAATACTTCCTGTATTATATAGAGAATACAAATAAACCACTTTGCGTTTGCTCAAATAAAGAGCGTCGGTTCCGACAAAATCCGCTTTGTAACAGCAATTTCTAAAAGCCAATTTGTATGGATAAATTCTATATTGGAGGAAAGCCGATGAATGACAAATTTAAAAGAATCGCTTGGTTCATTGCAATGTCAATTTTATGGAGTGTTGTTTTTGTTACGGCTCTGCACAGCTGGGCAGGTATCGGAATCGGTGTTTGCTTGGGTATTTCTATGACAGGGATTGGAAGTAGCGTATCCAAGAAAAAAGAGGACAAGCATAAAAAAGCTGATGAAGATGAAAACGAAGAATGAATCTTGAGTACAGCGGCAGCCAAAGACCGCAATGAACAGATAGGCGGTCATAAGACGTAGAATGGACAAGATTGTGGAAGGAGGCACTGCCAATGTACACACAAAAAGCTATCGTTTATAATGCACACTGTGCATACCGTTTCAAAGTACAATCGTGTGTATGTATTTTTAGAGGATATATTCCCACGAACAGGCAAAAGTCTAAAAACGGGGCTGATATGTTCCCGTAAACAGACGAAAGCCTAAAAATGGGGTTGATATGTTTGCACAAATAAGCAAAACAGGAAAATGTGCTCGTACAATCAATGCTATCAGCTCAAGCTATGTCGAAGCTGTAGCAAAGTTGATTAAGGTGAATGATTAATGCTTATAAGACAATATAGTAAAAACGATATAAATTTTATGGTCGCAATTTGGAATGAGGTTGTGGCGGACGGAGTAGCTTTTCCGCAGGAGGATTTTCTTAACGATGAAAGCGGTGCCGAATTTTTCGCTTCTCAAACCTATTGCGGCGTTGCAGACGATGACGGCGAGGTTGTCGGTCTGTATATTCTGCACCCAAATAATATTGGCAGGTGCGGTCATATATGCAACGCAAGCTATGCCGTCAATTCAAAATGCAGAGGTAAGCATATCGGTGAACTTCTCGTTAAAGATTGCTTAGAGCAAGCAAGAAATTATGATTTTAAAATTATGCAATTCAATGCCGTTGTTGAAAACAACACCTATGCCCGTAGGCTTTATGAAAAACTCGGCTTTGTGCAACTTGGGGTTATCCCTAACGGATTTAGAATGAAAGACGGCACTTATCAGAATATCTGTCCGTATTATTTTGAACTGTAATTTTGGAGGTAAAAGTATGTCAGATGTATTAGAAGAAATCAAATCAAGAAGAAGTGTTAAAAAGTACAAGCCCGACCCTGTGCCGGATGAACTTCTTGACAAAATTATTGAAGCCGGTCTTTATGCCGCAAACGGCAGAGGCCAGCAAAATTCAATTATAATTAAGATTACCGATAAAAAAATTCGTGATGAATTTTCTGCACTTAATTGCAAAATCGGCGGTTGGAAAGAAGATTTTGACCCGTTTTATAACGCCCCTGCCGTCCTTATTGTACTTGATAAAAAGAAGGCTTCAACTTGCGTTTACGACGGCAGTCTTGTTATGGGCAATATGATGCTTGAGGCTCACGCTTTGGGTCTCGGCAGTTGCTGGATTCACCGTGCTAAGGAAGAATTTGAAACCGAATGGGGTAAGCAATTCCTTCAAAATCTCGGTATCACCGAAGAATATGAGGGCGTCGGTCATTGCATAGTCGGTTACCCGGACGACAATTATCCGCAAACACCTGACAGAAAGCCGAACAGAGTTTACAAAGTTTAATTAAATTTGAAAAAATCATATTGTACCGTTCCCGATTTTACAGAGTCGGGAACTTTTTTTCTTTCATTTTACACTTTTTGTGTTTTTCTTTTTACTTTGCCACCGTATGATTGAGGTATAAACAAACGCGGTTGTTGAAAAAACAAATTAATCCAAGAAATGAAAGAGGTATTAACAATGAAAATAAAAAAGATTATTGCAGTTATTTGCTCGGCTCTTATTATTGCCGCTGTGGCAGTAGGCTGTGTAAAGAGTACAAACACTTCAAATGACAAAGAACAAACATCAAACGAAAACCTTACGGGTACAATTTCTCTTGCTGGTTCAACATCTATGGAAAAGCTTTGCGAGGCAATGTCGGAAAGCTTTATGGCTGATAATCAGGGAATTACCGTAACCACCGAATATGTCGGTTCGGGTGCGGGAATAGAATCTCTTGCAAAGGGAAGTGTTGATATCGGTAACGCTTCAAGGCACCTTAAAGATGACGAGAAAACAGCCGGTTCTGTGGAAAATGTTGTTGCTATCGATGGTATTGCGGTTATTACCGACAAATCGAATACAGTTACTGCTCTTTCGAGTGACGACCTTAAAAAAATCTATTGCGGCGAAATCAAAAATTGGAAAGAACTTGGTGGTAACGATGAAGCGATTGTAGTAATCGGCAGAGAATCGGGTTCCGGAACAAGAGATGCTTTTGAAGAACTTCTTGATATTGCCGATAAGTGTGAGTATGCTCAACAGCTTGATTCAACCGGTGCGGCTCTTGCAAAGGTATCTTCAACTCCGGGTGCAATCGGATATGTTTCTCTCGATGTTGTTGACGATAGCGTAAATGCCGTATCAATTGATGGCGTAGAACCGACGGAAGAACAGATTTTGGCAGGCAAATATCTTCTTTCAAGACCGTTTGTAATGGCAACAAAGGGTGATATTGATTCTCAAAATGGCCTTGTAAAAAAATGGTTTGAATATATAAAATCCGATAAAGGCAAGGAAATAATCAAAAAAGTCGGCTTAATCGTTCCTAACGAGGACTAAACTATGAACATTAAAGCAATTATAGAAAAAACGGCAAAAACAATATTCTTTATATGTGCTGTCTTGGCTGTATTTGCGGTGTGTTCCATAACGCTATATATGATAGTTAAAGGGACACCGGCCTTGAAAGAGGTCGGTGTTCTCGACTTGCTCTTCAGTAGCGAGTGGGCACCGACTGCACAAAATAGGTCTTTCGGCATTGCGTATATAATTTTATCGTCTGTTGTAGCTACGGCAGTTTCGGTTTTAATCGGTGTCTCTATAGGAGTTTTTACAGCCGTATTTTTATCCGAAATAGCAAATAAAGCTCTCGGTAAAATTGTCGGCAATGCAGTTGAACTTCTTGCGGCTATTCCTTCGGTAATATACGGATTAATCGGTATGATGGTACTTAATCCCGTTGTATACAAGTTAGAAAAAATTATTTTTGCCAATGATGTAACGCACAAGTTTACAGGCGGTGCTAATATGCTTTCGGCTGTCTTTGTACTTTCTGTTATGATTTTACCGACAACAATCAGCGTAAGCACTTCTTCGCTGAAAGCCGTACCAAAATCACTTCGCTCAGCTTCTTTGGCACTCGGTGCAACAAAAATTCAAACTATATTTAAAGTTGTGATTCCGTCTGCTAAGTCAGGCGTGTTGACCGGTGCTGTTTTGGGCATAGGTAGGGCACTCGGAGAAGCTATGGCAATTAATATGGTTGCAGGCGGAAGCGTGAATATTCCTTTGCCGTTTAATTCTGTAAGAACTCTTACAACTCAAATTGTCAGTGAAATGGCATATGCCGAAGGATTACACAGAAGGGTTCTTTTTACGGTTGGACTGATTTTGTATCTTTTTATTATGATTGTAAATCTTGTTCTTTTGAAATTCAGAAAAAAGGAGATTGAAAGATAATGATAAAAAGTAAAAAAATAAAAAATGCTTTGGCCTATATACTTATATATTTCTGCTCCGGAATATCGGTTGCAGTCCTTGCAGGAGTTATTATTTATGTTTTTATTAAGGGCGTAAAAACTGTTAATTGGTCGTTTTTAACATCCGTTACAAGCGTGCTCAACGGTACTGTCGGTATAGCGGGGAATATTGTAAATACACTCATTATCGTTATTATATCAATGATTATAGCCGCACCGATTGGAATAGGCTCAGCAATTTATTTAAACGAATATGCAAAACCCGGCAAAATCATAACTCTTATCGAATTTGCAACAGAAACTTTGTCGGGTATTCCGTCAATTATTTTCGGACTTTTCGGTATGCTGTTTTTCGGAGAAAAACTCAAACTCGGCTATTCGCTTTTAACCGGTTCACTTACTTTGATATTAATGGTACTTCCGCTAATAACAAGAAATACTCAAGAGGCACTCAAAACGGTGCCGGATTCTTACCGTCAGGGTGCAATCGGCTTGGGTTCGGGAAAGCTTTATATGATAAGAAAAATATTACTTCCGAGCGCAATGCCCGGAATTATTACCGGGGTTATTTTGGCAATAGGCAGAATTGTAGGGGAATCGGCGGCTTTGCTTTTTACTGCCGGCAGTGCAAAATTATTGCCTCAAAGCATTGAACAATTGCTTCAAAAACCTTTTCAATCAGGCGGTTCGCTTACAATCCAAATGTATCTTTCGGCAACAAGTGAGGGCGATTTTGATACGGCGTTCGGCATAGCCGTTGTTCTTCTTGTTATAGTATTGATTATTAACATTTTTACAAAACTTCTTACAAAAAAATTTGATAGAAGCAGAAAGGATTAATATGGATAATTACAAAATTTCGGTTAAAGATTTGAATTTGTTTTACGGTGAAAATCATGCACTGAAAAATATCAATATGGACATCAACGATAAGGCTGTTACTGCTCTTATAGGTCCGTCGGGTTGCGGTAAGTCTACTTTTCTTAAAACGCTTAACCGTATGAATGATTTGATTGATAATGTAAAAATTACAGGTTCGGTAACTCTTGACGGTGAAGATATATATCAAAAAAATATTGACACAACACTTCTTCGCAAAAAAGTAGGTATGGTTTTTCAGCAGCCAAACCCGTTTTCTATGAGTGTGTATGACAATATAGCGTTCGGGCCGAGAGTTCACGGAATAAAAAGCAAGTCTAAGCTTGACGAAATAGTTGAAAAGAGCCTTAAAGGGGCTGCAATATGGGATGAAGTAAAGGATAGACTTAAAAAATCCGCACTCGGTCTTTCGGGCGGTCAGCAACAAAGAATTTGTATTGCCCGTGCTCTTGCGGTTGAACCTGAGGTTTTACTGATGGATGAGCCGACTTCGGCACTTGACCCGATTTCAACAACAAAAATCGAGGATCTTATGGAAGAATTAAAGAAAAAATACGCTGTCGTTGTGGTTACTCATAATATGCAGCAGGCGGTCCGCGTATCGGATTATACGGCGTTTTTTCTTGTGGGTGATATGGTGGAATACGGAAAAACAAAGGACATTTTTTCGTATCCGCAAGATAAAAGAACGGAAGATTATATTACCGGCAGATTCGGTTAAGGAGGCCTTATGAGAAGTAAGTTTGATAAGCAACTTTCACAGCTTAATGATGAAATGATAAATATGGGCGTAATGATTGAAAAATCAATTTCCTCGACAGTTGAAGCACTATCTGCTTTTAACAAGGAACTTGCACGCTCGACAATGGAAAAAGACAATGAAATCAATTCCAGTCAAAAGAAAATAGAAGAAATATGTTTTAATATTTTGATTAGACAACAGCCGGTCGCAAGAGATTTAAGAATGATAACCGCCGCAATGAAAATGGTGACCGATATGGAACGCATAGGTGATCAGGCAGCAGACATATGCGAAATAACACTTCATATGGAAAAGGAACACCCACTCGGCGATTTTGAACATATTCAGAAAATGGCTGCTGAAACTTCATTTATGCTTAAAGAGAGCATAGACGCCTATGTTAACAGTGATGAGAAAAAAGCAAGAGCGGTTATTGCTCACGACGATAAGGTTGATATTCTGTTTGAAAAAGTGAAAAATGATGTTTTTAATCTTATTGAGGGCAAAAATCCAAATGCCGAAGAAGCAATCGATTTGCTTATGGTAGCAAAATATTTTGAGAGAATAGGCGACCATACCACGAATATTGCCGAATGGGTTATCTATTCTGTCGATAAAGCTCCCGAGAAACGCTGAATTTCTGTTAATCAACTTTCCGAATTTGTTAAACGGAGACTTTTTGTTGTATATGTTTGATTTTTACTGTATAATCAAAATGTAAACAGCCTGTGGCGTGCTGTAAAACGGTTTTGTAAAGAAATATTTACGATTTTACCTGAATTTTACAAATGAAATGTTTTTGATTTTACTTTGATTTTATAGAATGAAAGCAAGATAGGAGATAATTTTATGATTTATTGCATAGAAGATGACAACGGTATCAGAGATTTGATTGTATATACTCTTACGGCTTCCGGCTATGAGGCAAAGGGCTTTGCCGACTCAGCTGAATTTTGGTCGGCTGTCAAGCGGGAAGTTCCTACTCTTATTTTGCTTGATGTAATGCTCCCAAACGAGGACGGTATAAGCATTTTAAAGAAAATCCGTACCGAAAAAAGGACGGCAGATGTTCCTGTTATTATGGAAACGGCAAAAGAGACCGAATACGATAAGGTTGTTGCACTTGATTTGGGTGCGGATGATTATCTTACAAAGCCTTTCGGTATGATGGAAATGGTGTCGAGGGTCAGAGCGGTTCTCCGTCGTTCCGCAAAGGAAGAAAAAAAGCAATGCTTAAAGCTTAACGAATTGGAAATTAATACCGCTCAACACATTGTTTATGCAAATAAAAATGAAATTTATTTAACCCTTAAAGAGTACGATTTACTTAAATTGTTTATGGAAAATATCGGCAGAGCCTTTACCCGTGACCAGCTTCTGAGCAGTGTTTGGGGTACGGAATATGTCGGCGAAACAAGAACGGTAGATGTTCATATCGGAACTCTTCGTACAAAGCTCGGCTCTTGCGGAGATTACATAAAAACCGTTCGCGGAGTCGGCTACAGAATGGAGGAAAAACTATGACCAAAAAGATTTTTCGGTCTATATGTTCTGTTGCAGTTTGTATAACTTTTGCGGTTCTCGCCATAATCACAGGCGTGCTGTACAATTATTTTTCGGATATTCAGGAACAACGGCTTGACTCGCAAGCCCAGTTTATCGCTCAGGCAGTTGAACTTAACGGCAAAGATTATTTGTCAAAAATTTCAGACAAAACCGTCAGGATGACTTGGGTCGCAAATGACGGTGATGTCCTTTTTGATAATGAAGCAAACAGTGATAAAATGGAAAACCACCTTGAGCGTGAAGAAATCAAGCAGGCAATGATGACCGGCACCGGTACTTCAAAAAGATATTCCAAAACGCTTATGCAACAACAGTATTACTCGGCTGTCAGATTAACTGACGGAAGCGTAATGCGTCTTTCTGTTAAGGAACTTTCATGGTGGGCACTCATTCTTGCAATGATTCAGCCGATAATCATCGTATTCTTGGTTGCGGTTTTGGTATCGTTTCTGTTTGCGTACCGCCTTTCCAAAAAAATCGTTGAGCCTCTTAATCAAATTGATTTGGACGCTCCCGATAATACAAAGGTGTATGAAGAACTTGCTCCGCTTCTCGAAAAGGTTAAAATTCAGCAAAAGCAAATTAAAAATCAACAGCTTGAACTTGAAAAAAAGCGTAATGAGTTTGAAGCCGCAACCGAAAATATGTCCGAGGGAATAATTCTCCTCAATTCAAACGGCGTGATTATCAGCATAAACAAGACGGCGTCAAAACTTCTCGGTATCAGCAGTTATTGCGTTGGTAAGGATTTGCTTCTTTTCAGCAGCGGAGTTGAAATTCAAGAACTCCTTCGCAAAGCCGAAAACGGAAAACACAGTGAAATTATTCTTGATATTGATGAAGTCAGCTATCATTTCAGTGCTACTCCGATTTTCTCCGGTGAAAAGGTTACGGGTGTTGCTCTTATCATTTTTGATTTTACCGAAATGGAAAAAGCAGAGGAAATTCGCAGGGAATTCACGGCAAATGTTTCTCACGAACTTCGTACTCCGCTCCAAACCATTGCCGGAAGTGCGGAACTCCTTTCAAACGGTATGGTTGCCGAAAAGGATATTCCTCAGTTTTCTCAAAAGATTTATAAGGAAGCAAAACGACTTATAACGCTTGTCGGTGATATTATCAAACTTTCGCACCTTGATGAAGAAAATTCAAGTTTTATTTCCGAAAAAGTCGACCTTTACAGCGTGGCTGAAACAACTGTGGACAATCTTAAATCGGTTGCCGAAAAAGCAAATGTTTCAATTAACCTGAAAGGTGAACCGTCAATTGTAACCGGCAAATCACAGCTTTTGTCAAGCATTATGTTTAATCTTTGCGATAATGCAATTAAATATAATAAGCAGGGCGGAAGCGTGGATGTTGAAGTAAAGAATTTTATCGATTGCGTAAAATTGTCCGTCAGCGATACCGGTATAGGTATTCCGCTTGACCAACAATCCAGAATATTTGAAAGGTTTTACCGTGTTGATAAAAGCCGTTCAAAAGATGTTGGCGGAACAGGCCTCGGCTTATCGATAGTTAAGCATGCCGCAAAACTTCATAATGCCGAAATTGAAGTCCGCAGCACACTGGGCGAAGGCACAACTATCATCCTCACATTTCCAAAATAAATTCAATTAAGGCTCTCCTTACTTATTCGCTTGTAAGGGGAGCTTTCTGTGTTTTATATGCGACTGAGGGGAACAAAAGAAAGAATATGAATCAATTTGTATTTGCCCACTTTACATCGATTTTACATTAACTTGATAATGGATTTGATTTAGATTTGATATTCTCGTACTGTAAAATGATAATTTAAAAGTATGAGGAAAAGTTATGACTGTATTTGATGCGTTGACGCTGATAGGCGGACTTTGTCTGTTCCTGTTCGGTATGAATACTATGGGAGAAGCTCTTGAACGCAGAGCGGGCAACAAGCTTCGCGGTATTCTTGAAAAAATGACAACAAACAAATTTGCCGGTTTTTTAACAGGCTGTGCCGTTACCGGAATTATTCAAAGTTCATCTGCAACCACCGTTATGGTTGTCGGATTTGTAAATTCCGGGCTTATGAATCTTCGTCAGGCTATAAATGTTATTATGGGTGCCAATGTCGGAACAACCGTTACAAGCTGGATTTTGTCGCTTTCGGGTATCAGCAGTGAAAATGTATGGATAAGCTTGCTTAAACCGTCATCGTTTACTCCTGTTCTTGCTCTTGTCGGTATTGTTCTTTATATGTTCTCCAAAAAGAGTGAAAAAAAGGACAGCGGTATCGTTCTTCTCGGTTTCGCCACTCTTATGTTCGGTATGGAAGCAATGTCCGGTTCAGTTAGCGGACTTTCGGAAGTTCCTGAATTCCAGCAATTGTTTATTATGTTCAAAAATCCGCTTTTGGGCGTTTTGGTCGGTGCCGTGCTTACCGGTATCATTCAGTCAAGCTCCGCTTCTGTCGGAATTTTGCAAGCACTCGCTTTAACCGGTCAAGTATCGCTCGGTGCGGCAATCCCGATTATTATGGGTCAAAATATCGGTACTTGCGTTACTGCTATCATTTCGTCTGTAGGTGCCAATAAAAACGCAAAGCGTACCGCATTTGTTCATTTGATGTTTAATGTTATCGGCTCTGTGTTTGTACTTATCGCTTTTTCAATTTGGAAATACGGCTTTAATCCGCGAATTCTCGACACACCGGCGACCGCTTTCAGCATTGCTGTGTTCCATACAATCTTCAATCTCGTTTGCGTTACACTTCTTATGCCTAATGCAAAACTTCTTGAAAAACTCGCACTCAAGGTCATTAAGGACGATGAAGAACCGGAAGAAAAAGAAATTCTCGATTCCCGTCTTCTCGCAACACCTACTTTGGCACTTCAACAGTGCTACAGCGTTGCTATGAAAATGGCAAGATGCTCCGAACGGGCTATTTTAAAGAGCATAACCTGCATTACCAATTATACCGAAGCCGATGCCGAACGCATCAGAAAAGATGAAGCAAAATGCGATAGGTATGAGGATGTAATCGGAACATATCTTGTAAATTTGAGTGCTCAAAAAATGGGCGACGACGAAAGCGAACAGGCGGCGGCACTTCTTAAAATGATAGGCGACCTTGAGCGTATTTCGGATCACGCGGTAAATGTACTCAATTCTACCGAGGAACTTCGTCAAAAAGGCTACACGCTTACTGAAGACGCAGTTAAGGAACTCGATATACTTACTGCCGCTACAAAGGAAATTCTTGATATAACTTTCAAGTCACTCGACGGTGCGGATACATCTCTTGCTAAAAGGGTTCAGCCGCTTGAACAGGTTATTGATATTATCAAAGAAAAAATGCGTACGCATCATATCCGCCGTATGCAACAGGGACTTTGTACGATAGAAGCGGGCTTTGTCTGGTCAGATTTGCTCACCGATTTGGAACGCGTGTCCGATCACTGCTCAAACATCGCAGGTTGTCTTATCGACGCTTCAATGCATAATCTTTCGATTCACGAAACACAACGAAATATTGCCGATTCGTCAGACGATTTTATGAAACTGTTCAAGGACTACAGACAAAAATACAGCTTTTCAAATATATAACAAACCAATCAAGGCTCCAAATAATAATAATTTTATAAACCTATCGAGGCTCCCTTTGTTTTGTCATCAAAGGGAGCTGTCTGCATTTTATATGCAGACTGAGGGGTTTATATAATAATCACACTTTATGTGTGGTTGAGTAGATAAATATATTGCATTCTTCGCCTCTTTTTATATACAAATATTTAACATTTCGTATTGCATTTAATCTTTTTCTATGATACAATGAATTTGCCAAACAAAAGTTTATATTGAAATTTTGCTATTTTTTAGTGTGTTTTTATCTTTTGATAAAAATGCATAGTCGGGTTAACATGCTTAAAAGTAGCTATGTTTAAACTTTTGTTTGGCGACAGTTTTGAGCTATGTGTTTTTGGTGCGTATAGTAAAGATGCTGTACGCATTTTTTTAATTTTACAGAATAAAATTAATATAGCTGAGAACTGTTGGCGATACACAAGTTTATTTAAACAAAGGAGAAAAAGATTATGAATGTGTATTTTATCGACTATGAAAATGTAAATGTTGACGGTTTAAAAGGTGTGGGAAGATTGACCGATGAAGATAAGGTTATATTTTTCTACAGCGAAAAGGCAAGCAGATTGTCATTCGGTTTGCACAAAAGAATTATTCAAAGCAATGCAAATTTTGAATACAGAAAGGTTGATGTAGGAAGTCCAAATGCTTTGGATTTTCAGCTTGCTTCCTGTGTCGGTTATGAGCTTGGTAAGGATGAAAACAAGAAAATAGAAGCTGTAATTGTTTCAAAAGATAAAGGCTATGACAGTGTTGTAAATTATTGGACAAAGGGCGGTTATAAAATATCCCGTGTTGATGATATCGCTTCCGAGGTTCAGTCATCAAAAAGCATCAAAATTGCCGAAATCGAAAGTTTGATAGGTGACGGCAATAAATGCTATGCAAATGATATTTTTACGAAGCTTTGAGAGAAAGAAAAAGTAAAGAGGGCGTACATAATTATCTTATGAAACAACTTCACGATAATAAAAAAGTTACCGAACTCTATAAATTGATTAAGCCTTTGCTTGCAGATAAAAGTTAATAAAACTTATGTAAGGCTCCCCTTGTTTGTAATCAAGGGGAGCTGTCGTCATATAATAATGTATAAATGTTCGTAGGGAATGCCGTCCTTGGCATTCCGTTTCATTGCGTCGCGGTGCGGGTCTACGGTGGAGACCTCTGCACAAAGTGCAGAAGCACGACCGAACCGGCATGTGAGAAGCGTCGCACCCTACGGAAGAATCATCATACCGCTGTTCACCTTTTATATACAAATATTTAACATTTCGTGTTGCAATTAAACATTTTCTATGCTAAAATGAAATAGCCAAATAATTACACAAGTTAATATCGTATTGGGAATAAACGTCATACTTTCAAAATAAATGGAGCATGTAAAATAAAAACATATACAATCAATATCTAAACTTTGTAAATTTACGAATTTTAGATATTGATTTTTATTTATAATATGGTAAAATGTATAAAGGGTATTATGTGATACTGTGTTCAGTTTTGCTGATACAACAAAAATGAGCCAACTTCCCCTCATTTCAATGGAAGTGTTATATATTTAAATGAGAGGTAAAAAAATGACTAATAAAGATTATGATGTAATTATTATCGGTGCAGGTCCGGGCGGTATTTTTTCCGCATATGAGCTTATCAACAAGCATAGCGATTTGAAGATTGCGGTGTTTGAAGCAGGCAACGAGCTTGCAAAGAGAAAGTGCCCGATTGACGGCGACAAGGTAAAGTCCTGTATTCAATGTAAAACCTGTGCAATTATGAGCGGTTTCGGCGGTGCGGGTGCATTTTCCGACGGTAAGTATAACATCACAAATGATTTCGGCGGCACTCTTTACGAATATATCGGCAAGAAAAAAGCCATCGAACTTATGAAATATGTAGACAAAATCAATGTTGAGCACGGCGGTCAGGAATGTAAGCTTTACACAACCGCAGGCTCGCATTTCAAAAAGCTTTGTATCCAAAATCAGCTTAATCTTCTTGACGCTTCCGTCAGACATTTGGGTACGGACATTAACTATGTGGTTCTTCAAAACATTTACAACGAACTAAAAGACAAGGTTGAATGGCATTTTAACACTCATATCAACAGCGTTGAAAAGCTTGAAGATGGCTTTAAGGTTGAATGTAAAAAAGGCGAGTTCACTTGTAAGGATTGTATTATTTCCGTCGGCAGAAGCGGCAGTAAATGGATGGAGGGCGTGTGCGACCATCTCGGTATTGTTACTCACTCAAACCGTGTTGATATCGGTGTTCGTGTTGAACTTCCGGCTGTTGTGTTCTCACACCTTACCGATGAGCTTTATGAAAGCAAGATTGTTTACAGAACAAAGAATTATGAGGACGCTGTTCGCACATTCTGTATGAATCCAAAGGGCAGTGTTGTAAATGAAAACACAAACGGCATTATTACCGTTAACGGTCATAGCTATGAGGACCCTGAAAAGCAAACCGAAAATACAAACTTTGCTCTTCTTGTGTCAAAGCATTTTTCTGAGCCGTTTAAGGACAGTAACGGCTACGGCGAAAGCATTGCCCGCCTTTCAAATATGCTCGGCGGCGGTGTAATCGTTCAGCGATTCGGCGACCTTGTTTCGGGCAGAAGAAGTAATCCGAAGCGTATTGAAGAAGGCTTGGTTGAGCCTACTTTGGCAGCTACTCCGGGTGACCTTTCACTCGTTCTTCCAAAAAGAATTTTGGATGGCATAATTGAGATGATTTACGCTCTTGATAAAATCGCTCCGGGTACAGCAAATCCGGACACACTCCTTTACGGCGTTGAAGTTAAATTCTACAATATGGAAGTTGAACTTGACGAAAATCTCGAAACCGTACACAAGGGACTTTATGTAATCGGCGACGGTTCAGGCGTTACTCATTCGCTTTCACACGCATCGGCAAGCGGTGTGTATGTCGCTCAAAAAATTATTGATGAAATTAAAAATTAAAACGGTATATCCGTTTAAAATATATTAATTTAAGGGGTTTTTATGATGAAATTAAAAAAAGGTATCGTACTCGGTAATATTGACGGTCAGGACTTTGCAATCGCAACAGGCAAGCTTTCAAACGAACTTTCGGGTATAATTAATAACAATGAAACTGCAAATTACATTTTCACTCTTCTTCAAAAAGAACAAACCGTAGACAGCATTGTTTCTGCCATGACAGACAGATACGACGCACCGAAAGAAGAAATTGAAAATGATGTAAACGAATTTATCGAAACGCTCAACAGCTACGGCGTTTTGGAGAAGTAATAATGAAGATTGAATGTAATGAGTCATATTATTTTTTTGATGTTATAATTGCAACAATTAAAGACGAGCCTATATCTGCTCCGCCTGAAAATATGAATTGGGATTTATTTTTAAAAACGGTTGTTGAACAACAATTCGTTTCTTTGATTGCAAGTGCACTTGAAAATAATAGTGAAATCCCAAAAGATGTTTTGGATGAACTAAAAAAATACAAAAATAACGAGTTTAAAAGAATTTTATGTGTTCAAAACGAATTTAATGAAATAAAGGATATGCTCATTAGTAACGGCATAAGATATATGCCACTCAAAGGTTCTATTATTAGAACTTATTATCCAAAAACAAGTTATCGTCAAATGTCTGACATTGATTTGCTTTGTGATTTTACACACCGCAATACAATTTGTAACTATATGTTAAATCGTGGATATATTCAAGTCTCGGATGGTGGCAATACTGATGATTTTACAAAAGATCCTTATTACACATTTGAATTTCATCACGATTTGTTTAAGGATGTATATGGTTTTTGCCCTGATTTTAGCTTTGTTTGGGATAATGCAAAATTAAACGGTATAAATGAATATGAATATGATATGAGTCCGGAAGATATTTATCTTCATTCAATTGCTCATATGTACAAGCATTTTATACTTGGTGGCTTTGGTATTAAGTTTATAGTTGATAATTATATATTAGTATCAGCTAATAAATTATCTTGGGATAGGCAGTACATTGATAAAAAACTTGTTGAGATGAGAATTTTTGATTTTGAACAAAAAGTAGTTAAAGCGTCATTTGACTTTTTCAATCATAAATTATCTAAAGAACAATTAGAGTTTTTTCAAAAAGCATTTAGATACGGTACTTTTTGTAATGACGAAAATAAGTCTAATGTAGAAGAAATTTTTAACAATTATCAAAAAGACAACAATTCAATTTTTAAATATGTATTTCTTCGAGTTTTTCCGCCTAAATACAGAATAAAAAGTATGTATCCGATACTTGATGAAAAGCCGTATTTATATCCATGGTTTTATACAAAAAGATTATTTATAAAAACATTTACAGGACCTAAAAAAGTTTTTAGAGAACTTAATTATATTCTTAAAGCAAAGAAAAACAAGGAATAACGTTTTTTATGTCGGTTAATAAAAATAATATAAGAAATTTTTCAATTATTGCCCATATCGACCACGGTAAGTCAACCCTTGCCGACAGATTGCTTGAACTTACAAGCTCTGTACAAAAGCGTGATATGCAGGAGCAGATTCTCGACGATATGGACCTTGAGCGTGAGCGTGGTATCACTATTAAGGCTCACGCAGTAAAACTGAATTACACAGCTAAGGACGGTCAAGAATACATCTTTAACCTTATTGATACTCCGGGGCATGTTGACTTTAATTACGAGGTTTCACGCTCTCTTGCAGCTTGTGAGGGTGCTATTCTTATCGTTGACGCATCACAGGGCGTAGAAGCTCAAACGCTTGCCAACACCTATTTGGCTCTTGATCACGATTTGGATATTTTGCCGGTTATCAATAAAATCGATCTTCCTGCTGCCGATCCCGATAGGGTAGCACAGGAGGTTGAGGATGTTGTTGGCATTCCGTGTATGGACGCACCTCGGATTTCCGCAAAAACAGGTGAAAATGTTGAGGAAGTCCTTGAGTATATCGTAAGTGAGATTTCACCGCCGCAGGGCGACGACAACAAACCGCTTAAGGCTCTCATTTTTGATTCTGTTTACGATAGCTACCGTGGTGTAATTGTTTATGTCAGAATTAAAGAGGGTAAAATCAAAGCCGGCGACACTATGCGAATTATGTCTACCGGTGCTGAATTTACCGTTGTTGAGGTAGGCTATATGCGTGCCACTTCTATGGAAAAGGCAAAGGAACTTACAGCAGGCGAGGTAGGTTACATCACCGCTTCGATTAAAACGGTTGGGGACGCTCATGTAGGCGATACCGTAACAACTGCGGACAATCCTGCTGATGAGGCACTTCCGGGTTACCGCCATGTAAACCCTATGGTTTACTGCGGACTTTATCCTGCCGACGGTGCGGATTATGAGGCACTTCGTGACGCACTTGAAAAATTACAGCTCAACGATGCTTCTCTTTCGTATGAACCTGAAACCTCGGGTGCTCTTGGTTTCGGCTTTAGATGTGGCTTTTTGGGGCTTCTTCATCTCGAAATTATCCAGGAACGACTTGACAGGGAATATAATCTTGACCTTATTGCAACTGTTCCTTCGGTTGTATATAAGATTTATCTCACCGACGGTACAATGGTTGAGATTGATAACCCGACTAATTATCCCGATCCGGCATACATTGATTATTGTGAAGAACCTTTTTCAGACGCTCATATCTATGTGCCGAGCGAGTTTGTCGGTACTGTTATGGATATGTGTCAAGATAAACGCGGAATATTTAAAAATATGAACTACATTACTACCGACAGGGTTGATATTCATTATGAACTTCCGCTTAACGAAATTATATACGATTTCTTTGACGCACTTAAATCGAGAACAAGGGGCTACGCTTCGTTCGATTATGAGATGAAAGATTACAGAAAATCCGACCTCGTTAAAGTTGATGTTATGCTTAACGGTGATGTTATCGACGCACTTTCGTTTATTATCCACAAGGAAAAAGCGTATTCCCGTGCAAGAAAAATTGCCGAACAGCTTAAAAAATATATTCCTCGTCATTTGTTTGAAATTCCTATTCAGGTTGCAATCGGCGGCAAGGTTATCGCAAGAGAAACTGTAAAAGCACTTCGCAAAGATGTACTTGCAAAATGCTACGGCGGTGATGTAACCCGTAAGAAGAAACTCCTTGAAAAGCAAAAAGAGGGTAAAAAGCGTATGCGCCAGTTTGGCTCCGTTGAAGTTCCGCAGGAAGCATTTATGGCAGTGCTCCGCCTGTCCTCCGATGATGACGATTAAAGTTGAATAGTGTAGTGTAATGATTAGTTGATTGTAAACGCAAACGATATAGTAATGTACAGATGGCCTGTGTTGTGTATTGTTTGCGTTTTGTTTTTACAATTTTGACATTGTAACAGAAAAAATTAAGGAGAATAAAACGGCGTATGAAATATGAAATGGCTTCAAATACAGTTGAACGAGCAGTATTAAAAACGAACGGTGAAGATAACGGCAAGGCGGATTTTAAATGGGTTGATTTCTATATTTGATAGAATTTCTATGCTCAAAGTATTTTCGCTCCATCACCCGAAAATCCGACTGGCATATCAGAACGCTGCAACATTTTTCGACTTGGCTGACTGAAAATGAAAAAGCAAAAAAACGAAAATAACGAATACCAAACGAATAAATCAAATTATCAGCTGAGTAAATAATAATTGATAATATTGGGCATAAATCAGTTAATAAACGGCTATTTTTGATTGATTAGTAATTGATGTTGATATTTTTTAGCGTTCGTGATATAATAACGATACAAACGAATATAACGAATACAACGAAACGAGGCGGTTATTTTGAATTTTAAGGAAAGCAGTAGTGTTGAATTAAAGTCGATTGTTAATGACGATTTTAAAAAAGAAGTAATTGCGTTTGCCAACACAAACGGCGGAGAAATATATGTAGGCGTTGACGATGACGGAGTTGTAGTAGGTGTTGATAATGCTGATAAAGTGATGGAAAAAATCGGAGCAATAATTCGCAACGGAATAAAGCCTGATTTAACTCCGTACACATCAATTGACGAACAAAATGCTGATGGAAAATGTATTATTAAAGTTACTGTTATGAGAGGTCAAAAACGACCGTATCATATTTCAGATAAGGGTCTAAAACCTTCAGCTGTTTTTGTTCGTCACGGTGTATCTTCTGTACCGGTTACTGAAGAAGTTATCAGAACAATGCTTAAAGAAACAGACGGAGTAACATTTGACAAGGCAAGGTGCTTAAATCAAGAATTAACATTCAATTATACAAAAGATGTTTTTCAAAAACAAAATGTAGCATTTGAAGAAAGCAATATGAAATCGTTGGGCTTAATTGATAATGACGGATATTATACCAATGCGGCGTTACTGTTGTCGGACCAATGCGAGCACAGTATAAAATGTGCAGTATATGAAGATAACACAAAATTAGAGTTTAAGGCAAGAAAAGAGTTCTACGGTTCAATTTTAAAACAAGTCGATGAAGCGTACGAATACATCAATTTGTGCAACAATCAAAATTCAACTTTTGAAGGTTTGATAAGAGTTGATCATTATGATTATCCGCAATATGCGGTTAGGGAAGCACTTTTGAATGCAGTTGTTCATCGAGATTATGATTATTCAGGCAGTATTCTGATAAATATATTTTCAAACAGAATAGAATTTGTTTCAATCGGCGGGCTGGTTAAGGGTATTACGCTTAACGATGTTATGGCAGGAGTTTCTCAACCAAGAAATGCTCTTATTGCAAATGTTTTTTACAGGTTAAAATTGATTGAAAGTTACGGTACCGGTATTCAGAGAATAATGGAAAGTTATCAAGACCAACTGGTAAAGCCTACATTTAAAATCGGACCTGCATCTTTTGTTGTCACACTCCCCAAGAGGAAACCTTTTAACGATTCAACAACAGAAGAAACGGTAATGAATTTATTAAACGATAAAAAATTTATTACTCGTAAAGATATCGAATTCGTATTAAATTGTTCTAAATTTAAGGCGATAAATGTCATAAATGGGCTAATAAAAAAAGGTGCTATTAAGAAAACAGGTGCAGGAAAAGATACTCAATATACGGTTGTTTAATTATTTTATCGTTAAATTCGTTTGCTTCAAACAAACGAATATAACGAACATAACGAATGAATTTGGAACACTTATTATTCGCCGTAAAAAGTGGCACAGTTTGCAAAAGTTCGTTGTAATTTTTGGTACGAATGAAACTTACAAATTTATAAATCGCACATTCGCAAAAGAAAACCTCCTTTGGTACAATTTGAGTATCAAAGGAGGTTTTTACTGGTCTTTAGCAAAGAAATAAACCCCCGGTTCAACCTGAACTGCCCCAGATTGTGCAGACAGTACAAAAAGAGCCTACTTGAAGTAGAAAATTAAATTTTAAGCAACAAACTGATTTCGTTTTTCGAGCGGAGTCAGTTTTGTTTTCGTTTGAATACGGTAATTGTTGTAGAAGTTGATGTATTCGGATATGATGAGGCGAGCCTCATCATATCCGGAAAGTTTTACTCTGTGGATACACTCGGTTTTGAGTATTGAAAAGAAATTTTCGGCTAAAGCGTTGTCATATGGATTACCAC
>CAVLCA010000007.1:0-92515 GCA_963661495.1 bacterium
AATCTTGAATTTATAACTTTTCAAAAAACTTACACACTTTTATTGACAAAGCCGATTAATCAGTCCGGATATCCGTTAGGGTTTTGGCTTTGCCATCTCCAAGAGTCTTCACACATTTCTTCAATGCCTCTTTCGGCTTTCCAGCCAAGCTCGTTAAGTGCCTTTGACGGGTCGCTGTAGCAGGTTGCAATATCGCCGGCTCTGCGAGGTTTGATTGAGTACGGAATCGTAACGCCGCTTGCCTTTTCAAAAGCGTGAACAACATCAAGTACGCTGTAACCGATACCGGTACCGAGGTTGTAAATGAACAAACCTTTGTTGGCTCTAACCTTTTCAACAGCCTTGAGGTGGCCGAGTGCAAGGTCAACAACATGGATGTAATCTCTTACGCCGGTGCCGTCCGGTGTATCGTAGTCGTTGCCGAATACGCCGAGTTCTTCTCTTTTGCCGATGGCAACCTGAGTGATGTAAGGCATAAGATTGTTAGGAATACCGTTAGGGTCTTCACCCATTGTACCGCTCTTGTGAGCACCGATTGGGTTGAAGTAACGAAGAAGACAAATGCTCCATTCGTTATCGCTTGCAAAGAGGTCTTGAAGCATACATTCAATGATAAACTTTGTTCTGCCGTAAGGATTTGTAACTCCGCCGACTTCCATATCCTCCGTAAGCGGAGATATGTTGTTCATACCGTAAACGGTAGCCGATGATGAAAATACGATTTTTTTGCAACCGTTGTTACGCATAACATCAAGCAAAACAAGTGTGCCCGTAATGTTATTGTCAAAATATTCAAGAGGCTTTACACAGCTTTCGCCTACTGCTTTAAGACCTGCAAAGTGGATAACACTGTCGATATTTTCGGCATCAAATACTTTTTGCATGCCCTCTTTGTCTCTGATGTCTACCTGATAGAAAGGGAAGTCCTTTCCCACAAGAGCCTTGATTCTGTCGTAGGATGATTTTTTGCAGTTGTAGAGATTGTCAACAACAACAACATCAAATCCCGCATTCATAAGCTCAACGCATGTGTGCGAACCGATATAACCAAGTCCGCCTGTTACTAATACTGACATAGCAATGCCTCCTAAATAATATAAATGTTATATTATCGTTAGAGCGATTTGTTTCGCCCTGACGGTTTTTGCTTTTATGTTAAATTAATATGCCTTGCCCCAATATACCATATGTTTTGCCGGCTTGCCGCAGCATACGCATTTGTCGTCAAGGTTTTCCTGTTCAAGCGGAATGCAACGGGAACCTACGCCGGTAACTTCCTTTACCTTGTCTTCGCACGCTTCGTCGCCGCACCACATAGCCTTTACAAATCCGTCGCCGTTCTTTTCAAGGTCGGCAATGATTTCGTCCATATTGTGTGCAATGTATGTTCTGCGTTCTCTGTTTTCAAGAGCTTTATCGTAAATGCCCTTGCGTACTTCTTCAAGCTTTTCAAGGATAACGGTTTCGATTTGGTCAAGCGGAACAACCGTCTTTTCTCTGTTGTGACGGGTTACAACCACGCACTGACCTGCTTCGATATCTCTCGGGCCGAGTTCAATCCTTACAGGAACGCCCTTCATTTCGTATTCTGCAAACTTCCAACCCGGTGTGTTGTTTGAATCATCAATTTTTGCTCTGCAAACCTTTTTGAGTCTGTTGCAAAGGTCGTTAGCCGCGTCAAGAACGCCGTCCTTGTGCTGAGCAACAGGGATAACAATTGCCTGAATAGGTGCAACGGCAGGCGGAAGAACAAGTCCGTTGTTGTCGCCGTGCGTCATAATTATTGCACCGATAAGTCTTGTTGTCATACCCCAAGATGTTTGGTGAGGGTACTGGAGTTTGTTGTTTTTATCTGCAAACTGAATTTCAAATGCCTTTGCAAAACCGTCGCCAAAGTAGTGACTTGTGCCTGCCTGAAGTGCCTTGCCGTCGTGCATAAGTGCTTCAATGCAATATGTTCTTTCGGCACCGGCAAACTTGTCGCTTTCCGTCTTTTGACCCTGAATTACAGGAATTGCAAGGTCGTCCTGGCAGAATTTTGTATAAACGCCAAGCATTTTTTCAGTTTCTTCAATAGCTTCCTCGGCAGTTGCGTGAAGTGTGTGACCCTCCTGCCACAAAAATTCTCTTGAACGGAGGAACGGTCTTGTTGTCTTTTCCCATCTTACAACCGATACCCACTGATTGTAAAGCTTAGGCAAATCTCTGTGAGAATGTACAATATTTTTGAAATGCTCACAGAAAAGAGTTTCACTTGTCGGTCTTACGCAAAGACGCTCCTCAAGTTTTTCACTTCCGCCGTAGGTTACCCACGCACATTCAGGTGCAAAGCCCTCAACATGGTCTGCTTCCTTTTGAAGAAGTGATTCCGGTATAAACATAGGCATACAAACATTTTCGTGCCCGGTTTCTTTAAACATTCCGTCAAGAATTCTTTGAATATTTTCCCAAATTGCATAACCGTAAGGTCTGATTACCATACAGCCTTTAACGCTGGTGTACTCTATAAGTTCTGCCTTTTTGCACACATCGGTGTACCATTTGGCAAAGTCCACATCCATAGATGTGATGTCGTCAACCATCTTTTTCTGATTATCTGCCATAACAATCTCCTATTATCTATCTGTTATTAATTATTTACATTATATATCTGCTTCAGCCTTTTATTATAAATGAAAAGGTAGGAAAAGTAAACTGTTATTTTAATAATTTTACCTATCTTTTATTATCTCCCGTTTGCAATATTCGTGATTTTTACCCACTAATACAGATTGGATATGGACCGGTCATAATTTATATACAAATAGTAAACGGCATATTAACGGTAGGTATAAAATTGCACAAAAATAATAAACATTTATTGTTTATTTTTATCATACGAGTGTCAAAAATATGAATTTGGCATATTGCAAAAAAAATTTTTCGTGAGTATAATGAGAGTAAAAGCAGGTGAAAAATATACTGTATATTATTCATTTGCAAATATATGGAAATGGAGGAATGACGATGACAGTAGCACCTATTAGTATGAGCGTCAATTTGCAGGAAGAACTGCAAAATCAACTCAACATCGACGAAGTGTTCGGCTTTGATATCAACGGCGTACATGTAGGCTTTGACGAGAGCACGGTTGTTTCGTGGATTATAATTGTCGCTGTGACGATTTTGGCTATCTTCCTAACCCGAAACCTTAAAGTTCAGGGCGAAATATCCAAGCGTCAGATGATACTTGAATTGTGCTATGAAAAAGCAGAAGCATTTTTCAAAACCGTAATGGGTCCGAAAGTGGAAAAATACATTCCGTGGCTGATGAGCATGGCTTTGTTTATCGGTGTGTCCAATATGATTGGTCTTCTGGGATTCAAACCGCCTACAAAAAGTATGCAGGTCACTGCGGCAATGGCTCTTACCACAATCGTGCTTGTGGAATATTGTGCCTTTAAAGACAAGGGCGTCCTCGGCAGGTTTAAGGAATTCACAAAACCTGTTTGGATTGTAACCCCTATCAATATTCTTGAAGTGTTCACCAAGCCGCTTTCACTTTGTATGCGACTTTTCGGTAACATTATCGCAGCGTTTACCATTATGGAGTTAATCAAAGCGGTTCCGTTTATGAAATTCGGATTTCCGGCTGTGTTCAGCCTTTACTTCGATTTGTTCGACGGACTGTTGCAAGCGTACATCTTCGTTTTCTTGACTGCGATTTATCTTCAGGAAGCCGTTGAGGAGTCCGAGGAAGAGCCTAAGGAAGCAAAGAAAATGCGTAAGGCACAAAAGAAAGCCGAGAAATTGGCAAAAAAACAAGCAAAAAAAGAAGCTAAAGCTGCGGCTTAGCACATAAACAACGATTATATTTTAAGGAGATAAAATTATGACAGGATCAATTATCGCAATCGGTGCAGGTATTGCACTTTTGTGTGGACTCGGTGCAGGTATCGGTATCGGTATCGCAACAGGTAAGGCAGTAGAAGCTCAGGCTCGTCAGCCTGAAATGGCAGGTAAAATTCAAACAACACTTATTCTTGGTGCGGCTTTGTCCGAAGCAACAGCTATTTACGGCTTGATCGGTGCTATTTTGATTATCTTTATGGTAAAATAGTCATACCTACCGTTCATTTTAATTGAAAGGAAAACAGCAAATGTTAAAGTTTGATTTTAATTTGCTTTGGACAGTAATCAATCTTATTATATTCTATGTTTTGATGAGATTTTTCCTTATTAAGCCTATCAGAAAGACTTTGCAGGCAAGAAAAGAGCTTATTGACAATCAGTTCAAGGAAGCAGAAAACACTGTCAATGCCGCAAACGAAAAAATGGCAGATTATGAGGACAGAATTAAAAATGTAGATACCGAAGCACAGGAAATTATTTCCGACGCAAGAGACAAGGCAAAGGTTGAATACAATAAAATCCTTGATAAAGCAAATGATGACGCCGCTAAGATGAAGCAGGAAGCTCAAAAGCAAATCGAGCAGGATACTCAAAATGCCCGTCGAGATGTTAAGGAAGAGCTTGCCAAGCTTGCTATGGAAACGGCACAAAAGGTTGTCGGCGAAAGCGTAAATGCACAAACAGACGCCGATATTTATAACAAATTTTTGAATGAAAGCAGTGAAGATTAATGATTAAAAATCAGGAATTATATATCAATAAGCTGCTTTCAAATCAAGTAAGCGTTGGCAGTTTGGAAGACGCGTTAAGACTTTTGAGTCAGAGCGAAGAACTCAGAACAACTCTTAACAATCCAAACTATAAGACGGAAGAAAAGCAGCAGGTAGTAAACGATTTGTTCTCTCCGTCCGTAAGAGAATTTATGGGCGAACTTGCCGAGAATTGTCAGTGCGACGACCTCGCAGAGCTTATTGAGGCATATATCGTTGAAAGCGACAGACAAAAGAATGTCATTCACGCAACAGTAACCTGCACCACTCCTCCGGACGAAAAGCAACTCAAAGGAATTGAGGACTTTGTTCGCAAGGAGATGAATTGTGAAAAGGTTGTTGTTGATGTTAAACAGGACGCATCTTTAATCGGCGGTTTTGTAATTGCCGTTGAGGGCAAGGAATACGACTTCTCTCTTAAAACAAAGATGAAAACAATTAAAGACCAAATTCTTCGCACCGCAAAGGAAAGTACCGGCGATAATAAAGAAGTGCTTGAGGTTTTGCGTAAGGATGTAAAATCTTTTAAGGATAATCTTCAAGGTGAAGAAGTAGGTCAGGTAGTTAAGGTCGGCGATAATATCGCAACTGTTGTCGGACTCGGTAACGCAGTATACGGCGAAATCGTTGTGTTTGAGGACGGCACAAAGGGTATGGTACAAAACATCAACCTTAACTCAATCGGCTGTATCCTTTTTGGCTCGGACGAAGAAATCGAACAGGGCACAAAGGTTAAACGTACAAAGAGAAAAGCAGGCGTACCGGTAGGCGACAAATTTGTCGGCAGAGTTGTTAATGCACTCGGCGAACCTATCGACGGTATGGGCGATATTGAAGCAAGCGATTACCGTTTGATTGAACAACCGGCTCCGTCAATCGTAGACAGAAAGTCGGTATCAAAGCCTATGGAAACAGGTATTCTTGCAATCGACTCTATGTTCCCGATAGGCAGAGGTCAGCGTGAACTTATCATCGGCGACCGTCAAACAGGTAAGACCTCAATTGCGGTTGATACAATTATCAACCAAAAGGGCAAAAACACAATTTGTGTTTATAATGCTATCGGTCAAAAAGCTTCAACGGTTGCAAAGCTTGTTAACACTCTTAAAAAGAACGGCGCTATGGATTACACAATCGTTGTGTGTGCAACAGCGTCAGATGCGGCATCACTTCAGTATATTTCTCCGTATGCCGCAACAGCAATGGCAGAATACTTTATGTACAAGGGTAAGGATTGCCTTATCGTTTATGATGATTTGAGCAAACACGCAGTTGCATACCGTGCAATTTCACTTCTTCTCGGCAGACCGCCGGGACGAGAGGCTTATCCGGGCGATGTATTCTACCTTCACTCAAGACTTCTTGAGCGTTCAAGCCGTTTGAGCGACGAACTCGGCGGCGGCTCGATTACCGCCTTGCCTATTATCGAAACACAGGCGGGCGACGTATCGGCTTACATTCCTACAAATGTTATTTCTATTACAGACGGTCAGATTTATCTTGAAAGCGACCTTTTCTTCTCGGGTCAAAGACCGGCGGTTAATGTCGGACTTTCCGTATCCCGTGTAGGCGGTGCGGCTCAAACAAAAGCTATGAAGAAAGCGGCAGGTTCGCTTCGTGTAGATTTGGCTCAGTTTAGAGAAATGGAAGTATTTACCCAGTTCTCTTCCGATTTGGATGATGAAACAAAAACGCAGTTGAAGTACGGTTCCGGACTTATGGAACTTCTTAAACAACCGCTCACTCATCCTATGTCTTTGGCACAGCAGGTTGTTACCCTTGTCGGTGCAATCGGCAAAAAGTTTGTTGATGTGCCTAAAGAGCAAATCAAGAGCTATCAGGGTCAAATGCTTGAATATTTTGACACTCATCACAGTGACCTTATGTCGGAAATCGAAACCCAGCAGGTGCTTGACGATGAGTTGAAAACTTCAATCCTTAATGCGATTGATGAATTCGGAAAGGCATACAATGGCTAATGCAAGAGAAATCCAGAGCAGAATGAAGTCAATCAAGGACACTATGAAAATAACAAACGCTATGTATATGGTGTCCTCGTCAAAACTTCAAAAAGCTCGCAGAGATTTAAAAAATACAGAGCCTTATTTCTTTATGATTCAAGACGGACTTGCAAAAATTTTGGATGTTGTTCCCGAGGTCGGTTCGGCATATTTTGACGAACGCCCTTATAAAAAAGGCAATGACAGAACGGTTGCGTATTTGGTTCTCACAGCCGATAAAGGCTTGGCAGGCGCGTATAATCACAATGTTATCAAACTTGCCGAACAGAAAGCAACGGATGACGGATGTAACAATGTGCTTTTCGTTGTCGGTCAACTCGGCAGACATTTCTTTGAAAAAAGGGAAATACCGATTGATATTAATTTCAGATATACGGCACAAAACCCAACTGTTAACCGTGCAAGGCATATAAGCGAAAAAATCGTGTCTATGTTTCTTGAAAAAGAAATTGATGAGGTGCATGTTATATACACAAAAATGGTCAATTCAATGACCGTAGAAGCGGTTTGCACTCAACTTCTTCCTCTTAAAAAGGAAAAAATCAACTTGCAAAGCAATGAGCTTGTTGCACACTATAACGACGCAACATTTTTGCCGGACGCAAAAACAGCGTTTGACACAATTGCTCCGAGCTATGTTGCCGGATTTGTGTACGGTGCACTTGTAGAAAGCTATTGCAGTGAGCATAACGCCCGTATGATGGCTATGCAAAACGCAACGGACAGTGCCACTTCTATGATAAGGGACTTGTCCATTCAATTTAACAGAGCAAGACAGGCGGCTATTACGCAGGAAATCAGTGAGGTTTGCGGCGGTGCAAGCCACGCCTCCCAAGACGCTCAATAACAACCTTTCAGAAAGGTAAAAAATTATGAATTACGGTAAAATAACACAAGTTATGGGACCTGTTGTCGATGTAAAGTTTGACGGCGATCTTCCTAAAATTAAAGAAGCACTTGAAGTCGAAAACGACGGCAAGCGTGCCGTTATGGAAGTTGCACAGCATATAGGCGGCAATACTGTTCGCTGTATTATGCTTGCCGCATCCGAGGGCTTGTACAAGGATATGCAGGTTGCCGCAACAGGGGATTCTATCAAGGTGCCTATCGGCGAAAAAACCTTGGGCAGACTTTTCAATGTTGTAGGCGAAACCATTGACGATTTGGAAAATTTGGACAACGAGGAGCACTGGTCAATTCACCGCAAGGCTCCGAGTTTTGATGAACAATCGGACGAAGTAGAAATTTTGGAAACCGGTATTAAGGTTATCGACTTGCTTACTCCGTACCAAAAGGGTGGTAAAATCGGTTTGTTCGGCGGTGCCGGTGTAGGTAAAACCGTACTTATTCAGGAACTTATCACCAATGTCGCAACTCAACACGGCGGTTATTCCATTTTCACCGGTGTAGGTGAGCGTTCAAGAGAAGGTAACGACCTTTGGAACGAAATGAAAGAATCCGGCGTTATCAACAAAACCGCGTTGGTATTCGGTCAGATGAACGAACCGCCGGGAGCAAGAATGAGAGTTGCCGAAACAGGACTTACAATGGCTGAGTATTTTCGTGACAAAGAGCATCAGGATGTGCTTCTTTTCATTGATAATATCTTCAGATTTATTCAGGCCGGCTCTGAGGTATCCGCACTTCTCGGCAGAATGCCGTCAGCTGTAGGTTATCAGCCGACCTTGGCTACCGATGTAGGTGAACTTCAGGAAAGAATTACATCAACAAAGAACGGCTCTATCACTTCCGTTCAGGCTGTATATGTTCCTGCCGATGACCTTACCGACCCGGCTCCGGCAACAACTTTTGCTCACCTTGACGCTACTACCGTACTTTCCCGTAAGATAGTAGAAAAGGGTATCTATCCTGCCGTTGACCCTCTTGAGTCCAACTCAAGAATTCTTGAGGCTGATGTTGTAGGTCAAGAGCATTATGATGTAGCCTGCAAGGTACAGGAATATCTTCAAAAGTACAAGGAACTTCAGGATATTATTGCTATTCTCGGTATGGAAGAATTGTCGGATGAAGACAAGCTTTCGGTATACCGTGCAAGAAAGATTGAAAAATTCCTGTCGCAACCGTTCCATGTAGCAGAAACATTTACGGGCTTGAAGGGCGTTTATGTTCCTCTTAAAGAATCCGTAAGAGGCTTTAAGGCTATTGTTGACGGCGAGGTTGACGATTTGCCTGAAATGGCGTTCTTCAATGTCGGAACTATCGACGATGCGATTGAAAAAGCAAAAACTCTTTAATCGGTGATTTATATGAACACTTTTAAATTGAAGATTGTTGCATCAAACCGCGTATTTTTTGACGGCGATGCACAAAGTATTGTCGTTCCCGTTGCGGACGAGGGACTTTGCGGTTTCTTGGCAAATCACGAAAACACGGTTGCTCCTATCGAATTCGGCGAGATGAAAGTTACGGATGCCGACGGCAATGTGACTGAAGCGTTTGTAGGTTCGGGATTTCTTGAATTCTTTGATAATACGGCAATGCTTGTTTGTATTTCTGCCGAACTTCCGGAAGAAATTGATAAGCGTCGTGCCGAAGAGGCTGCCGAAAGGGCAGAGGAAGAACTTCGTCAAAAGCATTCGCTTGATGAATATTATCAAATTCAGGCAAATCTTTCCCGTGCAATGGAACGACTTAAAATTAAGAACAAACATCAAATATAACAGACTGTCGATAAAGCACCTGAAACACGCCAAAATATAATCAACCGAATTATGCCTTCCCTTGAAGCAAGGGGAGGTGGCAACACGAAGTGTTGACGGTGGGGTTTTAAAAATGCTGTAAGTATTGAACTTACAGCATTTTTGGCGTTTTTCGTTTTTTGCTCAGTCGAGGTACCATCGTACATCTTCCTTCGCAAGAAAACGAAATTCAGAAACTTTCTCAACAGCCTATATCGTGTCGAAAACGCTTTTTCGACACGCTGCAATTTTAAGGCGGACATCTTTGCCCGCCTTTTTTTGCTTGACAAATCGGCTGTTTGGGTGCATTATTATATCAATCTTAGATTAAGGATTTTGTATATGAAAAAGCTTTTTACCAAAGAAATACTGATGTATCTTATTTTCGGCGTGCTAACAACGGTTGTGTCGTGGGGCACATATACTTTGTTTGTAAACGGATGTAAAATGTCGGTATTTTGGGCAAACTTTGTCAGTTGGGTGTGTGCCGTAACCTTTGCTTATATTACAAACAAACTTTGGGTGTTTAATTCAAAAAGCTGGGAAGTTAAATTTGTTATTAAAGAGGCGATTTCGTTTTTTGCTTCCAGAGGTGCAACCGGCGTGATAGAAATTGTGTGCGTTCCGCTTCTTGTGAAAACATCATTTGATAATTTATTTTATAATTTGTTTGAAAAAATGGGTGTCGGAATGAAAATTTTATTTACCGACGGAATTTATTCAAAGATAGTCGTGTCGTTTATTATCGTCATTCTCAACTATGTCTTTTCAAAGTTAATAGTATTTAAGAACAAAAAGGTCGAGAGATAGCGGCCTTTTTGCTTTTTTTACAAAAAAGCTATTAAGCTTTTGTATAAATTTTATAAATTACTGTAATAAATATATAAATAAATATTGAATATCGGGCGTGTTTGTGAGATAATAGAATGTAATTTTATGTAGATTTAAAAAAATGTGATTTGTTAGGGAGAAAATATGACTGATTATAAAGAATTGGCACAGCTTTTGTTTGGAAATATAACAAAGGCTCCGCAGGATTTTGAAGAGATGTATCCGCCGCGTGCTCTCAAAGAGGGTGCAAGAGTTACCCGTTTTGCACCGAGCCCTACAGGCTTTTTGCATTTTGGCAATCTTTTTACCTGTATGGTGTCGTACAAAACAGCCAAAACCACCGACGGTGTGTTTTATGTAAGAGTTGAGGATACCGACCAAAAGCGTAAGGTAGAGGGTGCTATTGATGTAATGCTCAAAGGGCTTTCGGTTTACGGCATTAATGCCGACGAGGGTGTAGTCGGTGACGAAAAAGAAATCGGCGATTACGGACCTTATTATCAAAGTGCAAGAGTTGAGATTTATCAAACTTATGCAAAGTCGCTTGTTGAACAGGGACTTGCTTACCCTTGCTTTTGCTCTGCCGAGGAACTTGACGAAATCCGTTCCGCTCAGGAAAACGAAAGCATTAAGGGCTATTGGGGCAAATGGGCAAAATGCCGTGACCTCACTTTTGAGCAAATCAAGGCAAACATTGACGCCGGTATGAGTTGGACGCTTCGTCTTAAATCTCCGGGCGAGCTTGATAAAAAATGCTTTTTTGACGATATGATTAAAGGCAAAATCGAAATGCCGGAGAATGTGCAGGATGTTGTTCTTCTCAAATCGGACGGTATTCCGACCTATCACTTTGCTCATGCGGTTGACGACCACCTTATGAGAACAACTCATGTTGTAAGAGGCGACGAGTGGATTTCTTCTGTGCCTATTCATCTTCAACTGTTTAAAGTTCTCGGCTTCAAACCGCCAAAATATGCACATGTTTCTCCTATTATGAAAGAGGAAAACGGCGGCAAACGCAAGCTTTCAAAGCGTAAGGACCCGGAAGCCGCAGTCACTTATTACGCTGAAGAGGGTTATCCTCAGGAAAGCGTAAATGAATATATGATGACTCTTGCCAACTCAAATTTTGAGGATTGGCGTAGAATGAACAAAACCGAGGCTATTGACAAGTTTCCGTTCAATCTCAAAAAAATGAGCGTCTCGGGTGCGTTGTTTGATATAGTAAAGTTAACCGATGTTTCAAAAAATGTAATCTCGATTATGCCGGCAGACAAGGTGTTTGAACTTTCGTATGCGTGGGCAAAGGAATATCAGCCGCAACTTGCAGAGCTTTTTGCACAGGATGAAGCAAAGGCAACGGCTATTCTTAACATTGACCGCGAGGGCAAAAAGCCGCGTAAAGACATTGCTAAGTGGAGCGATGTACTCGATTATGTAAGCTATATGTATGACGAAACTTTTGTTTCGAACTATGAGCTTAACGGCAACGCAACTCCGGCTCTTGCAGTCAAGGTTATTGAAGAATATCTCAAGGTTGTTAATCTTGATGATGACAAGGACGCGTGGTTCGGCAGAATGAAAGAAATTTGTCCGCTTGTCGGCTGTACGCCTAATGTTAAGGAATACAAGGCAGAACCTGAAAAATTCGAAGGCCATGTCGGCGATGTTTCAACAATTATCCGTGTTGCTCTCACAGGCAGAACAAATACACCCGACCTTTTCGCTATTACCGCTCTTTTGGGTGAGGATACCGTAAAAGCAAGACTGAATTCGGCATTGAAATATTATAAGGAGGAAATGTAAATGGCGATTGATGAAATCAAAGACGAGGAAACCGTCACTCAAAACTTTATTCACGATTTTATTGATGAAGATTTAAAAGAGGGAGTGTATTCCCGAGTTCAAACAAGATTCCCTCCTGAGCCTAACGGCTATCTGCACATCGGTCATGCAAAAGCTATTTGCATTAACTTCGGTGTGAAAAATAAGTATCACGGCGTTTGCAATCTCCGTATGGATGATACGAACCCGATTAAGGAAGATACGGAATATGTTGATTCTATCAAAGAGGACATTAAGTGGCTTGGTTTTGATTGGGACAATATGTATTTCGCTTCCGACTATTTTGATTATATCTACGAATGTGCGGTAAAGCTCATCAAAAAAGGTCTTGCCTATGTTGACGAAACATCGGCAGACGAAATCAGAGAGATGAGAGGCACACTTACCGAACCGGGTAAAAACAGCCCGTACCGTGACAGACCTATTGAAGAAAGTCTTGATTTGTTCCAAAGAATGACCGACGGTGAATTCGAGGCAGGTTCAAAGGTTCTCCGTGCAAAGATTGATATGGCGTCACCGAATATGAATATGCGTGACCCGATTATTTATCGCATTATGTATGCTCATCATCACAGAACGGGCGACAAGTGGTGCGTTTATCCTATGTATGACTTTGCTCATCCGTTGTCGGACGCTTGCGAAAAAGTAACTCATTCGCTTTGTTCTTTGGAATTTGAAAATCACAGACCGCTTTACGATTGGGTTTGCGATAATTGTGTTGACGGCGAAAAGCCGAGACAGATTGAATTTGCAAGAATGAATCTTAATTACACGCTCACTTCAAAAAGAAAGTGCTTAAAGCTTGTTCAGGACGGCATTGTAGACGGTTGGAACGACCCGAGAATGGCAACAATCAGCGGTATGCGTCGCCGTGGTTATCCTGCGGATGCAATCCGTGATTTTTGTGAAAAAATCGGTGTTTCAAAGGCTTACAGCGTAATTGATTTCGCAATGCTCGAAAGCTGCGTTCGTGACAGTCTTAATAAAAATGCAAAAAGAGCAATGGCTGTTGTTGACCCGCTTAAACTTATTATTGACAATTATCCGGATGATAAGACAGAGGAGCTTGAAGTTGAATATCATCCCGACCATGAGGAATTCGGCAAGCGTACAATTCCTTTCGGTAAGGAACTTTGGATTGAGAAAAACGACTTTATGGTTGAGCCTATCAGCAAATACCGTCGCTTGTTCGTCGGCAACGAGGTAAGACTTTACAAGGCTTATTGCGTAACCTGCACAGGCTACGATTTGGACGAAAACGGCGAAGTTGTTGCCGTTCACGCAACATATGACCCTGAAACTTTCGGCGGCGACACACCGGACGGAAGAAAGGTAAGAGGCACAATTCACTGGGTTTATGCAAACGATTGCAACACTGCTGAGGTAAGACTTTATGACCGTTTGTTTGATGTTGAAAACCCGAGTGACGAAGAGGGTGTAGGTTCATTTGAGGACAACCTTAATCCTCATTCGCTTGAAACCAAAACCGCTTATGTTGAAAAGGCACTTGCAGACACTCAGCCGGGCGACAGATTTCAGTTTATGAGAAACGCATATTTCTGTACCGACCAGGACAGCAAGCCGGATGCACTTGTGTTTAACAGAACGGTTCAGCTTAGAGACAGCTTTAATAAAAAGAAGTAAAGAAGGCATTATTGTGGCAAAAGAAGAAAGAAAAAATATAAAAAATATTGCGATTATCGCCCATGTTGACCACGGCAAAACCACTCTTGTAGATGAAATGCTTCATCAAAGCGGTATTTTCCGTGACAACGAGGTTGTTCAGGAAAGAGTAATGGACTCAAACGACCTTGAAAAGGAAAGAGGCATTACAATTCTTTCAAAGAACACATCAATTCATTATAAAGACACAAAAATTAACATTGTTGACACTCCGGGACACGCCGATTTCGGCGGCGAGGTTGAGCGTATTCTCACTATGGTTGACGGCGTTTTGCTTGTAGTTGACGCATTTGAGGGCTGTATGCCTCAAACCCGTTTTGTACTTAAAAAGGCACTCGGATTACATAAAACCCCGCTTGTTGTTGTCAACAAGATTGACCGTAACGGAGCAAGACCGGAAGAGGTTATCGACGAGGTTCTCGACCTGTTTATCGAGCTTGGTGCAGATGATGACCAAATTGATTTTCCTGTTGTTTACGCTTCGGCAAGAGACGGTTATTCGTCACTTGACCCTAATGTTCGCGAGGGTGATATGCGTCCGCTTTTAGATGCTATTTTGGAATATATCCCGTCACCTGTGGGCGAGCCGGACGGTCCTGCACAGATTTTGTTCTCGTCTCTTGAATATGACGAGTATGTCGGCAGAATCGGCGTCGGCAGAGTTGAAAGAGGCTCGATTAAAGTCAATACGCCTTATGTTCTTTGCCGTCAGGACGGTACACAGGAAAATGTAAAGTTTTCAAAGATGTATCAGTTTGAGGGACTTAAAAGAGTTGCGTGCGACAGTGCGGAGTTCGGCGACCTTGTTTCCGTTGCCGGAATTGCCGACCTTAATATCGGTGAAACTGCGTGCGACCCGGAACATATCGAACCGCTTCCGTTTGTTAAGATTGACGAGCCTACAATCAGTATGAACTTTATTGTTAACGATTCACCGTTTGCAGGCAAGGAGGGCAAGTATGTAACCTCCCGTAATCTTCGTGACAGACTTTTTAAAGAAGTTGAAACCAATGTTTCCATGCGTGTTGAGGAAACGGATTCTATGGACACTTTCAAGGTATCGGGCAGAGGCGAACTTCACCTTTCGATTCTTATTGAAACTATGAGAAGAGAAAATTACGAATTTCAGGTTTCCCGCCCGCAGGTTATTACAAAGACGGACGCAAACGGCAAGTTGCTTGAACCGATGGAAACCGCTATTATTGAGGTGCCGGAGGAATATGTCGGTGCCGTTATGACAAAGCTTTGCTCTCGCAAGGGTGAAATGATTAATATGGATACCCGTCCGACAGGAATGACCCATATGGAAATCAAAATTCCGTCAAGAGGTCTTATCGGTTACAGAAGTGAATTCTTAACCGACACCAACGGTAACGGTATTATGAATCAGCTTTTTGCCGGATATGAGGAATGGCACGGCGATATCGAAACAAGAAGCCGTGGCTCAATCGTAGTTCACGAAACAGGTACAACAACAGGCTACGGTCTTTGGAACACTCAGGACAGAGGTCGATTGTTTGTAGGCCCGGGCGTTGATGTTTACGAGGGTATGATTGTCGGCGAATGTGCAAAGGACGAGGACATTGTATGTAATGTCTGCAAGAAAAAGCATGTTACAAACACCCGTGCAAGCGGTTCGGACGAAGCACTCAAACTTGTTCCGCCAACCACTCTTTCGCTTGAACAGAGTATGGAATTCTTGGCAGATGACGAACTTCTTGAGGTTACGCCTAAGTCAATTCGCTTGCGTAAAACAATTCTCAGCAAGGAACTCAGACTAAAGGCTGAAAACAGAGCCAAAAAGGGTTAATTATGAAAAATGAGCGTTCGGGATTGTATTTTCACATTCCGTTTTGCAAAAATAAGTGTCCGTATTGCGATTTTTACAGCGTGAAGTATGACGAAAACACCGCTTTGCGATATGCGGATGAAATATGTAATGAAATTAAGCAGTATCAAGGTACCTTTGATACTGTTTATTTCGGTGGCGGCACTCCGAGTATTCTGCCGCCCGAGTTAATAGGCAAAATTCTTGATTGTGCGAGGAAACTGTTTGATATATCCGATGATGCGGAAATTACCGTGGAATGTAATCCGAGTAAGGATTTGTCTGAAGACTTTAAGAAATACGCTTCGTACGGAATAAATCGCATAAGCCTCGGTATGCAAAGTGCGGTTGATAAGGAACGCTTTGCACTCGGCAGAGCGGCAGGCAAAAACGATGTTGAAAAAACGATAAATTATGCAAGACAGGCGGGGATAGACAATATCAGTCTTGACCTTATGCTCGGCACTCCCAAACAAACTCTCTCCTCGCTTGACTATTCATTTGATTTTATTAAAAGTATGGGTGTTGTGCACATTTCGGCATATATGCTCAAAATTGAAGAGGGTACAAAATTTTATCAAATGCGTGACAAACTTCTTTTGCCCGATGATGACGCAGTGGGTGAAATGTATCTTAAAACAGTTGACACTCTCGGCTCTTTCGGTATCAAGCAGTACGAAATTAGCAATTTTGCCGTACCCGGATTTGAAAGCAGGCACAATACGAAATATTGGAATTTAACGCCGTATCTCGGCATAGGCAAGTCGGCTCACAGTTTCTGGAACGGCAAAAGATTTTATTATGACCGTGAGTGGAACAAAATTCCCGACGGAACAGGCGGCGACAAGGAAGAACAAATTATGCTCGGACTTCGTCTTACAAAAGGTATTGATAAGTCGCTTGTCAGCCGTGATTACAATGAACTTGTTAAAATGGGATATGTTACGGAGCTTGGTGACAGAATTGCCCTTACACCAAAAGGTATGCTTGTGTCAAATACTATAATTAATTACTTTATATAGTACGGAAATATAGAATGAAATGCGGATTTTATAATCACAGTTGAATTCTTTTGTTGTAAAGTTTATAATATATACAGCGATTTGACTGTACAAAAAGGATTGACAAAAGGAGAAAAACAATGAATAATCTTATCAGACAGACAGACAGACAGACAGACAGACAGAGTACTTTACCTTGATGTTATTAAAATAATTGCGGCTTTGATGGCCGTTTTTTATCATTTGGGAAAAACAAATCTTGGCGGCTTTGAAAACGGTGCTTATCAACTGACTTTTGACAGGGTGTTTACCAATATATCGGCGGCTTGTGTACCTTTATTTTTTATGGTCAACGGTGCTTTGATGTTGAATAAGCAGTACACGGTTGAACGGATTTACGCAAAAGCGGCAAAGATTGCACTGCTTCTTTTTGTTTGGAATTTTACAGAATTTCCAAGTTGGTTTTTTAAAACACTGATTGTTATTTATTTGCTGTATCCATTGTTGAAAAAAATATATGATAACAAGAAATTCAGATATTTGTTGATGTTTGCAGTGCTTGTTATGCCGTTCGTTTATAATATGATTATGACTTTTATGCTCTGCCTTAATATTGATTTTCATTTGAATATTTTGGGACACGAAATTTCAAGAAGCACATTTCCTCAAAAAACAGGCGTGTTTACAATGTATTCGTTGCTTTATTTCTTCCTCGGTGCAGAATTTAAGGACAAAAAGGTTAATCCGTTTGTTAGTTTCATTTGTGCCGGTATCGGCTTGACAATTTTAACAACAGAAGCTGTTTTTTGTGCAAACGCAAGCGGTGAATTGCAGGATTCCGTAAACGGTTATTTTCCGACTGTCGGTGCCTTGATATTAACTCTCGGACTGTTTAACTTTTTTAAAGTGTTTGATAAAAAATCATTCATTCCGAAAAATGTAATTGCGTTTTTGGGAAAACATATTTTGGCGGTTTATCTGTTTCATATGATGTTTATTAAGCTTATTCGCAAATTTATTTTGACCGGTGAACAGTACAGTTCAATAGTTACATTGCTTGTTTCTGTGCTGATATTTGCAGCGTGCGTATGTTTGTCACTGATTATTGAAAAAATCCCTTTGGTAAACAAACTTGTGAAAATTTGATAAAAAAAGATGTTAATTTTAGTAAAACAGAACTATAAATTCACGGATTGTTACAAAATTAACATAATATTTGACGAGTATGCAGATTGTTTTTGTATAATCTGTAAAAAATCATATTTTCACTTGATTATTAGGAATAAACAGTATAAAATAAATAGTGCAATAAAATAAAGCAATTTATTTAATTAATTTAATTTTCGGAGGTATAATCCAATGGTAAAAGTTGCTATTAATGGTTTCGGCCGTATCGGTCGTCTTGCTTTCCGCCAGATGTTCGGTGCAGAAGGCTACGAAGTTGTTGCAATCAACGATCTTACAAGCCCAAAGATGCTTGCTCATCTTTTGAAGTATGACTCATCACAGGGTAAGTATGCTCTTGCTGATACAGTATCAGCTACAGATGATTCTATCATCGTTGACGGTAAGGAAATTAAGATTTATGCAAAGGCTGACGCTTCAGAACTTCCTTGGGGCGAACTTGGCGTAGACGTTGTACTTGAATGCACAGGTTTCTACTGCTCAAAGGAAAAGGCTTCTGCTCACGTTAAGGCAGGTGCTCGTAAGGTAGTTATTTCTGCTCCTGCAGGAAATGACCTTCCTACAATCGTTTACAATGTAAACCACGACACACTTACAGCTGAAGATACAGTTATTTCTGCTGCATCTTGCACAACAAACTGCCTCGCTCCTATGGCAAAGGCTCTTAACGACTTTGCTCCTATCCAGAGCGGTATTATGTGCACAATCCACGCTTACACAGGCGATCAGATGACTCTTGACGGTCCTCAGAGAAAGGGCGACCTCAGAAGATCAAGAGCTGCTGCTGTTAACATCGTACCTAACTCAACAGGTGCTGCAAAGGCTATCGGTCTTGTAATTCCTGAACTCAACGGCAAGCTTATCGGTTCTGCTCAGAGAGTTCCTACTCCAACAGGTTCAACAACAATCCTTACAGCTGTTATCAAGACAGACAAGGAAGTTACTGTTGAAGCTATCAACGCAGCTATGAAGGCTGAAGCTACAGAATCATTCGGTTACAACACTGATGAAATCGTTTCTTCAGACATCGTTGGTATGAGATACGGTTCACTCTTCGACGCAACTCAGACAATGGTTCTCAAGGTTGCTGACGACACATATGAAGTTCAGGTTGTTTCATGGTATGACAACGAAAACTCATACACATCACAGATGGTTAGAACAATCAAGTACTTCTCAGAACTTGGCTAATTAACAACCTAAAGCAATGACCCTCGGAGTGTAAGCCCCGAGGGTTTTATAGTTGTAGCCACAGGATACATAAAAACAACAGATAATAAAAAGAGATAATCGCCACATTTCCACAGGAGCGATTATCTCTTTTTAATCGATATGTGGGGCTAACCGTCTATCGGGCAAGCTCCTCATCTGTTTTTACATTATATTTGTCAACAATACATTATTCAAGATAAAGCACGATTTTTTGTTCCTTGATGGTTTTCTTTATGTCGATTACTCTTTGGTTAGACGAACCGCGAAATTTGAGTGTAATCGAGTGCAATGCTTCGGTATACGGACCGTCAACAAGTACATCAATCAACGACAGCATTTCTTTGCTTATGTCGGTTGCTGCACGGCTTTTTTCTTCCGTACAGCCGAGGATTTGTTCAAGCGTAAATCCTGTGTAGCACCATACGGTTTTATCCGGAAACCTTTCACGGAACATAACTAAAAACGGCACAAGTACCTTTTGATTTTCAGGCTCAAACGGTTCCCCGCCGAGAAGTGAAATGCCGTTAATCCAACTGTGGTCAACGCTTTTAAATATTTCTTCCATGGTTTCTTCGGTAAAAAGATTGCCGTAGCCGAAATCCCATGTGACTTCATTAAAACAATTTTTGCAATGATGTCTGCAACCGGACACAAAAAGGGAGGTTCTCACCCCTTCGCCGTTTGCGATGTCATTTGTTTTTATTTCTGCCCAATTCATAAATCAGTCTGCCTTTTCGCAATTCTTTTTTATATTATAACACATTAAGATTATAAAATAAAGAGTATAATAATTGACAATGATATGTTGGGTGTGATAATATATTTACATACTATATAAAGTGTTAATAAGGAGTATTGCATAATGAAATACGGTGTGTTATACAGAAAAACTACCAAAAATATCGGTGACGATATGCAATCATATGCCGCAGAGCAGTGGTTGCCGCACACCGATTATTTGGTTGATATAGAAGCTATGGACAGCTTCAAAGCTGATGATGACGAACCGGTTGCAACCATTATGAGTGCATGGTATATGTGGGAAAAATGGAATTGGCCGCCGTCAAAAAATGTTTATCCTTTGTGGATAGGCCTTCATTATAACGACATTCAAAGAGGCAGACCTCGCGGTATGCCGTCAAAATTTGAATATATCGAAAGCGGACCGGGCAAGGAATATCTTAAAAGATTTGAGCCTATCGGTTGCCGTGATTATTATACTCAAGAGCGTCTTTCCGAGCGTGGAATAGATAACTATTTCTCGGGTTGTGTAACGCTTACGCTTAAAAAACGTCCGCCAAAGCCGAGAGAAAGAGAATATATTGTTCTTGTAGGTCTTGCAAAGCCTGTTGAAGAGGCTGTTAAAAAGCAGATGGAGGGCACGGGAATTGATGTTATTGTAGAACCGCCAACCCGCCCTATTCCGTCCGACCAGTTTATGACTTGGGAGCAAAGGCGTGCCGAGGTTGAGGAAAGACTTGACCTTTATCAAAATGCAAAGTGCGTTCTTACATTCAGAGTTCACTGTGCACTTCCGTGTATCGCACTCGAAACCCCTGTGCTGTGGGTTCGTCATAATTTTAATTCGGTTCGTCTTGACCCGTATAAATATTACGCTAATACCGCTTTGAACGAAGATGTAATTGCAGGCAAGTACAAGGATTATATGCTTAATCCTATTCCGAATCCGGATGCATACAAGCCGGTAAGGGAAAATCTTGAAAAGATTATTTCCGAATTTATCGATAAGGCGGAGCACGAAACACGCACGGCGTCTGAACTTTATGAATCACAGTATACCGACGACGAAGTTATTAAATGGCGTCACGATACTATGAAGAAAACTCTTTACAGTTATCACAAAGAGCATCATATCGACTTGCGTGAAATGACCGCAATGAGAAACGAACTTGCAAAGTATCACAAAATCGGTGACATTGAAGATGTTCGCAGAATGAACAGGGAGTACAATTCCAAAATCGTTCGCTTTGCGGTTAAATGCAGACGGTTGCTTCTTAAATTGCTTGGCAAAAAACCGTAATATAAAAATTCATTTTATTGAAGTTCCTGTTATAATATATGGAACTGTCGGAACTATTCCAAACGGATAAGATATTTGCTAAAGAAGGTATAATTATGAGTGATAAAAAGGAAGAAAAAAGTAACGGCGGAGTTTGGCAGTTTATTAAATTTGCTTTGTTTTCTGCTTCTGCCGGTATTATTCAGGTTGCGTCATTTACTCTTATGAGCGAGGTTATTATCAAGCTTCCTCTTTTTCAAAATTGGATGGAGTCAAATGCCACATTTGCAAAAATTATGCAAAACGAGTACGGACCTATGTACCTTATAGCGCTTTTGCTGTCGGTAATTTGGAACTTCACTTTTAACCGTAAGTTTACATTTAAATCGGCAAGCAATGTGCCTATTGCTATGCTCAAAGTTTTGGCATTCTATTGCGTGTTTACACCGATAAGCACAATTTTGGGAAACTATTTTACGGCTAAATATGCTGATATATCGGCTATTAATTACATCGTTCTCGGTTGTACTATGGCTTGCAATATGATTACGGAATTCTTGTACGATAAATTTGTCGTATTCCGTGATTGATAAACACAAAAAATAAAATATAAAGGTTAACGGGACTGCTTCACATTATATTTGTAAAACAGTCCCGTATTTTATTATTTGTTATTTAGTTTTTGCTGTCTTAACCTTAGACCGTTTGCCGTAAATATCGAGTTTTCAGCACGCTACAGTATACGCTTTATATTGTTTCGGCACGGTCGATATTGTCTTTTATAACTTTGCAGGTGTATTCAAATTGTTCTCTTTCCTTGTCATTGAGCGGTAATTCAATTATGTCCTCAATGCCGTTTCTGCCGATAACGCACGGTACGCCGCAGGCAACACCGCTCATTTGATATTCGCCGTCAAGCAGAACCGATGCAGGAATAACACGCTTTTCGTCGTGGAATATCGCCTTGATGATGTCGGCGGTTGCGGCACCGATTCCAAATTCGGTTGAGCCTTTGCCGTTTACAATGTCGTGTCCAATGTTCCGCGTGCGTTCAAGTACATATTCTTCGGTAAGATTGCCGTATTTTTCAGGCTTTTCGGCTTCCAATTCTGCGTAATGCTTGCCGCCGATTGTGAGCGATGAAAACGGAATAAACGAGCTGTCGCCGTGCTCGCCTACCGAACAGGCGGTTACGGATTTTCTGTCAATTTGTGCAAGCTCGCTTACTGTTCTTTTCAGTCTTGCCGTATCAAGGCTTGTGCCTGTTGAAAAGCAACGCTCTCTCGGCAAACCGAGGTGAAGTCTTAAATAATTTCCGATGACATCGGCAGGGTTTGTGATTGAAACAATGATGCCCTTGTAGTCAATCGGCTTTAGATTATCAATAACATCTTTGAGCATAACTATCGAATCGTCGAGCATATCAAGCCGTGTTTGACCGGGCTTTCTCGGCATACCGATGGCGTTAACTATAATTTGTGCGTCTTTGCAGTCGTTGTAGTCGCCGGCTCTGACGATTGTTGTTGAACCTAAAAACAAACATGCGTCTGCAATATCGTAACCGTTCGCCGTTGCTTTGTCGGCGTCTTTGTCAATCAAAACAATTTCGTCAACCGTGCCTTGAAAACACAGTGTCATTGCAACATGCGAGCCCACATGACCCGCACCTATAATAACTACTTTTCTTTTTTCCATTTTTCTGTCCTCGTTTTTGTTATTTGTTGAATCTGTAACCCTTGCCCCACACGGTGTTGATGAATTCCATATTGTTGTCTACCGCAAACAACTTTTCACGCACCCTGTTTATATGCACAGTTACTGTTGATGTGTCGCCCATAGAATCATAGTTCCAAATGGTGCTTAAAAGTTCTTCTTTTGTAAAAACCTTGTCCGGACTTTCGGCTAAGGTTGCAAGGAGGTCAAATTCCTTGTTTGTAAAGGTGATTTCGGTGTCGAAAAAATAAATTCTGCGTGACTTTTTGTCAATTTTAAGCTCACCGATTTGGATTGTGGAATTTTCTTTAATATCGGAATTCGTAAGTCTTTCGTATCTGTTAAGGTGAGCAATAACTCTTGCGACAAGTTCCGACGGGCTGAAAGGCTTGGTAATATAGTCGTCTGCACCGAAGCCGAGACCGTTGATTTTGTCAAATTCATCTTTCTTTGCACTTACAAGAAGAATCGGAATGTTGCTGAATTCTCTTATTTTCTTGCATACTTCAAGTCCGTTGAGTGACGGCAGCATAACATCTAAGAGCACAAGTGAAATGTTGACGGTTTCGGCAATTTCAAGACCTTTCAATCCGTCGTTTGCACAAAAAACCTCAAATCCGTGTGCTTCAAGATAATCTTTTTCAAGACAGGTTATGTTTTCGTCGTCTTCAATAATGAGAATTTTTTTGTTCATAGCGTCATATATCCTCTCTGTTAAGTGAAATCATAATGGTTGTTCCGTGTCCCTCTTTGCTGGTCGCCCAAATGTGTCCGCGGTGAAGTTCAACAATTTCCTTGCAAACCGCAAGACCTAATCCGGAGCCGTCACGCACTCTTGTTCGTGCTTGGTCGGCACGGTAGAATATTTCAAAAATATGCTTCAAACTTTTTTCGTTAATACCTATGCCGTTGTCGGATATTGCAATGATAACCGATTTGTCGTATATTTCAAGGCTGATTTTTATAACTGTTTTTCTTGCTTTTGACGAATATTTAACAGCGTTTGATATTATGTTATTGAGCACTCTTGAAAATCTGTTCGGGTCAAGCATAACATATGCCTTGCCTTTGGTGTTCGGTTCGGAGTATTTAACCGTAATATTGTCCGACTTCCATTTGTAGTCTTTTTCGGAAAGATACTCTGTAAGGTACTCGTTTATATCTATTTTGATTAAATCAAGCTGAGTGTTGCCCGATTCGAGTTTTGACATAGTCAGCAATTCGTCAAGCAAATTTTCCATATCGGTCGCCGATGAATAGATGGTTTGCAAATATCGCTCCTGCTTCTCCGGAGTGTTTGCGATTCCGTCTTTAAGCCCCTCGACATATCCTTTGATTGAAGTCAGCGGTGTTCGCAAATCGTGTGCGATTCCTGCCGTCATTTCTTTTCTCGATTGAGCCATTTCGTTTTGCTGTTCAATCGAAAGCTTCAACCTGTCGGTCATATCGTTTATGGACTTAACAGTTACGCCGATTTCATTTGTACTGTCGTAATCTATGTGATAATCAAGATTTCCGCCCGCAATTTCATTTGCACCGTCGGACAGCTTTTTGATAGGTGCTGTGATTGTTCTTGAAGTTATAAGCGACATTATAAGGTTTGATACTATTATAATAACCAGTGCCATAAGTATCATAAATCCGCTTCTGCCGGTGAATAACAGTTTGAAACTTTGAAGTGAACTGTGCTGCGAATAATCGTCTACGGTATAATTTGTGTTTACTATATTAATTACAAATTTGTCATTTTGCGTGTTGAGATGCGATTTTATTACAAGTCCGTTTTTGCCGAAGTAGTATATGTTTCGCTTGCCTGAGGTATCTGTTATTGAACGCTCCGCCGCTTTTATTGTTTTTTTATCTGTATTGGCAAAATATTTTTTGCCGTTTTTTGATATGTATATTTCCGAACCTAATTCCGATATGGATTTTGTGATTCCTTTTAAATTTTTCTTGATTGCTTTGTCTGAGGAATTATCGGCAAGCTCACGGTTTATACTGCTTATTGTTTGTGCCCATTGTAACTGGTTGATAATCGAGTATTCATTTGATTCAACTCTTGATATGCCGTAAATATCCGGTAACAGCGAGCGGAAAACAAATATAGTGGCGATTATCATAATTACCGATGTTATTATGCTTGCAAGCGTTGCAATTGAAATTCGTGTTGCGATATTCAGGTTTCGCATTTTTTTGGATTTTTTCATATAAATACCTCTTATATATATTAAAACAATTTGTATTTTTTTTCAAGTGGTAAGAAGTGCCTGACTGTATTTGCGGATATTTACAATTTGTAATATTTACTTGTCCGACGGTTGAGCAAGTAGTGCGATATACCGCGGATTTAATTAAAATCTCAAAACTACATTTCGTATAAATTTATTACAATTTGAAAATTGAACACAATATATTGTATTTTTTTGCCAAATCCTATTGACACAGCCACAATGTTTTGTTATTATTGTAAATGTCATCAAACGAAAAAGTTACAGCGTTGTAACTACTTGGATAAAGTATTTGAAAGGGGAAAGTTATGAACATTATTAAGAGAAACGGCTCAGAAGCAAAGTTTGACCTTAACAAAATCATTATAGCCGTATCAAAAGCAAATGCCGCATGCGAAAGAAAAGAATTGACTCAAGGTCAAATCAACGACATTGCCGAATATGTTGAGTTTAAAATCGGTAAGGCAAACCGTGCTCTTTCCGTAGAGGAAATACAAGACATTGTGGAAGACCAAATTATGGCACAAGGTGCGTTTGAGGTTGCAAAGCGTTATGTTAAGTACCGTTACACCCGTTCTCTTGTGCGTAAAGCAAACACCACAGACAATCAAATTTTATCCCTTATCGAATGTAACAATGAAGAGGTAAAGCAGGAAAATTCAAATAAAAATCCTACTGTCAATTCAGTTCAGCGTGACTATATGGCAGGTGAGGTTTCAAAGGATATTACAAAGAGAATTTTACTTCCGGAAGATATTGTTGAGGCTCACGAAAACGGACTTATTCATTTCCACGACGCAGATTATTTTGCTCAGCATATGCACAATTGCGACCTTGTTAATTTGGAGGATATGCTTCAAAACGGCACCGTTATTTCGGATACTATGATTGAAAAACCGCACAGTTTTTCCACAGCTTGCAACATTGCAACGCAGATTATCGCACAGGTTGCTTCGTCACAGTACGGCGGTCAGTCGATTTCACTTGCACATCTTGCACCTTTTGTGCAGACGAGCAGAGAAAAAATCCGTGCACAAGTTATTGAAGAAGCAAAGGATTTCGGCGGAGAACTTACTGAAGAAAAAATTGTTAAAATCACCGAAAAGCGTCTTCGTGACGAGGTTTCAAGAGGTGTTCAAACCATTCAGTATCAGGTTGTAACTCTTCTTACAACAAATGGCCAGGCTCCGTTTGTAACCGTGTTTATGTATCTTAACGAAGCTAAGAGCGAGCAGGAAAAGAAAGACCTTGCACTTATTATTGAGGAAACGCTCCGTCAAAGAATCAAGGGCGTTAAAAACGAAAAGGGCGTTTGGATTACTCCGGCATTCCCTAAGCTTATTTATGTTTTGGAAAATGACAATGTCAACGAAAACACACCTTATTTCTATCTTACCGAACTTGCCGCAAAGTGTACGGCAAAGCGTATGGTTCCCGATTATGTAAGCGAAAAGGTTATGCTTAATCTCAAAGGTGATGTTTACACACCGATGGGTTGCCGTTCGTTCCTCACTCCGGACAGATTTACCGAAGCGGGAGTAGGCAATATTGCAAGAGCAAAGAATTACCAAGAGGGCAAGAAAAAATATTACGGCAGATTTAATCAGGGTGTCGTAACTATTAATCTTGTTGATGTTGCTTGCACTTCGGGTGGCGATATGAATAAGTTTTGGGAGGTTTTTGACGAGCGTCTTGAACTTTGTCACCGTGCACTTATGTGCCGTCATAACAGGCTAAAGGGCACACTTTCGGACGCCGCACCTATTTTATGGCAACACGGTGCACTTGCAAGACTTGACAAGGGCGAGCCTATCGACAGACTTCTTTATGACGGATATTCAACGATTTCTCTCGGCTATGCCGGACTTTACGAATGTACAAAATATATGACCGGCAAGTCACATACCGACGAAAACGGCGGTAAGGATTTTGCACTTCATGTTATGCGTCATATGAATGAGGCATGCGATAAGTGGAAAAAGGAAAGCAACATTGATTTTTCGATTTACGGTACACCGCTTGAATCAACAACATACAAATTTGCAAAATGTCTTCAAAAGAGATTCGGCATAATCAAGGGCGTAACCGATAAGAATTACATTACAAATTCGTATCATGTTCATGTTGCTGAAAAAATCGACGCATTTACAAAGCTCAAGTTTGAAAGCGAATTTCAGGCTCTTTCACCGGGCGGTGCAATTTCTTATGTTGAAGTTCCGAATATGCAAGACAACATTCCGGCTGTAATTCAGGTAATGAAGTTTATTTACGACAACATTATGTATGCCGAACTTAACACAAAGAGCGACTACTGTCAGTGCTGTGGTTATGACGGTGAAATTAAAATAGTTGAAGATGAGCACGGCAAGCTTATTTGGAGATGCCCGAATTGCGGAAATGAGGATCAGGACAAGATGAATGTCGCACGAAGAACCTGCGGCTACATTGGCACTCAGTTCTGGAATCAAGGCAGAACACAGGAAATAAAAGACAGAGTGTTACATCTGTAAACCTCTATATATTCAGGCTCCCCTTAACAAGGGGAGCTGTTGTCATTTATGACGACTGAGGGGTTAAAGATCGCTAAATATCATATTTATTTGGTAAAAATACCGCAAAGATTAATTTATATATTATTTGTATAATTATTATTGAAATATCTTGCTGTGATATGTATAATAGTAATGATTAGGAAAAGGAGATTAGATATGGAGAAGGTATATACTACGTCGGGCGTGTGTGCACGACAGATTGTCATAGATATAAACGAGAAAGACAAAACCGTCAATTCCGTTAATTTTACAGGCGGTTGCAACGGTAATTTGCAGGGCATTTCTTCTCTTGTAAAGGGCAGAAAAATTGATGATGTTATTGAAAGCCTTAAAGGAATTAATTGTAACTTTAAGGGTACATCGTGTCCCGACCAGCTTGCAAAAGCACTTGAGGAAATTAAAAACGACTTATAAACAGCATAATAAAGGGGATTTTGTATGTTTAAATTAACAAGTAACAGACTTAAACGAGAGTTTAAAATAACAGACGAGAAGTTTTATGCTTCGCAAATAAAAAACACCTATTCCGGTATGAGCTTTGTTCCGGACGGCAACGGTACAGAATTTGTTATTCATTTTGACGACGGTAGGGAGTTCTCGTCAAAGGGTCTTTCCGTTGAATACAGCGATTATGAAAACGATAAACTTGTTTTTAGATTTGAAAAAAACGACGGATTTCAGGTAACTCTCAAATACTGGGTTCATAAAGACGGAAACACTGTTTGTAAGCAGATTTTTGTTGACCAAAGCGACGACAGAGTTGTTGATTTTATCGAACTTGAAAATGTAGGCATTATCAATTCCAAAACACATTTCAGTGTTGATGTTGTTGAGGGCGGCGAAATCCCTGCGTTTCAGTCAATGCTCGGACAGCCTATTTATATTGACAGCCTTTTCTTTGGCTGTGAATTTCCGGCAACGGAAAACAGAATCCTTCACGGCAGTGCAACAATAAGATATTATGTAGGTAAGCCTCTCGGCACGGGATTTGCCTGTCCTGTTACAGTTATGGGCGGCGGCAAGGATAACACGTTACCGTCTGTTCGCAAAGCTTTTTATGAATATATTGAGTCGATCAGCGTTCCTGCACCGCTTCGTTTTCAGTACAACAGCTGGTACGATTATATGAAAGACATTACGGAGCAAAACATTACGGCTTCGTTTAAGGAAATTCATAAGCAACTCACCCGGCACGGTGCTCCCGAGCTTGCGGCATATGTTGTTGACGACGGTTGGCCTGATGTCAAGGCGGGATTTTGGTCGTTTAACAAAAAATTCCCGAATAAGCTTACCAATGTTACCGCACTTTGCAAGGAAATGGGTTCAAAATTCGGCTTGTGGCTCGGTCCTCGCGGCGGATATACCCGTCCGGATAAAATCGCAAAACGCTATCAGCGTGCCGGCAACGGTTATCTTAATAAGGAAGCAAGGGATATTTGCGTTGCTTCAACAAAGTATATTGAAAAACTCGGTGATTTCCTTGTTGAAACCACAAATGAGTTTGACATTGATTATTGGAAACTTGACGGCTTTTGCCTAAAACCGTGTTTGAATGAAAAGCACGACCATATGGTAGGCGGTTATGAGGATATGTATTTTGTAACCGATATGTGGCAAAAGTGGATTGGTCTTTATAACAAACTTCGTGCCGCAAAGCCTGATATTTGGATAAATATGACTTGTTATGTTAATGTTTCGCCTTGGTGGCTCCAATGGGTTAATTCTCTTTGGGTGCAAAACAGCGGTGATATCGGATTTGCAAAAAATCTTGAAAATCAGGCACAGGTTGACAAGGAAATTACTTATCGTGACGCAAGATATTTTGATTGTCTTTGCACCCGTGCACTTCAAATTCCGCTTAAAAACCTTTATAATCACGAGCCTATTTACGGCAATACGGCGAATGTTAGTTATACGGATGACGAATTTGACAAGTACATCTATTGGTGCACGGTAAGAGGTCAGGCTCTCAACGAACTTCACCTGTCAGTTAATATGATGAATGAGAGCAAGTGGAACAGCCTTTCTGCCGCTATGAATTGGCAAAAAGATAACTATCACATTCTTCAAAACGCACAGTTTATCGGCGGAAATCCGGAAGAAAATAATATTTACGGTTACATTTCTTGGGACGGCGACGACGGCGTAATTGCTCTTCGCAACCCGACGGATGAGGAAACTTCGCTCACGCTTACGCTTAATAAGCTTATGGGCGCACCGGAAAGCTTGCAGGGTGCAAAGCGTTTCAATGTTTATTGTAAGTCGCTTGAAGAAACCGATGAAATATATGATTACAATTCAAAAATGGATTTGACAATGAAACCGTTTGAAGTTATGATTTTTAAAATCGGTAAGGAAAAATAATTATGAGTAAAAAAGCAAAAACAACAGTAGATACAGAAGTTGAGGAAGAGGAAACTCAAAAATCCAAATTAAGGGAAATCTTGGAGTTCCTTGCTCCTATCATTATTGCACTTATCGTTGCAATGATTCTCAAATATTGCGTATTCGCAAATGCAATTATCCCTACGGGCTCAATGCTTAATACTATTCAAAAGGGCGACCGTGTTATCGCAAGTCGGCTTGAATATAAATTTAACGACCCGGAAAGATACGATATTGCAATATTTAAATATCCCGACAATGAGGACGAACTTTTTGTAAAGCGAATTATCGGACTTCCGGGCGAAACGGTCAACATCGTTGACGGCACGGTTTATGTAACAGGTACGGACGGTAAAACAATCGAGTTGCGTGACGATTTCGTTTCCGAGGAAAACAAAGATAATTATAACGGAACCTTTGTTGTTCCCGAGGATTGTTATTTTGTAATGGGTGATAATCGTGACAACTCCGTTGATTCCCGATATTGGACAACCACCAATTTCGTCTCCCGTGACAAATTCATCGGTAAGGTAATGTTCCGGTATTACCCGTTCAACACCGCCGGTAAATTAGAATAGATACAATAGTGTAAAAGGGACAGGTTTGCCTGTCCCGAATTTGTTGAATGTTGTTTTTACTATATGGTTTTAATTTATGAATAAAAAAGAAATGACGGTAAAAGATACTGAAAATAAGGAAATCCAAAAATCTAAATTAAGAGAAGTGTTAGATTTTCTTACACCTATAATTATTGCTCTTATAATTGCAATGATACTTAAGTATTGTGTGTTTGCAAATATTATAGTCCCTTCAGGGTCAATGCTTAATACAATTCAGGAAAAAGACAGACTTATTGTAAGCCGATTAGATTACAAATTTAACGAACCCGAAAGATATGATGTTGCCGTTTTTAAATACCCTGATGATGAAAAAACGCTTTTTGTAAAGCGAATTATCGGACTTCCGGGCGAAACGGTCAACATCGTTGACGGCACGGTTTATGTAACAGGTACGGACGGTAAAACAATCGAGTTGCGTGACGATTTCGTTTCCGAGGAAAACAAAGATAATTATAACGGAACCTTTGTTGTTCCCGAGGATTGCTATTTTGTAATGGGCGACAATCGTGACCACTCCGTTGACTCACGATATTGGACAACTACTAATTTCGTCTCCCGTGACAAATTCATCGGCAAGGTAATGTTCCGGTATTACCCGTTCAATACCGCCGGGAAATTAGAGTAGATAATAATGTAAAAAGGACAGGATTTCCTGTCCTTTTTATTATTGCAAATTGATTTTTTAAAATGTCCTTTCAATAACAGTGAATTTTGTGCATATATCGATTAACTTTTCATTATCAATTTTACAGTTCATAATATCATCTATTTTGTCTACTATTATCTCTGTTCCTTTTGTTACATTAATAAACCACCATCTCTTTCCGTCTAACGAACATATTTCATATGATATGTTCTTCCATTCAAAAACAATTTCAGAATAACGGCTTACAGAAACATAAAATTCTTCCTTGCTTTTGTAATCTCTGTTATAATCGCTGTTCATTTTTTTCACTCCTGTAATTTTAAAATACTTGAATTCTGGTGCTTCTTCATCAAAGTAATTGGTTTCATCACCCCAAATTGGATTTCCGTTTTTATCCCACTCAATAGTGTTATCATGTGGATTAGAATGGTTTTTCGAATTTCCGTGATCGGTATATTGTCGTTCTATAGTTGCTTTACCGTCTTTTCCGATTTTGGTATCTACCCAATAACCACCTTTTTTAGTTGGTATAAAGGTTCTCTTTATTTCTCCGGGCTTGCCTAAAAATCTTTTGGATTCTTCATCTTTTGGAACCCAAGTCTCTTTCGGTTCCGGATTGCCTGAACTTTGACCGTCGGCGGAACCGCCGCCTTTATTGGAAATGTAACCGAAAATCTTTTTTATGTAGCCTTTTGACAAATTGTTTGTTTTGGCATAATCAACTTCGATTATGTCGCCTTTCATTTCAGCAAAAGGCTTACCGTAACAAATAATTTTGCTTGGCTTTATGCGGCTCAGCATTTCGTCATAACCGAGCATAAAATGTGATTTCTCTTTTTTTACCCCGATTGTTGAAACCGCAACCACGCAACCTTTTTCAATTCCGTCAAAACAAAAATTAAAACTTGTTAGATTACCCCAACGAACGGTTGGGATAACAGTTATACCTTGCTCTTGCAGATAAGCACCGACCCATCTGTTTTTGAATGTGCTGAAAAGTTGCAAAGCAATCGGCATTTCAACAAACATACTGAAATCGGGCGAAAGAACGGCGTTAAATTTTTTCAGCGTTTCAACTTTCTTTTCGGGATTGTTATATATGCTTTCAAATCTGTAATCGTCAAGAAAGAAATGTACTGTACTTTTGTAATCATTACTTTGATTAATTTTATCATAACCGATTAGGCTCACATCTTCAAGACCGATTTCTTGTTTTTTTATAAGCGGAAGCTTAAACATCCCAACGCTTTTGAATTGATTTCTGAGAAACATTGCGTCGTTTCTGAATTCGTAACTTGTAATAGAAATTCCTCCTTTTTTGTTTGGTAATTTCCATATTAGTGAACGAAATCAGCCGTTGCAACCATAGGTACATTTACTCGGTCATAATATATGCACTATATAGTGTATATATTGAATAAAATCGGATGAAAAACGATTTTTTATTTTGACCGCTTTGCATTTTGTGTATTATTACTATGTTATTGTGCCTAATTTTGTATATTATTATATCGGTTATTTTATTGAAAATGACTATGGCGTGTGATAAAATAAATTTGATGTAGGCAGGGGGCACTCTGCCGATTTCTACTAAAGGGGTATTAATTATGCAAAAACTAAAGGTAGGCATTATAGGTGCCGGCAGAATCGGACAGGTTCATGCCAAATCAATTACTTATCACATTCCGCAGGCAGAGATAGTTGCCATTTCAGACATTTATGTTGACGGAGCCAAAAAAGTTGCCGCAGACTTGGGCATTCCAAATGCATACGAGGATTATCACGAAATCCTTAACAATTCGGAAATTGAGGCGGTTCTCATTTGCTCATCAACGGATACGCACGCAGATATTGCTGTTGAAGCCGCGGAGGCAGGCAAGCACATTTTCTGCGAAAAACCTGTTGATTTGACGGTAGCAAAAATTAAAAAAGTTATTGCCGCTGTTGAAAAGGCGGGGGTAAAACTTCAAATTGGATTTAACAGAAGATATGACCACAATTTTGCCGAAATCAAACGCCTTGCAAATGAGGGCAAACTCGGCAATCTTCAAACAGTCAAAATTACATCCCGTGACCCGGAGCCTCCGGCTATAGAATATGTTAAGGTGTCGGGCGGTATCTTCCTTGATATGACCGTTCACGATTTTGATATGGCTCGCTTTATCGGCGGAGAGGTTGAAGAGGTTTACGCAAACGCTACCGTTATGGTTGACCCGGCAATCGGCGAAGCCGGAGATGTTGACACTGCACTTGTTGCACTTAAATTCAAGAGCGGTGCAATCGGTGTTATTGATAACTGCCGCAAGGCTTGTTACGGCTACGACCAAAGGCTTGAAGTTTTCGGCTCGGGCGGTCAGGCTTCTGCCGCAAACGATACGCCTACAAATGTTTCTTATATTAATGATGACGGCAACCGTACCGATAAGCCGCTTTATTTCTTCCTTGAAAGATATATGCAGTCGTTTACGGACGAGATGACGGAGTTTGTCAATGCCGTTCAAAACGATGTTCCTACAAAAACTACTGTTAATGACGGCTTGGAGGCACTTCGCCTCGGTTTGGCGGCTAAACTTTCCGTTGCCGAACACCGTCCTGTTAAACTTTCCGAGATTGAATGTTGATGGGGTGACGGTATGAAACGAGAAAGACTTACAATGGCACAGGCTCTTGTTAAGTTCCTTGATAACCAGTACATAGAAGTAGACGGAGTTGAGTCGAAATTCGTCAGCGGAATTTTCGGCATTTTCGGCCACGGCTGTGTGGTTGGCGTAGGTCAGGCACTTGAACAGGGCGGTCATAATTTAAAATTTTATCAAGGCAAAAACGAGCAAAATATGGCTCTTGCCGCTGTTGCATATGCAAAACAAATGGACAGAAAAGCAATCATTCCGTGCGTTTCGTCAATCGGTCCGGGTGCTACGAATATGGTAACAGCCTGCGGCTGTGCAACGGCGAACAGAATTCCGCTTTTGGTTCTTCCGGGCGACACATTTGCGTGCCGTCAGCCCGACCCTGTTTTACAGCAGGCAGAATTTTTTGACAATTACGGCAGAACCGTAACGGACGCATTTAAGGGTGTTTGCCATTATTTTGACAGAATTATTCGCCCCGAGCAACTTATGACGGCTTGCTTAAACGCTATGAGAGTGCTCACCGACCCTGCCGACACAGGCGCGGTTTGCCTTGCAATGCCACAGGATGTTGAGGGTGAGGCTTACGATTATCCGGAACATTTTCTTCAAAAACGGGTTTGGCATATTGACAGACGACCGATAAGTTTATCTCAGCTTGAACGCGCAACGCAGATGATTAAGTCGGCTAAAAAGCCTATTATCGTTTGCGGCGGCGGTGTAAGGTATTCGGGTGCCGAAAAAGAACTTTTGGCTCTTGCCGAAAAATGTAATATTCCTGTTTCCGAAACGCAGGCGGGCAAGGGACTCATTGCGTGGAATCATCCGCTTAATCTCGGCGGTATCGGCGTTACGGGCGGTAAAGCCGCAAATATTATCGGCAGAGATGCGGACCTTGTTATCGGCGTTGGTACAAGATTTACCGATTTTACCACATCGTCAAAATGGCTGTTTAGCGAGGGCAGAAAAGTTCTCGGGATTAATATTTGTCCGTTTGACGCATACAAAATGGATGCCGAAGCAATAGTTGCAGACGCAAAGGAAACTTTGACGGCACTTATTAAGTCGCTCGACGGATATAAGACCGCTTATACATCCGAAATTGCCGACGCTAAAAAAGAATGGGACGCTATTGTTGACGAATATTATTCAACCGAACTTGAGGGCGGGCTTAACCAAACGCTTGCACTCGGTATAATCAATGAGTTTATGAGCGAGGGCGATATTGCACTCGGTTCGGCAGGCTCGCTTCCGGGCGATATGCAACGACTCTTCAGACCTAACGGCACAAGAACTTATCATATGGAATACGGTTTTTCCAATATGGGTTATGAGGTTAACGGTGCACTCGGTGCAAAACTTGCAAAGCCCGAAGCGGAGGTCTACACTTTCTGCGGCGACGGCTCATTTCTTATGGGACACAGCGAACTTTACACCGCAATTCAAGAGGGCTTAAAGATTAATATTTGTCTTTTTGACAATCTCGGTTGGGGTTGTATTGAAAATTTGCAAAACAATCAGGGCACGGACACTTTCGGTACCGTGTTCCGTGCAAGAAATCCAAAAACGGGTATGCTCGACGGCGGTGAAATTGATGTTGATTTTGCCAAAATTGCCGAGGGCTACGGTGCAAAGGCTTACACAATTCGCACATCGTACGAACTTAGAGCGGCACTTGAGGACGCTAAAAATCAAGACAAGGCTGTTTTGTTTGATATAAAGGTACTTCCGCAAACTATGACACCGGGATTTGAATCTTGGTGGAGAGTAGGCGTTGCCGAGGTGTCAAAGAGCACGAGAGTTGCCGACGCATACAGTGATATGCAAAAGCATATTGCACAAACCTTTGATTATTAATAAGGAGAACTTCAGATGCTTAATCCTAACAGAGTAAAATTAGCCATTGCACCCATCGGTTGGACGAATGACGATATGCCTGATTTGGGTGCGGAAAACACCTTTGAACAATGCGTTTCGGAAATGGCACTTGCCGGCTTCAAAGGTAGTGAAATCGGCAACAAATATCCGTCCGACCCGGATATATTAAAACATTATCTTGATTTGAGAGGACTTCAAATTTGCAATGCGTGGTTCTCGTCTTATCTCACATCAAAACCTTATGAGGAGAACATTGAGGCTTTCAAGGCTCATTGCGACAAACTTCACAAACTGGGCGCAAAGGTTATCGGTGCGTCAGAGCAGGGCAATTCAATTCAAGGCGATTTGACAAAATCCATTCTTGACGAAAAACCGTATTATACCGATGAACAGTGGGCGACCGTTGCCAAGGGATTTAATGAAATGGGTGCATATGCCAAAAGCAAGGGTATGTATTTTACCGTGCATCATCATATGGGAACGGGCGTTCAAACCGTTGAAGAAATAGACAAACTTATGGAACTTACCGACCCGGAGCTTGTGTACTTGCTTTTTGACAGCGGTCACCTTACCTTTGCCGGTATTGACCCCGTTCCGGTGCTCAAAAAATATGCCGACAGAATCAAACATGTTCATCTTAAAGATGTAAGACTTGACGTGTATAACAATGAGGTTGTTCCAAATCATATGTCGTTTCTTGACGCGGTGAGAGCAGGCGTGTTCACTGTTCCGGGTGACGGCGATGTAGACTTCAAGCCGATTTTTGATATTTTATCAAATGCGAATTATGAGGGTTGGGTTGTTGTTGAAGCAGAACAGGACCCGGCAAAAGCAAATCCGTTTGAATATGCCGTAAAGGCTCGCAAGTACATTGCGGAAAATACAGGACTGTAAACAATTCGGAAGGTATCTTTCGAAATAATCTATAAAAGGAGGAAACAAATATGGATAATAATCAATATTATCAACCGAATCAAAATCCAAACCCAAACCAACCGCCGTATCAGCCGGTATACCAACAACCGCCGTATCAGCAGAACTATATGCCTTATGACCCGACAAGCGAGGTTATGAGCATCGGTTCTTATATCGGAATGTTTATTCTTTCCGCTATCCCGATTGTAAACATCATTTGCTGGATTGTTTGGCTTGTAAGTCCTAACACAAATAAAAACAAGAAAAACTTTATTTGGGCGCAAATCATTATGATAGCAATTTCTTATATTGCTATATTCGTTATTGTTTTTGCAAGTGCAGCCGCAGGTATAAGTGTGCTTGACGGGCTTGCAATGATTGGAATTTTGTAAATAAAAACGGGTCGTTTCACGATTTTTTGTGAAGCAACCCGTTTTTTTGGCTCTGTTTATTTTGTTTTCTTATCTAATATAGGATTTATTCCGGCTTTGTGCGTCAGCTTACTGTAATAAAAATGATTGAATATTGCTATGGTTCTGCCGACTCCGATAACGGCAAGAACCGTACCCAAGCCTATAACACTCAAAAATGACTTAACCGGTGTTGCGGCTATTTTTGTGTACATCGAAAATGTTAACGCAGCGGAAATTGCAACCATAAATACATCAATGCAGTTTTTACAAAAACCAACCGGCTTTTTGACTGTGTCCGACACGGCTTGCACAATGCCGTCACCGGGATTTGGAACGATTCTCATATCAAGCGACAGAGCACAGCCTATTCCTGTAAATGTAATTGCAATTATTAATAAAAATATTCTAAATGGCAAACTGCCTTGCCATTGACCGCTGTATTCAACATCAAATTGAGGTATAAATTCGGAAAACACATTGATTACTCTTGTGAAAATGATACTTACGACAATTTGAAGAATGTCAAACACAAAAACTTTTTTCGGCTGTTTTCTTATTGCGTGTAAAACAATTTCAATCAATATCAGCAAGCAGTACAAAACAAATGTTGTGTTGCCGACCTTCATATCGAGGATTAGCGAAAAAGTGTATGCAACCGATATAATAGGCGACACGCCGAGTCCGCATTTTGTGTTCAGCGTAATTCCGAATGCCAAAAAAACAAAACCGAGCATATAGATTGCAAAACGATATGCCAACTTTTTCCTGTCCATTGTCCATCATCCTCTCGTATTTTTAAATATTATATCACTAATGTGAAAATTATCAAGATTTTTTGCTTGACAAACTGTTTAAGATATGTTATATTATTTGCACAACAAAGCAGAGCGTATGTTCTCCCCTTCAGCGTGAAGTAAAAAGGGCAATAATTTTTTTGATTATTGAGTACAGGCGTTTTGCGTTTGTACTTATTTATTTTTTAAAGAGGTGTTTTTTATCAGCAAAGATGCTCCACAGCTTAACGGCGAAATCAGAGACAAGGAATTAAGAGTAATTTCTGACATCGGCGAACAATTGGGCATTATGAGTGCAAAAGAGGCACAGGCTCTTGCAGACGCAAAGGGCGTTGACCTTGTAAAAATTGCTCCTATGGCTAAGCCGCCTGTTGCAAAAATTATGGACTACTCAAAGTATCGCTATGAGCAAACTAAGCGTGAAAAGGAAAATCGCAAGAAGCAAAAGACTGTTGAAACAAAGGAAATCAGACTTTCGCTCAACATCGACATCGGTGACTTTAACACAAAGGTTAACCAGGCTCGCAAATTCCTTGCAAAGGGCGACAAGCTCAAGGTGTCTATCCGCCTTCGCGGCAGAGAGATGGCTCACCCTGAACTCGGTGAAACCAATATGCAAAGATTTGCCGACCAACTTGCAGATGAAGCAAATATTGATAAAAACCCAAAGCTTGAGGGACGCCAAATTCTTATGTTTATGTCCCCAAAAACAAAGTAATTAATTTTAACGGAGGAAATAACTATGCCAAAAATTAAGACACACAGCGGCGCTAAGAAGCGTTTTAAGACAACTAAGAGCGGCAAGGTAAAGAGAGCTCACGCTTATACTTCTCACATCCTTACTAAAAAGACAACAAAGCGCAAGAGAAATCTTCGCAAGACAGCAGTTGCCGATGTAACAAATCAGAAGCAATGCAAGAGACTTGTTCCTTATAAATAAGAAGAACGATTAAAACTTACGGAGGTAATTAACAATGGCTAGAATTAAAGGCGCTATGGCGACTCGCAAAAGAAGAAAGAAAGTATTAAAAGCAGCTAAGGGCTACTACGGATCAAAGCACGCTTTGTTCAAGACTGCTAAGCAAGCAGTAATGAAGAGCGGTCAGTATGCATATATCGGCAGAAAGCAGAAGAAGAGAGATTTCAGAAGAATTTGGATTACCCGTATCTCAGCAGCAGCAAAGATGAACGGTATGAACTATTCAACATTTATGAACGGCCTCAAGAAGGCAGGCATCGACCTTAACAGAAAGATGCTTTCTGAAATCGCTATTGCAGACCCTGCAGGATTTGCAACACTCGTAGAAGCAGCAAAGGCAGCTCTCTAATTTAACAATAATTCAAGGCACTCTTTTGGGTGCCTTTTTCTTTATTAAATCTTAACTATTTCTTTGTTGATTTTTAATTGCCGGTGTTGATATAATGAAATCGGTGATAGATATGAAGAAAAAGATTGTTAAATTTCTTATTGTCCTTGTTGCTGCGGTGATAACGATGCTATATATAGGTCCGCTTATTACGATGGGCGAGCACAGCATAGGCGTGCTGTCGGGCTTGGGCGTTGCGGTTTTGCTTCTTTTGTATGTGCAGTTTTTTGACAAAATCAATAGCGGTATTAAGAAATTTAATTCCAAAAAATCGGGCAAAATCGTATCATCCCTTGTTTGCGTAGTGCTTGCATTCGGTATAGGCGTTGGCGGATTTGCGTTTGGCAATGTTGTTGCTTACAGCAAATCAGATGAGAAAAATACGGAGTATGTCATAGTCCTCGGTTGTATGGTCAGGGGCGATGAACCGGGTATATTTTTGCGTGGCAGAATCAACAAGGCTTACGAATATCTTACAAATCATCCCGAATCAAAGGCGATTTTGAGCGGCGGACAGGGTAACGGCGAAAATATATCAGAGGCGCAGTGTATGTATAATGTGCTGAGCGAAAAGGGCATTGATGCGAGTAGGCTCATTATTGAGGATGAGTCAACATCCACAAAGGAAAATTTTGAAAATTCGCTGTCTTTGCTCAATAAAAACGGAGTAAATATTGATGAAATTACTGTTGTTACAAACGATTTTCACGAATACCGTGCATATGAATTTGCAAAGCGAAACGGCGTGAGAGCATATTCATATTCAAGCAAAACCCCGTGGAACGGCTATATGCCTTTTGCCACCCGTGAGGTAATCGCCGTTGTGTATCAAATATATATTAACTGAAATTCGGCTCTTCTAAATGAAAAGGAGAGCCGATTTTGTTTTGTATACTTGTGTTAAAAAGGACAATCCTCTTGTAATGAAACATAAAATATATTATAATAATTTTTATGGAATATAATTATGAAAGACTGTCGGACAATATAAAAATCGCTGTCAGCAGTGACCACACTTTCGGCACGGACGCAGTGCTTTTGTCGCATTTTGCAAAGCCGAAATATAAGGATAAAGCCCTTGATATGGGAACCGGTTGCGGTATAATTCCGCTTTTGTGGTTGCGTGATGAAAAGCAGACGGGAGTTCATTGTCTTGACATTCAACAAAATGCCTTTGAGCAGGTTAACGCATCGATAAAATATAATAATTTGGGCGAAAGGCTCACTCCGCACCTTTGCGATTTGCGAAAAATAGGTGAAGAATTTTCGGCGGAATGTTTTACGCTTGTTACTATGAATCCGCCGTACAAGCCGGTCAACACAGGCATTGAATCACTCGACGAAAGCGCGAGAATTGCCCGCCACGAAGTGTGCTGTAATATTGAGGACGCTGTTAGGGCGGCTTCTTATTTGCTTACATATATGGGTAGATTCTGTATGTGTCATCGCCCGGAGAGGTTGGTGGACGCACTTGCTGTTATGAGGCAGTACAAAATCGAACCGAAAAGGCTTCGCTTTGTGATAGACAAACAGGGAGAAGAACCGTTTTTGTTTTTAGTAGAGGGCAAAAAGGGAGCAAAGCCGTTTTTGCGTGTTGAACCTACTTTGATAATTAAGAACGAGGAGAGCAAATTTACTCCTGAAATGATAGAAATTTACGGCTCTTATGCCGACGGATACGAGGATAAAATCAGATAATGAGCGGAAAACTATATGTTGTGGGTACTCCGATAGGCAATCTCGGTGATTTTTCGCCGAGGGCGGTTGAAACACTTGAAAGTGTGGATTTCATTGCCGCAGAGGACACCCGGGTCACTCTTAAATTGCTCAATCATTTTGGTATAAAAAAAGAAATGGTGAGCTATTTTGAACATAACAAAAATGAACGCGGAAAATTTATTATTTCACGGCTTGCAAACGGTGAAACCTGTGCAATCTGCACGGACGCCGGTATGCCTGCTATTTCCGACCCGGGCGAAGATTTAGTAAGACTTTGTCATGAAAATAATATTGAGGTAGAAAGCGTTCCGGGTCCTACCGCATTTGCAACGGCACTTGCAATATCGGGCATGAATACAAGAAAATTTACCTTTGAGGGCTTTTTGTCGGCTAATAAAAAGGAACGCAGGGAAGAACTTGAAAAACTTGCAAACGAAAGCCGTACGATGGCTTTTTATGAAGCACCGCACAAACTAACCCAAACGCTCAAGGATATGTTTGAAGTGTTCGGTGAGCGTGATATTGCTCTTGTAAAGGAAATCACAAAGGTGCACGAAAGCGTGGTTCGTACCGACTTGAAAACCGCTTCAACAATGTTTGACGATGAAAAGCCCAAGGGTGAATTTGTTGTTATAGTTGACGGCAAAAAAATTGAAGAAAAGGAAATATCGTTTGAAAAGGCGATTGAAGAAGCCAAGCGGCTTATGGCGGACGGAATGAGCACAAATGCTGCCGCAAAAGAGGTTGCAAAAATCACCTCGTTTAAGAAAAACGATATTTATAAGGCACTGTTATGACATGTAATGCGTGCCCGAGAAACTGCAATGTTGACCGAGAAAAGGCACTCGGTTATTGCAAAAGTTCGAATAAATTTAAGCTTGCCCGTGCCGCCCTTCATTTTTGGGAAGAACCGTGTATCAGCGGAGAAAACGGCTCGGGTGCAATCTTTTTCAGCGGTTGCAATTTGGGTTGCGTTTTTTGCCAGAATTTTGACATCAGTCACAACTGCAAGGGCGTTGAGGTAAGCGATGAAAGACTCATTGATATTATGAAACGCCTTGTTGATAAGGGTGCAAACAATATCAATCTTGTCAATCCCACTCACTATTCGACGCAACTTTTGAGGGTGTTTGAAAAGTATCGACCGCCTGTTCCGATTGTGTTTAACACTTCCGGTTACGATAGTGTTGAAACGCTCAAGTCTTTTGACGGAATTGTTGATGTTTATCTGCCCGATTTCAAGTATATAAGGTCTGACAAGGCACAAAAATACAGCAAGGCGGAGGACTATCCTCAAATTGCCGAGGCGGCTCTCAGAGAGATGAAACGGCAGGTGGGCGATGACGCCTTTAATGATGACGGAATTATGCAAAAAGGTATGATTATCCGACATTTGGTACTTCCGTCAAACACAAACGCTTCTATAGAAGCACTTGATTATTTAGCTGAAAATTTCAGCAATACATACATTTCCGTTATGGCTCAGTATGTGCCTTGCGGTGATTTATCAAATTATAAGGAAATTAATCGACCGCTCACTCAAAGAGAGTACGACAAGGTGGTAAATCATATTTTTGACCTCGGTCTTGAAAAGATTTTTGTTCAGGAACTTGAAGCCGCAAGTGATGAATTTATTCCTGATTTTGATTTTACCGGCGTGGTTGATTTTTGATACCGTCTGTGTTAATATGATGTTATATAAGATGTGAAAAGGAGAATGGCAATGAAGAAGTTTTTTGAAGAATTTAAAGAATTTATTTCAAAGGGCAATGTGCTTGATATGGCAGTCGGTGTTATTATCGGCGGTGCATTCGGTTCGGTTGTGTCGGGACTTACCGATAATGTTATTCAACCGCTTCTCAACTGTATCGGCGGTGCCGAGGTTCAGGGCAAAATTCAGCTTTTCGGCACTGAAAATTATATAGATTACGGTGCATTTATTTCAGCTGTTATCAATTTCATTATTATGGCTTTTGTTGTATTTTTGATTGTAAAATCGGTCAACAGAATTTCCGAAACCGCACATAAGCTTGCAAACAAAAACGAAGAAGAGGAAACGGCACCTACAACAAAAACCTGTCCTTATTGTAAGAGTGAGATTGATATAGAGGCAACAAAGTGTCCTCGTTGTACATCTGATTTAGGAGAGTGATTGCAGGCGGATATTATCCGTTTGTTACATATACGGAATTTGCGGGAGGACGGTATTCTCCCTATAAATAAAATTTAATACACATACTTAATTTTTATTATCTAAAAGGGGTTTTATTATGATAAAGAAAGAGTATTCTTACAAAAGTGCTTCGGGCATTTGCGACATTAAGGCTTGGCAGTTTGCACCCGAGGGCGAGGTCAAAGCCGTTATTCAAATGCACCACGGTATGGCGGAGCACACAAACAGGTATCGCAATTTTATTTCTGCGTTTACCGACAGAGGCTATGCGATTTTCATCAACGATATGCTCGGTCACGGTCAGTCGAATGATGATAAGGAGCTTCTTGGCTATTTCGGCGATAAAGACGGATATAAAAATATCCTTGCCGACGCAAAAGCACTCACCGATATAGCGAAAAAAGAGTATCCCGACAAGAAATTTATTATTGCCGGTCACTCTATGGGTTCGCTCATTATGAGGTGCTATATTAACGAATACGGCAACGATTTTGACGGTGCCGTTTTTATCGGTACGGCAGGGCCTACACCGCTTGCAAAGGTAGGCATACCTATTATAAAGGCTGTTTCTGCTGTTAAAGGCAAAAAACATCACAGCAAATTGCTCAATGATATTTCGCTCGGTGCTTACGATAAGCCGTTTGAGCACAGAACCCACTATGATTGGGGCATAAGAGATACCAAAGAGGTTGATGAATATGTTGCCGACCCGCTTTGCGGGTTTGTGTTTACAACTGCCGGATATATGGATTTGAGTCAACTCACCATTCAATGCAACGAGGACAGATGGTTCAACAATGTTGCAAAGGATAAGCCGGTTCTTTTGATGTCGGGCGATATGGACCCGGTGGGTAATTACGGCAAGGGCGTAACCGAGGTTTACAGAAAATTGCTTGAAACCGACCATAAAAATGTAACCCTTAAGCTTTATCACGAGGCTCGCCACGAGATTCTCAACGAGCTTAATAAGGACGAGGTTTACAACGATTTGGAACAATGGATTGAGGAGAATGTTCTTTGATTTATACAAATATTTTTGACACACATTCGCATTATGACGATGAGGCTTTTGACAGCGACAGGGAAGAACTGGTTTTGTCGCTTCGTGACAAAGGCGTTGTCGGTGTAGTCAGTTGCGGGTGTGATATTCCGTCGTCAAATGCAAACCGCGATTTGGCGCATAAGTTTGATGATTTTTACTTTGCGGCAGGCTTTCATCCTGAGAATTTGGAGGGCTACAGCCTTGATGATTTGGCTGTTCTTGATGAATTTTTGCACGATGAAAAATGCGTTGCCGTCGGTGAAATCGGACTTGATTATCATTGGATGGAATCAACCAAAGAAAAGCAAAAGGCTTTTTTTGAAGCACAGATTGAAATTGCAAAGAGCAATGATTTGCCCGTTATTGTCCACGACAGAGAAGCTCACGGCGATACTCTTGACATACTAAAAGCGACAAAGCCGAAAGGTGTTTTGCATTGCTTTTCAGGCTCAAAAGAGATGGCAAGGGAGATTATCAAGTTGGGTATGTACATCGGCTTGAACGGTGTTGCAACATTCAAAAATGCACGCAAAAGTTTGGAGGTTGTAAAGGAAATTCCGCTTGAACGCTTGGTGCTTGAAACCGATTGCCCTTACCTTGCACCCGAGCCACACCGAGGTAAGCGTAACGATTCGTCATACATTCCGTTCATTGCCGAACGCATAGGCGAAGTGCTCGGAATGTCGGCACAGGAAGTTCTCAATCAAACTTACCAAAACGCTAAAAATTTGTATAATATTTAAAATAATAAAGCGACGCTTCCGTTACAGAAGTGTCGCTTATTTTTATGCCGATTGGTCGGTGTCGGTTATTGAAACGGTGTTCACTTCAAGCAGGGTTTGCTGGATAACCGTTGCAAGGGTTATCGGGTTAAAAAGCGGTATGCTGTCGTCAACTGTTACCGTGCCGTCGGCGATTTCCGCTTCCTGTGCAATGCCTTTTGTGGTGAAAATTATCGTTTCCTTGCACGCATTTTTGATTTCGTCAATGTACGGCATTACAATTCCTAAACTTGCATTGTTGCCGATTATCGGAATAATCAGCGTGTTTTTCAAATCCAAACAGCTTGTCGCAACATCGTATATCGGTGTGGAAAATGCAGGAATGTTTGCAATCCGCCTGAATTTTTCGGCAAGTGATTTTGCAAGAGCCTCGTCGGTTGAGTATCCGCATAGGACTATGTTGTCAAATTTGCCGATGTATTCGCCCACGCTTTGGAGCTCCTTTTGACTGTTTGGTGTGAACGACAGCTTGCCGGGTAGCATTTGACTGAGTTTCAGTGCAACGCTCATATTTATTTTTGTCATACAGCCGAGCGAGCTGCCGAGATGAATTCCGAGGATTGCAAGTGCAAGGTATTCGTTTTGAAAAGTGCACAGGCTTGTGTCGCAGTCGGCAAGATATAACTTGCTTTTGCACATTTTTGAAAGGGTTGAATCCTTTGCCGTCACTGCCGTTATTTTCGCGTTGTTGTTCATTGCACGCTTAACCGCCGCTATGGTATCGGAATTCTCACCGCTTTGTGAAACTGCGATTACAAGTGCGTCCCGGTACAGTACGCCTCTTGTGCTTTTCAACAGTGCCGACGGAATTGCGTATGTCGGCAGGTCGGTGAGAAGCTCCAAATTGTGTGCCATTGCCTGTGCTGCGTAAAACGATTGACCCGAGCCTGTGAGTATTATTTCCGACAGGTTTTTTATTGTTCGCTTGTTCATTTTAAGAGTGGGCAAAGTCAGCTTTTCTTTTTGTATGACTTCGCCTAAAAAATCTTTTAACATTTGTGCAATTTCACGGATTTCGATTTCGTACGAGTTTCCCATTTCCAAATTATCCGTCATTCAGTTTCGCTCCAATCTTGCAAAAATTACGCTCATATCGTCTGCTTTTTTGTTTTTCATTTCCTCTTTTGCACAATCCAAAATATAATCGGCTCCCTCTTGTGCTCCGTATGGCATATCGGACATTGCGTCCCTAAGCCAACGCTCGCCAAGGTCGGTTATGCCGTCGCTCATCAAAAGTATGCTGTCGTCAAGTCCCAAAACTGCCGTGCGTTTAGCAAATTCAATTCCTCGCAAAATTCCTGCCGGCATTGAAGTCAGTTCGCATTTTGTCAGTCTGCCGTCTTTTATGATGTAGCTTGCCGGTGCACCTGCCTTGAATAATTCACACTTGCCCGTGAACAAATCAATATTTGCAATGTCAAGCGTTGCAAGGCTTTCGTCATTTGATTTTACAAGTAGTGCGGAGTTAACTATTTTAAGTGCCGAGTCAAATCCGAATCCTGAATTGATGAGCTTTGACAGAAGTCCTGCACCCATTGCACCGTCAAGTGCCGCACGGGAACCTTTACCCATTCCGTCACTTATAATAAGTATGGAATGTCCTTTGCTGTCGTTGATGATTTTTACCGTGTCGCCGCACAGTTCACCCTCCGCGCTGTATTGTGCAAAACCGACTTCAAGCGAATAATTCGGTTTTTCGGAAAAGGACAGCATGGTTTCCGTTTTAAAATTCGTTATTCTGCCCGAATCAAAATATCTGTTGCAGATTTTGCCTATTTCGTTTTTGAGTTTGATGTCTGTAAGGTCTGCGTTTGATGACAAAAGCAGAATTTCCACCCTCATTCGCCCGTATTTGTCCACGATTGCAGAAATGTTTGTGGGATAAATTTCGTATTCACCGAGCAGTCGCCGTATTTTGTTGCTTGCGTTGCCGTCGAATATTTCCGCCTCGTCAAACTCTTTTGCCAAATCGTTCAACATTCCCGATATTGAGATGAATTGGTCGGAGGCAACCATCCTGATTTGATTTGTTTTTTCAAGAATTATCTCCTTTGTAATGTATTCCTCATCGCTCATCGTGTCACGCAAAGCCTCGTTTTGTCTGCGTGTTACATCGTTTATTCTCTCACGCACCTCGTCAACACTATCGGAAATTGCCGCCATTGCGTTTGAGGCGAACCGTAACTTTAATACCAAATTTTGTCTGAGCGTTCCGTCGGGCGGTAAATCCGTGCCGATGTCAAAAAAGTTTTCAATTCTGTCTGTAAGTCCTGTCGGCAAAAGTACAAAAATCAGCGTGCCCACAAGTCCGTCAAGAAACAATGACACACCCACATCGTCACCCGATGCTATGGAAAAGAAAGTTGTTGACGCAAAAAATGCTCCGCCGGTTGCAAATACTGAAGCTTTTGAAAACAGACTTGCCGTCAGTGCCGAAAACCCGAAGGCACCGCATAAAAACAGAATATCCTTGTCGTAAACTCCGAGTACAAATCCGAGTATCAGCGATAAGATAAGCCCCTGCCGCTCTCCGGCATATTGAAGTGTTATCAGTATCAGTGATATGGAGACAATTCTTATTGGATGAAATTCCCACAGCGATATGTTGCCGAGACTTAAAAACAGCGTTGAAATTGAAATTAAAACGCACGCAAGTTCTGTTATCGGCAGTGCTTTAAATCTCATTTGCTTAAAATTTGCATTTATGCTTTTGTAGTAGCAATAGGTCACACCGGAGGTCAGCATTGTTTCTGCAAGAAGTAAAAAGTAATCCTGTGCGCTTGCCGATAATTTTATGTTTACAAATGCTCCGCTTGCCATAACGGCTGTTGTGCTTATCATAATTGAACACATCGGCTTGTGGTATATGTCGCACATATCAATTAAAAATGCTCCGAGAGTTGCAAGCAAAACGGCACATATATATCTTATATTTTGCACATCGAACCCTAACAGTAAGTATCCGATTATTGCACCTGCGGCAGAAAATATGTATCCTTTTTTTCTTCCTGCGGCGGTGAATGCAACGCCGAACGGCTTTATTCCGCCGATTGCCGAACCGAACGAAATTATCAGTCCGGAAAGGAAATATGCTCCGAATTTTCCTGCTTTTTTCAATGTTTCGCTTTTTACATTCTCCTCTGGTTTTTTCTTGATTTTAACTTCCATTTTTGCCTCTTTTTATTCTTATTTCCTATGCATTATACGGTAAAGTAAACAAAAAATGTGTCGCAATAAGGGAACACGCAAAAATAGGTTGAAATATATCTGCCGTTGTGATAAAATATTGTGGATTTTAGATATTATAAAGGTGAGGTATAAGTATGATTTCTGCTAATGATATTTCCGTTCAATTCGGCGGCCGCTCTTTGTTTGAAAGGGTAAATGTTGCATTTACACCGGGTAACTGCTACGGTATTATCGGTGCAAACGGTGCCGGCAAATCAACCTTTTTAAAGGTGCTCAGCGGTGACCTTGAGCCGTCAAAGGGTGAAATTCACATTACACCGGGCGAGCGTCTTTCTGTTTTGAAGCAGGATCACTTTGCATATGATGATTACGAGGTTGTCCGTACCGTTCTTATGGGCAATCCTCGACTTATTGAAATTATGGAGGAAAAGGACGCTCTTTATTCAAAAGAAGATTTTTCCGAAGAAGACGGCGTAAAGGCAGGCGAGCTTGAAGCCGAATTTGCCGACCTTGACGGTTGGAATGCCGAAAGCGACGCAGAATTTATGCTCAACAAGTTGGGTGTTCCCGACGAATTCCATTATCTCAAAATGGCTGAACTTCCGTCAGATATGAAAGTTAAGGTGCTTCTTGCACAGGCTCTTTTCGGCAATCCGGATATACTTCTTCTTGACGAGCCTACAAACCACCTTGATTTAACAGCTATCAGCTGGCTTGAAAATTTCCTTTTGGATTTTGAAAACACTGTTATCGTTGTATCTCACGACCGTCATTTCCTGAACAAGGTTTGTACGCATATTTGCGATGTTGACTACGGCAAGATTACTCTTTATACGGGCAACTACGATTTCTGGTATGAATATACACAGATGCGTCAGCGTCAGGCAAGAGACCAAAACAAAAAGAATGAGCAGAAAATCAAGGAACTTCAGGATTTTATTAACCGATTTTCGGCAAATGCTGCAAAGTCAAAGCAGGCAACATCCCGTAAAAAACAACTTGATGCTCTTGAAATGATTGAAATGCCTGTATCGTCCCGTCGATTCCCATATGTTGACTTTAAACCGGACAGAGAATGCGGAAACGATTTGCTCCGTGTTGACCACCTTTCAAAAACTATCGGTGACCGCAAGGTGCTTGACGATATTTCGTTTGTTATTCATCCGAGAGAAAAGGTTGCGTTTGTCGGCTCCGATGTTGTTGCAAAAACAACGCTTTTCAAAATCATTATGGGTGAACTTGAACCGGATGAGGGCTCTTTTAAATGGGGTGTTACAACATCTCAAAGCTACTTCCCGAGTGATAACAGCAGTTACTTTGACGGCGTTGACCTTACGCTTGTTGACTGGCTCAGACAGTACACCGATGAACAGCTTGAAGCTGATATAAGAGGCTGGCTCGGCAGAATGCTGTTTTCGGGCGATGAAGCTCTTAAAAAGGCAAATGTTTTGTCCGGTGGCGAAAGAGTAAGATGTATGCTTTGCAAGATGATGTTGTCGGGTGCCAATGTTCTTATTTTTGACGAACCGACCAACCACCTTGACCTTGAGTCAATTGCCGCACTTAACAATGGACTTATCCGTTACCCTGAAACGGTGCTCTTTACTTCTCACGACCACCAGTTTGTAGAAACCGTGGCAGACAGAATTATTGAAATTTCGGGCAACACCTACATTGACAGAAAGGGAAGTTATGACGAATTCCTTTCCACTTTTGATGAGGAACAGCTCAAAAAGATGTAACAAAAAACGAAACGCATTTCGGTGTAGATTGCCGAAATGCGTTTTTTATATTACATATTAACGATTTGTGTTTAACTTGTCTGCCAATGTTAAAATAGGCTTTGCCGAATCTTCATCATCGCTTGATGTTTCGACATCCATTGTTGCAAGTGTAAATTGATTCTGCACATCAATGAGCTTGACTTTTTCTGCCATATACTTGTCGGAATTTTGTGTTGTGGCATTCAAAAGTTTGGTTTCCATTTTTTTGGTTACGCCACCGTTGTAGGTGTAGATATAGCCGTAAAATGTCTGTCCGTAATGGGATGATGGATTTTGATATGTGACGGTGTTAAAATAATTCCCGCCCCAGTGCGATTCCGAAAAGGTAATACCGTTTTCGTCGATTTTTTCAACAACGGCAACATGATTGCTCCAGCAGGCTACAGCCCCGAGCTTCGGTTCGCTGCCGTAATCGTAGTAGCCGTTTGATTTGTTGATGAAGTACCAATCGCCGGCACTGCCGTGAGTAATTAACGGTTTTTCACCGTTCATTTCGTATATTCTGCCGTAGGCGTATGCCACACAGTTGGGCATAACGGAAACTACCTGAAAGTAACGGTTCAGTTCTCTGTTGTAATATGATATTGATGAGTTCGGTGCTGTCAGACGAGGCTCGTACAAGCTGTCATCTGCATAGCAGAGAGCGGGAGTAATCAGCGACAGTACAAAACTCATTATGATTACAAACGGAATTATAAGCAGGGTTTTCTTCTTAGTCATAGATACCTTCCTTTTTCTTTGGCGATAAATATCGCTTGGGATGATTACGAAAATCAATGTTTTCGATTCAACTCGCTTAATATGTATTGCTGTTGCGTCACACAACACACCCATTATATCAAAGATTACATTTTGTAATCTATATGAAAAATACACAACGAATTTGTAACCTTTGTGTAACTTTTGTAACATCTTACGAAATTTTGCCGTTTGACTTGACAAAAATCTGTGTTTTTGAAGAATTTTGAATGTTGTATTATTGCAACGATTGTGCTATAATTACTCTACTTAAAGAGGTGTAATTAAATGAGTGAACATAATCACGCCGCTCATCACGAGCACAATTATGAAAATTGTTGCGACAATCATACTCCCGATAATCACGGTTGCGGTTGTTGCGGTGAAGACCATTTTAATGAACATAAAAAAGAAACGCTTACAAAAATTATCATAAGTGCCGTATTTTTTGCGGCAGGGTATATAATCAGCGAATTTACCGAACTTCCGAATTATGTATACCTTGTGTGCTATCTTATATCATATCTTATGGTTGGATTTGATATTGTCAGGGATGCGGCGGACAGTGTCATTCACGGCAGATTTTTTGATGAAAATTTTCTTATGAGCTTTGCCAGCATCGGTGCTTTTGCTATTAAGGAATATACCGAGGGCGTTGCTGTTGTGCTTTTGTTTACGATAGGTGAGTTTATTCAGGGACTTGCGGTATCAAAGAGCAGAAAATCTATTGATAAAATTTTTGCTCAGAAGCATAAAACATACACACTACCGCGACACTATGACAACGAAGAGAGCCATACAGAGCGAATGATTACAAAATTTGCACGGATTTACACACCGGTTATTTGCATTATAGCCGTAGCTGTTATGGTTATCCCTCCTGTATTTTTAAAGGCAGATTGGCAAGAGTGGATTCACAGAGGCTTTGCCGCACTTGTTGTGGGTTGCCCTTGTGCAATTGTGATTTCTGTTCCGCTTTGCTACAGTGCTGGTATCGGAGCGTGCTCAAAGGATAATATTTTTGTAAAGAACACTTCTGTTATGGATGAAATAAATGCTTGCGACACCGTTGTCACTTATGACGACAACAAAAGTATTGATGATATAAAAGTGCTTCAAAATAACGGCCACAGGGTTATCTATCTCGGCAAGGGTCACAATGATTTGACCATGCTTGAAGCGGCGGATATCGCAGTTGCAGTCGGCGAAGACTGTACGGGTGACGCCGTAAATCTTTCTGATATGGTTATGATTAATTATTCAGACAGTGCAATTGACGATACAAAAGCTGTTGCGAAAAAAATTCGTGCCATTGCAATGGAGAATATTTATTTTTCGATAACTGTCAAGCTTGTAATTCTTGTTCTTGATGTTTTACTTGAAAAAAGTATACCAATGTGGTTTGCGATTTTTGGAGATATCGGCGTATGTTTGCTTGCAATTGCAAACTCGGCAAGAGCCATAGCGTTAGGTAAAAGAAAATAAACATAAAAATTAAACGGATGTCTTTGTATAAAGAAGACATCCGTTTTAGGTTTTCCGTTTTTTGCTAAGTCGAGGTATTTATATATATCTTCCTTCGCAAGAAAATGAAATTCAAAACCTTTCTCAACAGCCTATCAGCGTGCAGTGGATTTATTAAACTCTTGCTACTTGGTCCTTGCGTGCCGCTTCGGCAACTGCCGAGGCAACCGTATCTTTAACTCTTTCGTCAAATGCATAAGGAAGAATGTAGTCCTCGCTTAATTTGTCGTCGCCTACAAGTGAAGCTATCGCATATGCTGCGGCAATTTTCATATTTTCGGTAATAGCAGATGCTCTTACATCAAGTGCACCTCTGAAAATTCCCGGGAAAGCAACAACATTGTTGATTTGGTTCGGGAAGTCAGAACGACCCGTGCCGACAATTCTTGCACCGGCAGCCTTTGCTTCGTCCGGCATAATCTCAGGAGTAGGGTTTGCCATAGCAAGAACAACCGGGTCTTTGTGCATTGATTTAATCATACCTTCGGTAAGAACGCCCGGAGCGGAAACGCCGATGAAGATGTCGGCATCTACAATCGCTTCTTTAAGTCCGCCTTTAACCATTCCGCGGTTTGTAACCTTGGCAATTTCTGTTTTTGACGGATTGAGCTTTTCTCTGCCCTCGTAGATAGCACCTGTTCTGTCGCAAAGGATAACATCTTTTAAACCGAGCGTCATAAGAAGTTTAGCAATTGCTGTTCCTGCCGCACCTGAACCGTTGATAACAGCTTTACATTCGCTTAAATCTTTGCCGATAAGTTTTGTTGCATTGATAAGAGCAGCCGATACAACAACTGCGGTGCCGTGTTGGTCATCGTGGAAAATCGGAATGTCGCACATCTTTTTGAGCTTGTCCTCAATTTCAAAGCAACGCGGAGCCGAAATGTCCTCAAGGTTGATACCGCCGAACGAACCCGAAATGTTGTAAACTGTTTGTACAAATTCGTCAACATCTTTTGTTCTTACGCAAAGAGGAAATGCGTCAACATCGCCGAATTCTTTAAACAATACGCATTTACCCTCCATAACAGGCATACCTGCTTCCGGTCCGATATCGCCGAGACCGAGAACGGCAGAACCGTCTGTGATAACGGCAACAAGGTTGTTTCTTCTTGTAAGCTCATAGCTTTTGTTGTAGTCCTTTTGAATTTCAAGGCAAGGCTCCGCAACGCCCGGAGTGTATGCAAGCGAAAGCGATTTGCTGTCGTTTACCTTCGCTTTGGCAATAACCTCAATTTTTCCGTTCCATTCATAGTGCTTTTGCAGAGATTCTTCTCTAATGTCCATTTTTACTGTCCTTTCTGTCTATGTTTATTATATGATAAATTGTGAAAATAATCACAAAAAGGGGACGGGTTACTCTCGGACAGAAGCCCGAGGGCATCCCGCCCCTTATTATAAATCGTTTTTTATTTTCTTTCAATATGTGAAGTTATTTTTTCTTCCTTTTCGTAAGGAACATAGTTATCTTCCCAAGGGAAAGTGTAGGAAAGACCGAGTTTATCTCTAACTTCGTTGATTTCCTTTTGAACGGCTTCGTTGATAGGAACACCGCTGTTTTCTCTTTCTTTCCAAATGAGATATTCCTTTTCGCCGGCTGTGTAAATTCTGTCTTGACCCGGAGCTTTCTTTGAAGCTCTTACTTCACGAAGAATTTCGCCGGTTTTCTTTCTTGTAGCCTCTTCGCCGGTGAATTTTGAAGTATCAATAGCAAGGAAGAAGTGACCGAGATGATAAGGAACAAGATTGCCGTTTTCATCTTTGCCGTTGAGAGCCTTGCCGTAGTTACCGTCCTGAAGAACAGCCGAAAGGAGCTCAATAATCATTGCATATCCGTAGCCCTTGTATCCGCCGAGAGCTTCGCCGATACCGCCGAGAGCCGTAAGAGCAGCTGTGCCCTGACGAATTCTCTTGAGTGCTTCGCCTGCGTCACCCTCAACCGGTTCGCCGTCAATTCCGATTACAGTACCCGGGTGAACAGGTTCGCCGATTCTTTCATAATATTCAATTTTGCCGTTTTGAGTGATTGAGGTTGCACAGTCAAGAACAAAATCAAATTCCTCGTCTGACGGAATACCCATAGTGAGCGGATTTGTACCAAACATACCCTCAACACCGAATGTAGGAGCAACCGACGGTCTTGCATTTGTGCCCGTAAAACCTATGCAACCCTGTTCTGTTGCCTGTGTTGCATAGTAACCTGCAATACCGTAGTGGCACGAGTTACGAACCGCAACCATACCGAGGCCGTATTCCTTAGCTTTGTCAATAGCCATTTGCATAGCTTTGTAGCCGATAACCTGACCCATACCGTCGTGTCCGTCAACTACTGCCGTGCAAGGTGTTTCTTTTACAACTTCAAAATTTGTAACAGGATTTTGAATGCCTGCAACAATTCTGTCAATATAAATAGGCTTAAATCTGTTACAGCCGTGGCTTTCAATACCTCTTTTGTCTGATTCCAAAAGAACATCGGTGCAGATTTCTGCATCCTCTCTCGGAACACCGTAGCCGACAAATGCGTCGGTAACAAAGTCGGTAATCAAATTCCAAGGACATACAACTTTTCCCATAATTATTTAATCTCCTTTGATTTATATTATTTTTTACAAAAGTAAAAATTTTATACTGTTTATTATCTTTCCCAATTTCGACTGCGTTCAACCGCACGCTTCCAATTGGAATATTGATTGTTTCGTTTTTCCTCCGGCATAGACGGAATAAAGATTTTATCTACCTGACGGTTTGCTTCAATCTCTGCCGTATCTTTCCATACTCCCGTTGCAAGTCCTGCAAGGTATGCCGCACCGAGAGCCGTTGCCTCTCTGTTTTTAGGACGGTTAACATTGCAACCGGTCATATCTGCCTGAATTTGCATCATAATGTCGGACACGCTTGCACCGCCGTCAACACGCAAATCTTTAAGTCTGATGCCACTGTCGTTCATCATAGCTTCAAGCAAGTCTGTCATTTGATATGTTATGCTTTCAAGCACAGCACGGCAAATGTGCTTTTTGTTGATTGAGCGTGTAAGTCCAACCATAATGCCTCTTGCATACATATCCCAATACGGAGCACCCAAACCGGTAAACGCCGGAACAAGGTACAGTCCGTTGTTGTCTTCAACCTGTGCAGCAAGCTTGTCGCATTCTGCGGCAGAACCGATGAGTTCAAGCTCATCACGAAGCCACTTGATAACCGAGCCTGCATTAAATGCCGAGCCCTCAAGGTCGTATGTAATCTTTCCGTCAAGTCCCCAGGCAATGCCCGTGAGAAGATTGGAACGGCTTTCGATTCGTTTTTCGCCCGTATTCATAAGCAAGAAGCAACCTGTGCCGTATGTGTTTTTAGCCTGACCTACTTCAAAGCAACCCTGACCGAAAAGTGCACCCGGTTGGTCGCCGATAGCACCCGCAATCGCAACGCCCTCAAGCTCTTCAATACCTGTGATTTTTGCAAGATGACCGTAAATACAGCTTGACGGTTTAACTTCAGGCAAAATGCACATAGGAATGCCGAGCTTTTCGCAAAGATATTCATCCCAGCAAAGTTTGTCAATATCAAAAAGCATGGTTCTGCATGCGTTTGAATAGTCGGTAACATGAGCCTTGCCACCCGTTAAATTCCAAATAAGCCAGGTATCGATAGTTCCGAAAAGAACTTCTCCACGCTCTGCCTTTTCTCTTGCACCCTCAACATTGTCCAAAATCCATTTGATTTTTGTTGCACTGAAATATGCGTCAATAAGAAGACCTGTTGTGCTTTTGATATAGTCCGAAAGTCCCTGTGATTTGAGCTCTTCGCAATAATCCGCAGTTCTTCTGCACTGCCAAACAATGGCGTTATAAAGCGGCGTGCCTGTTTCTTTGTCCCAAAGAATTGTAGTTTCTCTTTGGTTTGTAATGCCGATACCCGCTATGTTCTTCGGGTCAACCGTACCCTCACGCATAGCACCTATCATAGAACTTACAACAGAAAAAAGAATTTCGTGCGGGTCGTGCTCAACCCAGCCGTTTTGCGGATAAAACTGTGTAAATTCATTTTGATTTTTGGCGACAATTTCGCCCTTCTTGTTAAAAATAATGGCACGGGAGCTTGTTGTTCCCTGGTCAAGTGCCATAACAAATTTATCTGCCATATTAAACCCCTTTTATAGCATTATATTTTTGTATATATAATAATTTTACTATTAAAGAGGAATGGTGTCAACAAACTAAACTAACGAAAATTTTGTAATTTCTTTGGTGATTTTAACAAAATAACAACGGACAGTATTCTGCCCGTTGTATAAATTCAAACTGTCTGTAAAGCCCCTGAAACACGCTGATAAAGCGTTGCATTTGTACAGCTTTTCTAAGTTAATCTGCTGTAGTTGAGCTTTCAATAAAGTTTACAATATCCTCTACTGTTTTCATATTTTCAATTACGCTGTCGGGAACTTCAATACCGTACTGATCCTCAAGACTCATAACGATATCTATAGCGTCAAGCGAATCTGCACCGAGGTCGCTTGCAAGGTCCGATGTCATTTCAATTTGGTTTGGGTCCAAATCAAGTTCTTGTGCCAATATATCTTTTACTTCTTCAAAAATCATAAAATTATGCTCCTTAAAAAATTAGTTGTTATATCTAATGTAATATGTTATTATCATATTAGTAACTTTTGACAGATTTGTCAATAATTTTATTATAAACATTATCTTAAAAATTTTTGGAGGCAAAAAATGAGAGTGGTGGAAGGAAGAAGATATCTTTACGGACTTACCGGTTATCCTTTGGGACATTCAATGAGTCAGGTTATTCATAAGGCACTTTTTGAAATATGCGGAATAGACGCAACCTATTTTATGGTTGAAACTCCGCCGGAGGAACTTGGCAAGGCATTTAAAGAAACATTGAGTGCATTGCGTGGCTTTAATGTTACAATTCCGCATAAGATTGATATTATAAAATATTTGGACGAGCTTTCTCCGAGAGCAAAACTTTTCGGAGCCGTTAATACGGTTGATGTCAGAGAAGATAAACTTATCGGTCACAATACGGACTGTGCGGGCTTTTTGTCGGCACTCAAAATGGCTGATATTGAACTTGGCGGTAAGGTGCTTCTTCTCGGAAGCGGCGGCGTTTCCCGTATGATTGCGTTTGAGTCGATTTTGGCAGACGCCGATTTGACAATCGCTGTCAGAGAGTCCGATATTCCGGCGGCAAACGAAATTAGAAGAGAAATCAAAGTAAATCTCAGCAGGGATTGCAAAATTACTCTTTTGAGCCAAGCAACCGGCGGATATGACTTGGTAATCAACGGCACGCCGGTGGGCATGTATCCGCATACGGACGCCTGTCCTGTTACCAAGGATGTTATAGCTTCGTCAAAGGCTGCGTTTGATGTCGTTTACAATCCGGAGGAAACCGTATTCCTTAAATATGCAAAAGAAGCGGGAATAAAATATTCGGGCGGTTTACCGATGCTTGTTTGGCAGGCGGCTGTTGCTCAGGAAATTTGGAACGGCTATACATTTTCAGACGACGATATCAAAAAGGTAATTGAAATTACCCAAAAGGAGCTTGCAAAAAATGAATAATATTGTTTTGTGCGGCTTTATGGGCAGTGGCAAAACCGTTGTCGGCAAGGAGCTTGCAAAAATTTTAGGCGTTAAGTTTGTTGATACGGACGAGCTTATAGAAAAAGAGCAGGGCATTGCCATAAAAGCGATTTTTGCCGCACACGGTGAGGAATATTTCCGTGACCTCGAATACGAAATGTGCAAAAAGGTTGCCGAGATGAACGGTGCGGTTGTTTCAACGGGCGGCGGAGCAATGACTTTTCAGCGTAATGTTGACGCAATTAAACAAGGCTCAAAGGTTGTGTTCTTAGACGCATCTTTTGATGTGATTTGCGACAGAATCGGCGATAACACTTCAAGACCTCTTTTTCAAGATAAAGATAAGGCAAAAAAACTTTATGACGAACGCAAAAGTAAGTACCTTTCTGCGGCAGATTATGTCATAAACGGCGATATGGGAGCACGAAAAACAGCTATGCAAATTGCCGAAATTTTCAGATAATAGACAGGCTTTAGGATTTTGGTGCATTAAAAAGGTTACGATGTTGTAACCATTTGATAAAATATGTTGAAAAATGATATTGCATATGATATAATGGCACAGATTTAAGAACGCCGTGGTTAACGGTGAAAACAGAGGTGTTCTATTTGAGTACTGAAGAAAAAAAGGAAGAGTTTAAGCATACCGTCAGTATGTTTAGCAAGTATAAAGACCTGTTGATGGAGCTTACACGAAAGAATGTAAAGCTTAAATACAGGAATTCATGGCTCGGTATTTTTTGGAGTTTTTTGCAGCCGCTTCTTAATATGATAGTTTTGTCTGTTATTTTCGGTGCACTCCTCGGCAGAAAAAAGGACGGTATTGTTTGCTATCCTGTATATTTGTTCTCCGGACGACTTATCTATGAGTTCTTTGTTACATCAACAAAGCAGTCACTCACGGCATTCAGACGAAATGCGTCGATTATCAAAAAGGTATATGTTCCAAAGTATATGTACCCGCTGTCGTCAACGCTTTCAACTTTCGTTACATTTTCGATTTCAACGATTTGCTATGTTTGCGTTTGGCTGTTCTTTAAAATAACGGGTTTAAGCGGCGGTTCGGGACTTACGCTCAGTTGGAAGATAGTTCTTGTTTTCCTGCCGATGATACTTTTGTTGATGTTTTCAACCGGTATCGGTCTCATCCTTTCTGTAGTTAATGTTTACTTCAGAGATGTTGAGTATATTTGGGATGTTTGTACCAAGCTGTTTATGTATATGGTGCCTATCCTTTACTCAATGAACAGATTTGAGGGCAGAAAGGTCATGTATGTTATCAAGCTCAATCCGCTTTATTCAATGATTGAACTTTTCAGGCAATGTATTCTTTATGGTGACACGGTTCCTACTCAACTCCTCAGTTGGAAATTGGTGCTTTATGCAACCGTTATGTCTATCGCGTCGCTTGCATTCGGAATTTTTGTTTTTAATAAGTATTCAGATAAAATCGTATATCATTTATAAAAATAAGTCCCGTACAATTATTGTACGGGATTTTTAGATTGTTAATAAAGTATTTTCTACACGCAAAAGGTTGTTGAGAAAGGTTCTGAATTTCGTTTTCTTGCGAACTTTGCTGTACGATGGTACCGCTTGTGAGCAAAAAATGAAAAACGCCAAAAGTGTTACAAACTCGATGTTTGTAACACTTTTACAATTCCTCCGCGTGCGATAAATCGCACCCACCGTCTCACCTGCCGGTTCGGTCGGTGCTTCTGCACTTTGTGCAGAAGTCTCCACCGGAGACCCGCACCCTTTACACAAGATAGGCTCAAATCGGTTGGTTTTGTTTATTGGCATGGTTCGGAGGCTTTATCTACAGCCTGTCTTTCTATCGTTCGTTTTCTTCTTCGTATTCCTTTGAATACGATGTGTTTTCGGTTGAGGGAATCGGTACGCCGGTTTCGGTTGTACCGTCAGGCTGTACGGTCGGATTGTACACACTTTCGCAGTATCTGTTTGTGAGATGTGCGTTCAGCCTGTACTTGCGTTTATAATTGCCCGTCATAGTTCCCCACCTCGGTCATTTGTGCCACAATGTCTTTCAAATCTTGCAGGCTCGTTGCTGAAAATCCTGAATGTGTAAGTTCCTGCTTGATGTTCATAGGCAGGGAATCAAAGTAATTTTTCATTTCATTTGTCATATTAAATGAGCTCATAGTATCATCCTTTCATTAATATTATTTTCAATTATGCTTCAAATATTACGGTTGATATTATTGCCGCTTGGTGTTAAAATATTTATATAATATGAAAGGTATGTGCTTATGGATAAATTTATTAAAAATATCAATCACAAAGAAGTTTGCAAGCTTACCGATTTGGTAAACGCTGAAGAAGGACAGGTTGTCAGCAAAACACTTGCTCAGAATAAGGCTGTGTCGGTCACCGTTTTTGCTTTTGCAAAGGGCGAAGAAATCGGCACTCACGATTCAACGGGTGACGCTATGGTTACCGTGCTTGAGGGTACAGGCAGATTTACCGTAGGCGGCGTTGAACATCTTGTTCATACGGGTGAAACACTTGTTATGCCTGCCAAAGTTCCTCACGCAGTTTATGCTCCCGAGGCTTTCAAATGGCTGCTTACGGTCGTTTTCCCTGACGGATACGAGGATTGATTACAAAAATATAATAGCTAAACAGAAAACGCTCACAAGAAACAAAAATTTCCTGCGAGCGTTTTATTATTCTGCGTTTAAAATGTCAATTTGCGACTGAATGAATTTTTTTGAATAATCCGGAGCATATGTTTTTTCGGATATTGTTATGTGTTCAATGTAATTGGTTAATGATTTGATAAGCTCGGTGTCTTCGGATTCGTAAACTACCTGAATTCCGAAATCCGGCTGAACTTCTTTATCATCGGAGTTGTGTGTTATTAACATTTGATTTTCACTTATTTCAATATTAAAAGGCAATTCGTCAAATTTTTCATATTCAGGATTTGTAAGATAAAGTTGAGAATTTTGCTTTATTATATAACTTAAAATTTCGGCTCTGTGCTTTGGCTTTAAATTGTTTGAAAGCCCGCTCGGGAAGTCCATTATTTTTCCGGTCTTTACAAAATCGATAAGTCCGTTATAAGAAACCGTCCATTTTTTGATATTGGAAATAGAGTTGTCAAGCAATAAATCATAATGCGATATAAGTTGCTGATAAATTTGCGTTGTACTTTTGATTTGCTCGGTTGCAATATCTTCTATTATTTCTTTTGTAACTCCAACGCTGCATATGTGATTGTCAAGTGTTATAATTTCCGGCTCAACCTTTTTGTTTGACACAACATCAAGAAATTGCATAAATTCAAATGCGTTGTGAAACACTGCAACATCTTTTTTTGCCATATGCTTCATCTTGTCGTTTTGCTTTGCGATGTGCTCCGCCAAATCTTTGTTTTTGATTACCGAGCCGTTACTTATGCTTTCATCAAACATAACGATTATGTCGCCGCACATAACAAATTCCGGAAACATCAGGTTAAAGCTGTTGTAGTCGCTGATGTAGGTTATGCAGTCGTGTCTTGCATAATGCATACTGTTAAATATTATGTTCACATTTTCGGTTTCATCATCGGTATATTTTGTGTAGTGATAAAATTCATTAAACTTTTTGTTTCGGCAAGCGTCATAAATTATGCGGTTTACTTCTTTTTTCTTAAAATCAAAATTTGAAATAAACACCTCGCCGCTGTTTTTCAAAACAGCTGTGTTGATTGCCGCCAAGATTTTTTCCTTGCTGTCCAAAAACATAACATCATTGTCAAGCTCAATTGTGCCAGCCTCGTGCTTTTTGCACATATCTTCTTCAAATCTTTTGCTCAGGCAGTAACTGCAAAAGTTAAAAAAGTCAGGTTTCTTTTCATCATATTTTTCAATAAAAAATGCATTGCACAAATTCTTTATCTGCTCATTTGTGAAGAAAGCAGAATTGAGTAGGTCGCCAAGCTTCTTTTGCGGAAATTTCTTTCGTCCTGCAATTACATTTTGAATAAAAGTGCGGTTGATGTCCGTTTGTTTCGAGATTTGATAAATCGCAATATTCTGTGTGTTTATGTATTCTTTTAGCAGTTCGTTAAATTGTTTCATATTTTCCTCTTTTTTCCGTTTTTTTCAAAAGCGATGTGTTACCTTTTTTTTTTTTGAGTAACATACTAAATAATATACACTTATTTGTTCAGTACTTCAATATGTTTTCGCAGTATATTTTTTTGGTAACAGTCAGGTAACATATTGAAAAGACTATTATCGTGTGGTATAGTGGCGATTAATAAAGAAGGTGAGCGTGTGAAATTGAAGAGTGATATGTCAAAAGCACTGTTTGTAATGCTTTTCTTGTTCCCCTTTTTTGTTGGCGGATATTATGTCTTTTATACCGCCGCAATCGGCATTTTACTCTTGGCACTGCTCCTTATAAGTATTTTTAAATATAAAAAAATCAACTACAGTGCCTCGCTCACCTTTTTTGTAATCGCATTTATGTGCGTTATGTATTTTCTTACCAAATTTTGGGCTGTGGATAAGTCAATGGCAATTCATGGGTTTGTTAAATTTTTTACGGCTTTTTTGTTTGTGGTGTCACTCATTCAAATTGATAGGGACGAGCAAAAAACATTGTTGTGCAGTGTCCCGCTTACTGCGGTTATTATGACTGTTTTTACTTATTTAACGGGCTTTACGGCATTTGGTAAAAACAGGTTTTATAATAATATTTGTTTGCATAGATTATATGTTTGAGAAAGGAGAATATCTATGAAAAAAACATTTAAAAAACTTTTATCAATCGTTCTTGTGGTTGCAACAATTTTCAGCATAAGTGCACTTATGCCGACAACTGCACTTGCGGCAAGTCAAACAACAAATTATAGCAACTACACAACCCCGGGCAGTTCCGATTATGCTTATTGGAATGGTAAGAAAATGGTGAAGTACAAAAACACCACAAAGTCAAAGGTTCAATGGATGCAGGCTTCTCTCAACTATTGTATCAAGAACAAGGGTCTCAGTGCTTCATATTTGGATGTAGACGGTTCATTCGGTCCTGCTTCTAAAAAAACAACTCTTGCTTTCCAAAAGAAATACGGTTTAAAGCAAGACGGTAGCTTTGGTCCGGGTACAATTTCAAAAATGAAAAGTGTACTTTCTTCATCATCAAAGCCAAATAATACAAATGCTAAGTATAATTTGTTGTGGCCAACAAGCAATAGAACAATTACTGGAAAATATGGGGTTAACGGATCAAAAAGAAGTGATGGTACAAGATATCATTCCGGAATTGACATTGGCTCCAAAATAGGTGATCCTTGTTATGCAGTTGCTGATGGAACAGTTGTGATGTGTAAATCTACAGAAGATAGTAAGAGCTCCATTGGTGGTAGAGGAAAGTATATTGTTATATATCATAGTCAAGGTAATTTTAGTTCTCTTTATGAGCATCTTGACAGTTGTTATGTAAAAGTTGGAGATTCAGTAAAGGTTGGACAGAAAATAGGCAAAACAGGTAATTCCGGTTGGCTTTCAAGCGGTAATCATTATGCTTCACATTTACATTTTGGATTAATGAACGGTAAAATGACTAACACAGGTTATGATTTATGGACAGTTCCTGGAAAGAAATACAACGGAAGAACATATTCTAATAATACATTTGACCCGGATTATCGTTATAATTCAAATGTTAAATATAGATATATAGGTTAGTGAATTATGAAAAAAGTTATTAGTTTATTGATGTCATTTGTTATGCTTTTGAGCGTAACATCAAGTGTGAGTATCTCTGCATTTGCAGACGATTCCGAAACACCGCACTCGTTTTCTGTACAATGTGGCGATAGTGCTTATTTTAATTATGACCTTGAAAGTAACAAGGTTTCTATTAGCGGTACAGGTGATATGTGGCCAAAAGGTTATTATGTTTCAAATCTACCGTACTTTTTTACTGATGCTACACGAGTTGATGGTAGTTGGCGACAAGCATATTGTTCAAGTGTAAAGTCGATTGTAATCGCCGACGGTATTACCAAAATCGGCTATCAGGAATTTAGCGGATATGAATCTGTTACAAGCGTTTCAATCGCCGATTCTGTAAAAGAAATTTGTTATGACAGTTTCAGATATTGTTCAAGTTTAAAAGAAATTAAGCTTCCTAAAAATCTTGAGATTATTGGAGTGGAAGCTTTTAACAACTGTACTTCTTTAGAAGAAATTACGATTCCTGCTTCGGTATATTTTATTGACCGTGTTCCTTTCAGAGGCAGTGAAAATATTAAAAGTTACAATGTTGACCTTTCAAATAAGAGTTTTACATCTGTAGACGGTGTTTTGTACAATAAGCAAAAGACAACTATAGTGAGATATCCAAGTTCTTCAACCGCTACAGAGTTTACAATCGGCAAAGATGTAAAAGAAATTTATGACGGAGCTTTTGAAGGTTCAAAAAATATCAAAAAGTTTAAGGTTGAAAAAGGTAACACTAATTTTGTAACGGTAAACGGTGTTCTTTACAGCAAGGATTTAACGAGATTGGTTGCTTATCCTTCTGCTGATTCAAGTGTAACCGAGTTTGCGGTTCCTCAATCGGTAACAAGTATTGATTTGGGCGCTTTTGCACAATCCAAGTACCTAAAAAAGGTGTATATTTTGCCCGAAATCAAGGAAATAAAGATGCATACTTTTTATAATTGCTCAAATCTTGAAGAAGTTTATTTTTCAAAGACAATCAATTATGTTTCGGAAAATGCTTTTGATAAGTGTAATGTTAAAACAGCATATTTTGCCGGCGACGGTGTTACATTTGATAAAATGAATGATGGTATATACAATGCCGAAAAGGTTTATAATTATGTTCTTGATATGAGCAAAATTAATGTTTATACAACCGCTGATAGTCAGGAAAGTTCCTCTCAGTCAAATGTACCAACTGTAGAAATTATCGGAATAAATGAATACCAAGAGGAAAAAAATAAAGAGAGCAACGACAATGAAGAGCAAAATATAGAATTCAAGAAATTTGTCTTAAAAGGTAAAAAGAAAGCTCTTGTTGTAACTTGGAAAGCTGTTAAAAATGTAACCGGTTATCAAATTCAAATTTCAACAAACAAGAAGTTTAAGAAGAACAAGAAAACCGTTACAGTTGCAAAGAAAAAGGCAACAAAGAAGACTATTAAAAAGCTTAAATCAAAGAAAAAGTATTATGTTCGCGTCCGTGCATATAAGGTTATAAACGGTAAAAAAGTTTATGGCAAATGGTCTAAGGTTAAGACAGTAACAACTAAATAATAAACTCAACGAGGCTCCTTTTGATTAAACAAGAGGAGCCTTTAAATTGCCGATAAAGCTCCTGAAACACGCAAAATAAATTCAACCGATTTGCCTTTGCTTATGCACTAAAGTGCATAAGCACCGACCGAACCGGCAGGTGAGACGGTGGCAAAACGAAGTGTTGACGAAATGGTTTGAAAAGAGCATATCTCACGATTTTGTAGGGGAGGATATCATCCTCCCGAAATTCATAGCCTATCGGCGGACTATTCCGTTTTGCTCATTACATTAAGCGGATTTGTGGTTTGCCCTTTGTATTTTGCCGAAAAGTGGAGATGAATGCCGTCGCCGGATTCGCACGGAATTTTGCCGAGCGTGCCGATTGTGTTGCCAATGTCGACAAAGTCGCCTTTTTTCACCGTGGCACTTTCAAGTCCGCAATATTTTGCCACAAATTTGCCGCCGTGGTCAATTTCCACACATAAGCCGTACATTGAATCAGTGTAAACTTTTGTTACAAGCCCGTCGTTTGCCGCAACAACTTTGTCGCCGAGGGCTCCGCTGAAGTCAACTGCCGTGTGCGCACGGTAGTCGCCCATGGTCTTGTCGTAGGTCAGCTCCTCGCTGTAACCCTTAGACACAGCGTCCGTGAGCGGATATTTGTAGTAGCTTTTGAACGGCGTGTTGTTTTCGCTTTGTGTCATTGTAAGCTCCGATTCGGCTTGCTTTTTTGTGGTTTTTTGAGCTTTGGTTGTTGTCTGCGTCGTAGTTTCTTTAACCGTCACCGCGTGCTGAACTTCGGTTGTTTCAATAATCGTGGTCGGCTCGTTTACCGTACTTTCCTTGCTTTTTTGTGTGGCTGAAAAGTACACAATCAGTCCGAGTGAAACAACGCAAAGGCACACAACCGAAAACAGAGCCTTTATATTTTTGTCCTTATTTTTTGAATTTGATGTAGACATAAAAAACACCTCGGTTATATTATCAACCGAGGCGCTGCTTTTTATTCATTTTTGACGGAGTCGCTCAAAAGATTGAGTGTATCACGCACACAACCGATAGTGTCGCCGCCGACTGTTTCAACCGAAATAAAGTTTTTTTTACCCGAGTTGAGCTTTGCTCTGCCACGCATTTTTTCGTTGAGCGCAATGAGATATTCGGGTTTAATATCGTTTATGAAAAATTTTGCATTAATGCCGCCTTGCCTGATTTCGTAAATCCCGAGTTTCATAGCCGTGTTACGCAAAAGTGCAATTTCAACAAGTCCGTACACGCTTGCCGGCGGAACGCCGAAACGGTCGGTAAGTTCGTCGTAAACCTCGTTTGCTTCATCGTTTGAGCGTATGTTCGCAATCGTTTTGTACATATCAAGCCTTTGCGGAGTTGACGAAATGTACGATGCCGGAATGCTTGCATCAACAGGCAGGTCGATAAGACACTCCTGTTCCTTTTCGTCCGGTACTGTTTCGCCTTTTTCCTCGCTGACAGCCTGTTCAAGAAGTTTGATGTACATATCATAGCCGACGCTTTCCATATGACCGTGCTGTTTGTTGCCGAGAAGTGAGCCGGCACCTCTGATTTCAAGGTCACGCATAGCGATTTTAAAGCCTGAACCGAATTCTGTATATTCTCTGATTGCTTCAAGTCGTTTTTGTGCAATGTCGGTAAGTTCCTTGCCTTTTGAAAATGTGAAGTAGGCATAGGCACGGCGACTGCTTCTGCCGACACGGCCGCGGATTTGATGAAGTTGAGCAAGTCCGAGTTTATTAGCGTTTTCGATAATCAGCGTGTTGACATTCGGCACATCAATGCCCGTTTCGATAATTGTTGTGCACACCAAAATGTCAATTTCCGCATTGAGAAGTTTTTGCCAAACATCGGACAACTGCTCTTCCGTCATTTGACCGTGAGCGATTCCGACCGTTGCGTCCGGCATAGCTTTTTTTATTTGCATTGCAATGTGGTCGATGGTTTCTATATCATTGTGCAGATAATAGCATTGACCGCCTCGTGCAAGTTCTTTTTCCATAGCTTCAACAAGTATGCCGAAATCGTATTCGATAACATAGGTTTGCACCGGCTTGCGGTCGCCCGGAGCTTCTTCAAGCAAGCTCATATCACGGATTCCACTCATCGCCATATTCAGCGTTCTCGGAATAGGCGTTGCCGACAGTGTCAGCACATCAACTCTTGGGAATTTTTCTTTTATTTTTTCTTTCTGAGCAACGCCGAACCGTTGTTCCTCGTCAACAATCAGCAAGCCCAAATCTTTGAACTTGATGTCGCTGCCGAATATTCTGTGCGTGCCGACTAAGAGGTCAACCTTGCCTTTTTCAAGGTCGCTCAGAACTTCTTTTTGTTTGGTTGGCGATACAAATCTTGACAGCATTTCGATTCTTACGGGAAACGCTTCCATACGCTTTTGTGCCGTTTGAAAATGTTGCATTGCCAGTACGGTTGTCGGCACAAGAATTGCACATTGTTTACCGTCACCTATGCATTTAAATGCCGCACGCAAAGCAACTTCGGTTTTTCCGAAGCCAACATCGCCGCAAAGAAGTCTGTCCATCGGTGCAGTTTTTTCCATATCCGCTTTGATTTCGTCAATTGAGCGAAGCTGGTCATCGGTTTCTTCATATGCAAATCGAAGTTCAAAATCACGCTGCATATCCGTGTCTTCCGAAAATGCATAGCCCTTTGTATTCATTCGCTTTGAGTAAAGTGCGATAAGCTCCTTTGCCATATCCTGAAGTCCGGCACGAACCTTGGATTTTGCTTTGCTCCAGTCACCGGAACCGAGACGGCTGATTTTTACATTTGCGTTGTCGTGCGGACCGATGTATTTTGAAACAAGGTCAAGCTGAGTTACGGGAACATAAAGATTGTCGCCCTTGGCGTAGCTTATTTTGATGTAGTCCTTGCTTACATTGTTGATTTCAAGTGCCTGTATGCCCTCAAAAATGCCGATGCCGTGGATGTTATGAACAATGTAATCTCCCACAACAAGCTCATCAAGTGAATGGATGGCGTCTTTTGAGCTGAAGTGCTTGTGTTTTTTCTTTGCCTGATTAACCTTGCCGTAGGTTATGAGTGCAAATTTGCACGATGACAGCTGAAAGCCCGATGAGGTTGTGCCCGCCATAACGGTTACAAGTCCGTGAGTGAATTCCTCGGGCTTTTTGTCACAGTACACGGCTTGATAGCCCATTTCCTGCAAATCATAGGCAAGTGCCTTTGCCGATTTTGATGTACCTGCAAGTATGCAAACGGCGTATTTTGTCTTGATAAGAGGGAACAACTCGTCTTTTAGCTGGCTGAGCGTTCCGCTCCACGAATTGAATGTTTGACAGGTGAACGACGCCAAGTGCCTAATCGGTGTGTCAAAACTACCGCGCGGAAGCGAGTCAAGATAAACAGCCTTGTTATTTTCGTAAACGCTTAAAAGGTCGTTGAAATCAAGGGTGAATTTGTCAATTCCTTTGCAAATTATACCGTCTTCGAGCAACCACTTGATGTCTTCAAGCATAAGCTTTTGTTGATTTTCACATCTTTCCTTGCATTTACCGCTTTCGAGCACAAACAGCAGACCTTCAAAATAGTCAAAAAGTCCGTTGCTTTTGTATGCAAGCGGAAGATATTTGTCGTTGCACGGCAGATTTATGCCCTGCTTAAGCTTATCGCTGTCGGCATACAGTTTTTCTCTTGCTTTAATTGCTTTGCCTTTGAGCGTGGCGGCAAGTTCGTCAATCTTTTTGGCTTGAATTTCCTTTGACGGAAACAAAACCTCTGTTGCCGGAATAATGTCAATCTTTTCTACAATATTATTTCTTCTTTGTGTGGAAATATCAAATTTTGCGATTGAATCAACGGTGTCGCCCCAAAGTTCTATTCTTACCGGGTCGTCCGCACCCGGAGGAAAAATGTCGATAAGTCCGCCCCTGACGCTGAATTGACTTGTGCCGTCAACCTGGTCAAACCGTGTGTATCCGGCCTTGACAAGTTTTGCTACAGTTTCGTCAACATCAATTTCCTCTCCCTCACAAATTGTAAAGGAACGGTCAATAAGTGCCTGTGGCGGCATTGTCATTTGGCACGATGCCTGCACCGAGGCAACAACAATGTTGTAGTCGCCTTTGATGATTTTTGACAGTACGCCGAGCCTGATATGCTCAAATTCTCGGCTTATCCCCTCAACATCAAGAAAGGTAAATTCTCTCCTCGGATAAAGCAAAACGCCGTCCGTCATTGTGGATAAATCCTCATAAACCTTGATGGCACTTGCCTCATCAGGCGTGATTACAAAAGCCTTTCGGTTAAGGTCGTCGCACAAAGAATGAACGATGTGAACCTTGTTGATTTCGGGCAGACCGACAGCACCCACGGGAAATTCGTGAGTGCCTACTGCTTCTTTTAAATTTCGGTATTCATTGTCTTTGTCAAATATTTTTGAAAAACAGCTCATATTTCGCCTTTAACTATTGTATTTGTTCATGGCTTCATCGGTTTTGCCGTTGACCATAAGCTTTGCCGCATTAGTTGCGTTTTGGAGTGCCGCTTGGAGTTCTTCGGACTTTTCTTTCGGGAATTCACCTAAAACCCATTTTGCAAGGTCGTATGAGGCATTCGGTTTTTTGTCAACGCCGATTTTAATTCTCGGAAACTCCTCCGAACCAAGGCACGAAATTATACTTTTAATTCCGTTGTGACCGCCGGCACTGCCTTTTCTTCTTATTCTTGTTTTGCCTATGTCAAGGCTGATGTCGTCATAAATTACTATGATGTTCTCATTTGGAATATTATAATATTCGGCGGCTTGCATAATCGCTTCGCCGCTCAGGTTCATCATAGTTTGCGGTTTCATAACAAGACAGCGTTTGCCGTCTATCATTTCGTCTGCAATAAGAGCCTGAAATTTTGATTTCTTAATTTCAAACCCATCTTCCTTTGCAAGCAAATCAACCGCCTTAAAACCCGCATTGTGTCTTGTGTTTGCGTATTTAGGACCCGGATTTCCCAAGCCGGCAATGATGTATTCTATTTTTCCTCGTTTAAATGAAAACATTTGTTATTCCTCGTTTTGTTCTTCGCTTTCTGCGATGATTTTTGTGACTTTAACCTTTTCGGCTCTGCGTCCGTCGGTTTCCACAACTTCAAAATGTAGGGTGTTGTAATCAAAACTGTCGCCCGTTTCCGGTATTTTGTCGGTGTTTTCCATAATCCAGCCGTTGAGTGTTGTTACATTTGTGTCGCTGTCATCAATTTCAAAATATTCAAACATATCGTCAAGATTTGCCATACCGTCAACAATGTATGCATTGTCGTCGATTTGCTCAATGTCAACTTCAACTTCGTCGTGTTCGTCCCAAATTTCACCGACAAGTTCTTCAATTATATCCTCAAGCGTAACAATGCCCTCGGTGCCGCCGAATTCGTCAATTACAACTGCAAGATGCGTTTTGTTCTTTTGGAAAATTCGCAACAACTTGCTGATTTTTGTGTCCGGACTGACAGTCGGAACTGCTTTAATGATTGTGCGAAGTGACTTCAGCCCGCGGCTTCTGATGTCCTCAAAGTCACGGTGGTGGATTATGCCCACAATATTGTCAATGTCGCCGATGAAAACAGGAAGTCGGCTGTAACCGGTTGACCTGAACACCTTTTCAATGTCTGAAAGTTTGGCATATTTGTCAACCGCTTCAACATCAATTCTCGGTGTAAGAATATCGCTTGCGTAAAGGTCGTCAAATTCTATTGATGAACGGATAAGCTCACTTTCGTTTTCGCTGATTTCGCCGCCGGTTTGTGCTTCGTCAACATATGTTTTCAACTCTTCTTCTGTTACGGCATCGCTTTTTCTGAATTTAAACATTTTGCCGAGCAAAAGCTTCCATCCTCTGAAAAACATATTGAGAGGATAGAAAAGGAAAACAAAGAATTTAACAATCGGTGCAATGAGTATTGCATATGATTCAGCCATTTCCTTTGCGAAATTTTTCGGCGTGATTTCTCCGAAAATCAACACAACAATTGTCATAACTATTGTGCTGACCGTTGCACCAAGGTCGCTGTTATCTCCCAATAAACCGGTAAAAAACAGTGTGGCAATCGAGGTGGAGGCAATATTTACAACATTATTTCCTATCAGCAGGGTAGAGAGCACAATGTCAAAATTCTCCGCCAATTTGATGGTTCGCTCTATTTTTTTGCTCTTTTTTCCCTGTGCCATTGATTTCAGCTTTACCTTGTTGAGCGATGAAAACGCAGTTTCCGCCGAAGAGAAAAATGCCGAGAAAATTATAAGTATAACTATTACTATTAATAACGGTGTGTTCATTAAACTACTCCTTAAATTGTCTAATAAAAAAGCATACAAAGGGCATATCTGATTGATATGCCCTTATCGTTCGTTTAGAATAAAAGATTATTCTGTTTTTTCAAATTCGTTAAAATCTCTTTCGGAATCATCTTTTTCGTAGTTGTACATATTTTCGTCTTTAACATGCTTTGCAATGTACTCGTCTCTGTCGAACAATTCGTCTGCCTTAACTTTCCAAGCCTTTGCAGCAGCAACAGTCTTGTCAAACAAAGCGTTTGCACTTTCAGGATGTTGCATTTCTGTTGAATATGCACCTGTTTCGGCAACCATTTTGCTGATTGCTCCCGGATTGTCAAGTACAGGACAAGGACGAAGCATATTGTTTGAGAACGGTTGGTTTTTCTTGTAAGCCATAAAGAGCGGGCTTTGGAGTGCTTCCAAAACACTGCATTCCTTGATGTTTACATTTGAATAGTGAACAAAAGCACAAGGTTCGCAGTCGCCGTTTGAATTGATGTGGAAGTAGTGTCTGCCACCTGCAATACAACCTTGAACATATTCACCGTCGTTCCAGAAATCAAGAGCGAAAATTGACTTTGTGTGACGCCATTCGTGCATTTTCTTGTACATAAGAGCACGCTGTTCAGGAGATACCATAAGGTCTGTAACCGCTCCGTTGCCTGTCGGCATATATGTAAAGAACCAAGCAAACTTAACGCCCTGTTCAATGAGCCAATCCATATATTCGTCAGATGCCAAAACTTCTGTGTTCTTGCTTGTGTAGCAAAGAGAAGCACCGAACGGAACGCCTCTGTCTTTAAGGCGTTTCATAGCGGCAGTACATTTTTTGAAAGTACCGTTGCCGCGGCGGAAGTCGTTTTCTTCTTCATATCCCTCGATAGAGAATGCAGGGTAGAAGTTGCCGACTTCTCTGATTTCGTCTGCAAAACTGTCGTCAATAAGAGTGCCGTTTGTGAAGCTCAAAAAAGCACAATCCGGATTTTCACGGCAAAGTCGCATCAAATCGGCTCTTCTCATCGTCGGTTCGCCACCTGTGTAAAGATACATATAAGTGCCGAGTTCTTTGCCTTGCTTGATTATTCTTGCAAGGTCGTCATATGAAAGACTGCTTGTGTGACCGTATTCTGCCGCCCAACAGCCTGTGCATTTGAGGTTGCACGCTGCCGTCGGGTCCATAAGAATTGCCCACGGTACATTACAGCCATATTTTTCAATAGCCGCCATACGCTTTGTGTAGCTGTTGATGGCAACATTCATAAGCGGCGGAACAAGCTTTTCAATAACATGCTCGTCTGTGTTGCAGATGATGTCTTTTGCAAACTTCATCCAGTTGTTGTTCGGGTCGTTCATTACTTTGTGAAGACCCGCATAAGTTGAACGGTTAACGCGTTTAACATCAGCCTTTTCAACTAATTTCAATATTCTCGGTGCGTTCCTGTCAAAATCTTTTCTGGCATACTTTATTGCGTGTTTAACTGCAAAATCGGTTACCGTTTCTTTAAATGACATAGTTTTACCTCTCTTATAGGGCTCAAGTCCCTATTTCATCAAATAAATAAATACAATAAAATAAATATGTGTAACAATATTAATACTTAAATTTTACTTTGTCAAGTCTAATAAAAGTTAATTGACAAGTAAAATGCAATGCTGTCGTTTTTAAAATCTAAGTTGGAATTTCAAACGGTAGGTTTTGTCCGTTTTGTTTTTATACTTTTCGTTGCAGTGTGCACCCCAGCTGTCATAACCGCCAACGCCCTGCTGTCTTGCAATAACTCTTACAACGGTTTTGTCATATTCCGGCAAATCTTTTTTGTGCCATATGTCCTCAATTTCTTTTGGAAGATAATGGCAGGCGTTGAGTTCGCAAACCGGTTCTGCAACAATTCCAAACGATTTTTTGTTTCCCAAAAGCGTTGCGTATCTTACACCTGTTCTGTTGCCGCATTCCTGAGGCTTGAGATAGTCAACCCATAAATCGCTGACGGTAGTGGTGTAAAGTCCGATTCTTGCAGCGTTGCATCTGTCGATGTAGTTTTCGTCAGGACCGGCACCGAGATAGGTGAGATTTTCAAAATCCTTTGGAAGTTCAAACAAAAGGCTGACTTCCGGAATCTCCGGCAAGGTGTCGTTCGGCTTGAATTCAAGGCTTATTTCCATACCTTTTGATGTTATGGTGTAAACAACAACGGCTCTTGAAACCGGTTGCGTGCAAACTTCCGCACCGCCCACAACAACAACTTTTTTGCCGTTATCAAGAATTTGATAGCTTTCAATTCTCCATTTGGTGTTGTTGAAAATTCCCGGTGTGTCGCCGGCATCTCTCCAGCAACCGAGTCTGCTTCCGGCTCTTGAACCTCTGTCGTTGTCGGTCAATGCTCTCCAGAAATTGAGACGCATAGGTGCTTGAAGCATTTCTTCGCCGTTCACCTTAATTGAATAAAGCTGATTACGCTCTCTTCTTTCAAAACGAATGTTGATGTCGTCGCTGATGATGCGAAGTGAACCGTATGTGTCGTCAACAAGAAGAGGAAGTTCCTCATCCAATTCATCGTATGTGTTCAAAAATTCGTTTATAACAAATTGTTCTTCGGCAACAATGTGACCCGCCTTGCACCAAGGAGTGTCCTCTCTTACTTTAAGCTCAAGGTTGAGGTAGTATTCGGTTGAGGAAGCCTTTGCAAGTTCAAGATTGACTGTTTTTTTGTCAAACGGCTCAATGTCAACAACAAATGTACCCTCGCTGAACACTCCTTTATCACTGCATTGACACCAGTGCAGGTCGTATTCTCTGAGATTTGTAAATAAATTTTTGTTTTTGATTTCGATAATTCCGCGTTCTGCATCAATTGCCTTAAAATCAATGTTTTGATAAAGCTTTTTGATTTCGGCAAGTTTAGGGGTAACGGCTCTGTCGCCGAATAAAAGTCCGTTGCCGCAGAAGTGTCCGTCGTGCGGATTTTCACCAAAATCACCGCCGTAAGCAAGATATTCATTGCCGTTTTCATCGGTTGTCATTATGCTTTGGTCAACCCAATCCCAAACAAATCCGCCCTGAAGGCAAGGATATTTGTCCCAAAGAGTGGTGTACTCGTCGGTTGAACCGCAGGAATTACCCATTGCGTGAGTGTATTCGCAAAGAATGTAAGGCCTGCCGTCTCTGCCTGTGAGGGCATATTCCTCGCAATCCCAAGGTTTTGCATACATCTTGCTTTGGACATCCGAAAGCTCTTTTTCATCGGGTGCTCTGTCACATTCAAAATGAATAAATCTCGATTTGTCGGCTTCCTTAATCCATTTGTACATCTTTTTAGGCGTTTCGCCGCCAAGAGATTCGTTGCCGAGACTCCAGCAAACAACGCACGAATAATTTTTATCACGCTGATAAAGAGCTTTGATACGCTCCATACAAGCTTTTTCCCATTCCGGGCGGGACGCCGGAAGTTGCGGACAACCGATAATTGTTGACCAACCGGTGCCGTGGGTTTCCATATTGTTTTCATCAATTACATACAGTCCGTATTCGTCGCAAAGCTCATACCATCTTGGGGCATTAGGGTAGTGCGAGGTACGAACGGCATTGATGTTGTTCTTTTTCATTAATTCAATGTCTTGACGCATTACTTCTTCGGTAATATATCTTCCGTTGCGACAGTCAAATTCGTGCCTGTTTGTGCCCTTGAACACAATTCTTCTGCCGTTGATTCGAATAATGCCGTCCTTGATTTCAACAGTTCTGAAACCGATTTTGTGTGATATGTATTCAATAGGCACACCGTTATTCTTGAGCGTGAGCACAACTGTGTAAAGATGCGGAGTTTCACTGCTCCACGGCTTAATATTTGTAACAATCGCTTTAAGGTCGGTTACATGGTCCTCACTTGCATATTGACTGTCAAGTGCGGCAGTCGTACCGTCATCGTCAACAACGGTCATATCAATGCTCAAACCTTCATATGCACCGTTGGTCTTTACCCGAACCGTGAGATAGCCGTCGTGAAGCTGCGAATCCGGCTCTGCGTGAATTTCAAAATCCCTGATATATTCACGCTCGGTCGTGTAAATATACACATCGCGAAAGATACCGCCGAGACGCCACATATCCTGACATTCAAGCCAACTGCCTGTACACCAACGGTAAACTTCAACGCCGATAACATTTGAGCCTTCAACAAGATGGCGCGTAATGTCAAATTCTGCTCTGTTAAAGGACGATTCGCTATATCCTATTTTTTCGCCGTTTACATAAAGATAAAATGCGGCTTCAACGCCCTCAAAACAGAGAACTACTCTTCTGTTGAGTACCGCCTGATTAATGTGTATTTTTTTGAGATAACAGCCAACAGGATTGTGCTTAACCGGTGCGTTAGGCGGGCAAATATCCTCACTGCCCTCCCAAGGATAACGCACATTGCAGTATTGAGGCTGGTCGTAGCCCTGCATTTGCCATGAACCCGGTACAGTTACAGAGTCCCAATTGTGCGAATCGTAATTCGGGTCTGCAAAATCAGACGGTCTGTAAGCATAGTTTTTGTAAAGTTTAAACTTCCATTTGCCGTTCAAAAGCTTGCATCTTGAAGAGGCATATCTGTCTGCCTTTTTTGCTTCCTCAAATGTTTCGTAAGGCATAAGGGTTGCGTGTTGAGGCAACCTGTTTACACCTACTATTTCCGGATTGCTTTGCCATTCGGTATATCCGTCAATAAAGTTTCTTTCCATATAGTATCTCCCTGTGGATAGTTTGTTATCTTCTGTGAATTGCACCCTCTTGGTAGCCTTTTTGCTTAACTACAACTCCGAATGAACGCAATAGAATAATTATGTCGAGCTTTAAACTCCATTTGTCACAGTATTCTTTGTCAAGTTTCATTTTTTTCATAAGGGATATGTCGTCGCGACCGTTAATTTGTGCCCAGCCGGTAAGCCCCGGTCTGAAACGGTAAACGCCGTATTCAAGTCGAAGTCTGTGAGCTCTGATTTCGCTTGAAATGAGCGGTCTCGGACCCACAAAACTCATATCTCCTTTAAGAATGTTCCAAAGCTGCGGAAGCTCGTCCATACTCGTTTTGCGAAGAAACGCTCCGAATTTGGTAATGTACTGTTCCGGATTTTCAAGCTCACCCGTCGCACAATTCGGCGTGTCGTTACGCATAGTTTGAAATTTGTAAATTTTAAACGGCTTTCCGCTTCTGCCTCTGCGTTCGTGACTGAAAAACACTTTGCAGTTCGGCGTGAAAAAATTAACTGCTATGATAAATAAAAACAGCGGTGATAAAATTATCAGGCTGAAAAGCGAGACTACCAGGTCAAACAACCGTTTCCACTTTGTAGCTCCGAAATATCTGTGCAAAAACTGTTTCATTATTCTTCCTTGTTTCATCAAATATTCTGCATTTTTACAACAAAATGTGTTTTGCAGGGTACAAATCCCCAATATATAGTTTATAGACTAATTGATTATATCATAGCTTCTATAAAAATGCAATTATTAAATTATTAATTTTGTCGAAAAGATTTTTTTAAATTTTATCGCTGAAATATATACAAAATCGCCATTGTGTGTTAAAATGTCATTATTCTATTATTGAGGTGCAATTATGAAAAATATTCCTAAAATTTTGATTAGCGTGATTTTAGTTGTTGCCGTGGCTCTTTCGTTTGCTTCCTGTGCAAAGACCGAAATGACTGAGGAAAACATAACCGAAACCGTTTCGACGGTTGAAACCGCATTAAAAGAGTTTGACACCGATAAACTTGAAAAATATGTCAGCTCGTCAACGCTTAACTACATTTTGAAATATGCCGAAAAGCACCAACAGTTTGTTGAATTGGGCAAGGCAATGTTCGGCAATCTTTCAATCAGCGTTGAGTCTGTTGATGTAGAAAACCAAACGGTCACCGTCACAGTCAAAAATAAGGATTTAAGCTCGGCTGCTTACGATTTTGCGTCCGGCTTGAAATCGGAATATACTCCGCTTCAGCTTTTGGGAAAACTGGATGACGAGAATTTTTTAAACATTTCGCTCAATGAGCTTGTGAGTTCTATGAATTCGGCAACGGACGAGTCAGAGGCTACCGTTACCCTCAAAGTTAAAAAAGGGGACAAAAACCTTGTTTTGTCTTTTGACGAAGATGCAGAGAATGCCGTTTCGGGAGGTGCACTTACATCAATAAAAAATCTATATAATAATTAATATAAAAAATAACAAATATTATTTGACAATCCGCTGTCAATATGTTATCATATCGAAGTATGCAAATGCAAAATATTAATTCCTAATTTTGAGGTGAAATAAATGGCTAACAAATTTGTAACAGCTATTTTCGGAGATTACTCAAAGCATGAGGTCAAAAAGCTCCGCAAAACAGTTGACAAAATCAATGCCCTTGAAGAGAAGTACAAGGACATGGATGATAAGGAGCTTGCAGCCCAAACTCCTGTTCTTAAAGAAAGACTTGCTAACGGAGAAACTCTTGATGATATTCTTCCGGACGCGTTTGCAGTTTGCCGTGAGGCAAGTTCGCGTGTTCTCGGTATGCGTCACTTTGATGTTCAGCTTATCGGCGGTATCGTTCTTCACCAAGGCAGAATTGCCGAGATGAAGACCGGTGAAGGTAAGACTCTTGTTGCTACACTTCCGGCTTACCTTAACGCACTTTCGGGCGAGGGCGTTCATATCGTAACAGTTAATGATTACCTTGCAAAGCGTGACTCCGAATGGATGGGTAAGATTTATCGCTTCCTCGGCTTGAGCGTAGGACTTATTGTTCACGAAAAGAGCGATGCAGAGCGTCAGGAAGCCTACAATGCCGACATTACTTACGGTACAAACAACGAGATGGGATTTGACTATCTTCGTGATAATATGGTTCCTTACAAAGAGCGTAAGGTTCAAAGAGGTCACTCATTTGCTATCGTCGATGAGGTTGACTCGATTCTTATCGATGAGGCGCGTACACCTCTTATCATTTCCGGTAAGGGCGACGCTTCAACAGACCTTTACCGTCAGGCTGATAACTTTGCCAACACTCTTGTTATGACCAAGGTTGCAAAAACCGATGACAAGCAAGACACAGAAGAAACTTATGAAGGCGACTATGTAGTTGACGAAAAGGCAAAGACAGCAACACTTCTCAAGAGCGGTGTTGAAAAGGCAGAAGCATTCTTTAATGTTGAAAACCTTATGGATATTGAGCACACAACACTCCGTCACCACATCGACCAGGCTATCAAGGCTCACGGTGTAATGACAAGAGATATCGACTATGTTGTTAAAGACGGTCAGGTTAAAATCGTTGATGAATTTACAGGTCGTATTATGGAAGGCCGTAGATACAATGAGGGTCTTCACCAAGCACTTGAAGCAAAAGAAGGCGTTAAGGTTGAGCACGAGAGCAAAACTCTTGCAACCATTACTTTCCAAAACTACTTCCGTTTGTACAAGAAACTTTCAGGTATGACCGGTACAGCTTCAACAGAAGCAAACGAATTTGACGAAATCTACAAGCTTGATGTAGTTGAAATTCCTACAAATAAGCCTGTTGTTCGTGTGGACAAGCCTGATGTTATTTTCCAAACAGAAAAGGGCAAGTACTACAATGTAATTAAGCAAATTCAAGAATGCCACGAAAAGGGTCAGCCGGTACTCGTAGGTACAATCAGTATCGAAAAGTCGGAAGAACTTTCAAAGCTTTTGAAAAAAGAGGGCATTGAACATAAGGTTCTCAACGCTAAGAACCACGAAAAGGAAGCTGAGATTGTTGCACAGGCAGGTAAGTTCGGTGCAGTTACAATCGCTACAAATATGGCAGGCCGTGGTACCGATATTATGCTCGGCGGTAACGCAGAATTCCTTGCAAAGGCTCAAATGAAAAAAATGGAATTCACCAATGAGCAAATCAGAGAAGCAACAGGTTTCGGCGAAACAGATGATGAAGATATTCTTCGTGCCCGCAAGACATTTATTGAGTTTGAAGCAAAATTCAAGGAAGAAATCAAGGACGAAGCAGATAAGGTAAGAGAAGCAGGCGGTTTGTTCATTCTCGGTACAGAAAGACACGACGCACGCCGTATCGATAACCAGCTCCGCGGTCGTTCGGGTCGTCAGGGTGACCCGGGTACAAGCCAGTTCTTCCTTTCACTTGAAGATGACTTGATGCGCTTGTTCGGCGGCGACAGAATGCAAAAGATGATGAGCAAGCTCACAGATGATGAGAATATGCCTATCGAATCACGCCTTATTTCAAAGACAATTGAGTCTTCACAGCAAAAGGTTGAGGGTAAGAACTTTGCAATCCGTAAGAATACCCTTCAGTATGACGATGTTATGAACCGTCAGAGAGAGCTTATTTACAATCAGCGTGACCAGGTTCTTGACGGTGTTGACCTTACAGAAACAGTTAATAAGATGCTTGATACAAACATCGAAGAAACCGTTACAAATTATTTCACCGGCGAATCAAAGGCTGATTGGAATGTTGACGGTCTTCGTGAAAAGTACAAGGATTGGAATATCGCAACAGACGATGACTTCAAGGATGTTGAATCACTCACAGTTGCAGATACAGTTGAACTTCTTCAAGACAGAGGACACAAGATTCTTGAAGAAAAGGAAAATGTTCTCGGCTACGATATGTTCCAAGATTTCGAGAGAATGGTTATCCTCAGAAATGTTGATACATACTGGATGGATCACATCGACGCTATGGAAGACTTGAAGCAGGGTATTCACCTCCGTTCATACGCTCAAAAGGATCCTGTTGTTATCTTCCGTATGGAATCATACGATATGTTTGATGAAATGACATCACTTATCAGAGAAGATACAGCAAAGATGATGCTCACTCTTATGCCTATCCATAAGTCAGATGTACAGCGTAAGGCTGTTGCACAGGTTACTTCAACAACTTCGGGCGGAACAGAAGAGAGCGAAACCGCAAAGGCTGTTACAATCCGTAAGGATAAGAAAATCGGCCCTAACGACCCGTGTCCGTGCGGCAGCGGTTTGAAGTACAAGAAGTGCTGCGGTTCTCCTGCAAAGCTTGCAGAGGCTGCTCTTGAAGCAGATAAGAAGCACAAGGAAGAAAAACGCAGAATTAAACCAAAACTTAAGTAATAAACATTATGATAAACTGTCGGTACATTTGCACCGACAGTTTTTTATATTAATTACAATATATAATATAGTACATTAAGAATTGTGACAATCATACCGTTTGTGTATAATACATAAAATTTTATTGTAATTGTGTGCATTATTTGTTATAATTATTACAATAATTGTTTTAACGGAGTGTTTTTTATGCCTAATGTTATTGATTATATAGAAAAATACGGAAATACTTCATTTTGCGATGTTCCGTTTGGTGAGGCGGATAATGTTGCACTTTGCGATATGTATTATATGCCTCTTGAACTTGCTGTGTCAGACAGTTTCGATGATGAACCTGTTTTGTATAACGAAGCAGCAAATAAAATTTTTGACCTGCGTGGCAGAAAACACGAACCGGTTGGCTTGGTTCTTCAAAAGTATATTAGCGAGGTTATGATGGCAATGGCAGACAAAAACCGTTTTGCCGAAATGAAAGTTGTTGCCGCTGTTCGCATATACGAAAAAAAGCCTGCCGTTCAGTTTGAAGCGGCTACATTTTTGTTGCCTGACGGCAATGTTGTTGTGCTTTTCAAAGGAACAGACGATACGCTTATCGGTTGGAAAGAAGATATTGATATACTGACGAAAAAAGGTATTCCGTCAAATATGCTTGCAACAGAGTATCTTGAAAAAGTGGCAAATAAATTTGACGGCAAGATTATCGTCTGCGGCCATTCAAAGGGCGGATTTATTGCACAGTATGCCACTCTGTTTTGTAAAAAAGAAATTCGAGACAGGATTGAAAAGGTATACAATAATGACGGGCCGGGCTTCTGGGATTATTCGTATCTTGAGAGCGAGGCGTATGCCGAAATGCTTCCTAAGTATCGCCATTTTGTGCCTCAGTCGTCATTTATAGGTATGATGCTTGCACACGATTATGATTATACGGTTGTTAAAAGTGACCAAGTTTTGGGACCGCTTCAGCACGATTTATACTCGTGGCAGTTTGTCGGCAGAAAGCTCAAAAAAGTTGACGACCTTACTCCGATGGGAAAATTGAACGACGGTATTTTGCACGATTTGGTTGATAATCTGACCGATGAACAGGAGCAGGTGCTTGACGAGGTTTTTGATACTGTTATAGCGGGGATAAATCAAGAGGGTCTGCTCGGCGTTAAGGATAACCTTATTCCGTCGCTTAAAGGCGGAGCCGAAGCATGGCGTTCACTTGACAAAGGTACGCAAAAAAAGTTTTTGAAGATTTTTTCTTCCACTCCGTCCATAGTCGTTAAAAATACGGAAAAAGTAAGAAAAGAAGAGAATGCAAAGCGTCAACAAAAGATTGTTGATACATTAAAGTATCTCAATGTTCTTTTTTGATTTCGAGGTGACATATGGGGGATTTGCTCCACATTATTTATTGTATGGATAAAAGTATTGTGTTGCTGGCACTTGCTGTTTTGTCGCTCATTTGTGCCGTTTACAAATTTTTATGCCAATCCAAAAAACAAAACAATTATATAGTTACCGTCGTTTTTGCGGTGTGCGTTATTCTTGCACTTTGCCCTTCGGTTTTTACACGCTTCGGTGCAGATACAAGAGAGATTATTCTTGAACCTTTTCGTTCGATTAAACTGTATTTCAGTACCGGCTACGAGGAATGGATAAGAGTTATCGTTATGAATATTGCAATGTTTTATCCGCTTGGCTGCGCGTACGCCTGTTTTAATGAGGATAAAAAAAGAAAGCCGTGGCTGTTTTTTCTGTTTGCACTGCTCTTTAGCATCGGTATAGAGAGCGTGCAGTACGCTTTTTCTCTCGGTGTGAGTGAAATCGACGATGTAATCAGCAATACGGCAGGTGCGATTTTCGGATATTTGATAACATATGCCTTTTATAAGGTGATTGATAAAACGGTGAAAACCCGTATCGGTTAAAATAAAATACCGCAAACATTCAGCTGAGTGTTTGCGGTGTTTTTTGAAGTTGTTTAGTTTTGTATTTTTTTGGGTTTCCAAATTGCACTCGATATTTTGCCGGTCACAAAATCAAATGCAAGAGCCATAGCTGTTGTGAGAGCAAATGAGGCAATGAGAAAAATGTATTTATGCCTTGATGACACGCCGTAATGGTCAAGCAGTATCATAGGTATTCGTTGAATAATATAGATGCTGAAAATGTGCTTGCCGAGGAATTTGAGCACCTCGTTTTGAAGCGAAATTTTCATAGTCAGCATAACCGTAAGTGCACAGAAAAGTATTGCCCATACTTCATATGCAAGCAATCTGTCAAATCTGTGAAGATATGCCAAAATGTATGCAACTACAACAACGGCAAGAACGCACGAATAGATTATATCGTTTTTCATCAGTATCTTTTCAATCGGATTTTTGAAATAGCTGTACCAAAATCCAAGTGGGAACAGGATGATTGTGTTAAAGAAGAAGTTTGGCTTTCCCGCTTTTTTGAGTGTAAGCACAAGTGCAACAGCGAAAACTGTTAAGATAACAAGCGATATGAATTCAAGTGTTTTGTTTTCGCTGAATTTTTTCGGTAAAAATGCTATGAGCGTTGCAATATACATTACAAGTATAACAAAAATGTACCAGCTTGAGTTACCTATTCCGTTCCAGGCGGTAAATGCAATCAGCAAGTTTTTAACCGTTTGCGGTTGCCCGATGACATAACCTAATATAAAGAACAACAGTACAGCCAAATCATAGTTCAACAGCAGGTTCGGAAAACGCTTTGTCGCAATTGACTTGACATAGGCAAACTGCTTTTTCTTCATACTTTCCATCATTCCGTAGCCGGAGTAGAAAAGAAACATTGCCACCACCATTTGATTAAGGTGATTTTGCATTGTCGTGTACGGTTCGTCATAAATTCCGCCGAGTTCAACATATCCTTTGCCGTGACTGAGCAAAATCAGTGCAACAAATATACCTTTTACGGCGAGTGTGCCGTCCGGCGAAATATAATCTTTGTTAAAGGTGCCGGGTTTGCATATTTCCATTTTGTTGAAAATCAACAGCAGGAGAACAAGTACAAAAAATATCATTAATCACCACAGCCTTTCAAATAGCAAACTGAGCGGTTTTTACATTATTCTTCCCATTTCATTATGGTTTTGCCAAATGATTTTTGGGTATCCTTTTCAAATGCGTTTTTGATGTCGGTCGTGGTTCTTACAACATTAACGCTGCTTACAAGATTGCCGAGGTAGTCGATAATCTCAGGGTGTTCAACATACATATCAACCGTCTTTTGAAAATCGGCAACGCCGCTTCTTGATGTGCCGAACATACGAATACCTTTTTCAAGAATCATTCTTGTGTTGATAGGTACAGGATATTCGCTTACACCCAAAATCGAAAGCGTTGATTCAGGCTTTATAAGTCCGATAATCTGCTCAATGGCAATAGGACTGCCGTTTCCGCCGACACATTCAAATGCATGATCCATTGTAAAGCCGTTTGGAACTTCGTTTACAAGATGTGTTTCGTCGGCAAAGGTGAAGTCGTTAAGTTTTTCTCTGTTTGTGCCGAAAACAACTATCTTTGAATTCGGATATGTGTATTTGAGGAAAAGGGAAGTGATGTAACCGAGGTTGCCGTCACCCCATACGCCGATGACATCCTTGCGTGCGTGTGCTATTTTGTCAAATCGGGTGATTGCGTGAACCGATACCGATACAATTTCGGTAAAAGCTGCAACATTTCTGTCTATATCCTGCGGAAGTTTTACAAGTCTTTCAGGTGAAATCTCAACAAATTCCTGCAAAAATCCGTCCATCGACGAACCGCAGAATTTTGAAGAACGCAAATAGTTCTCGGCAATATAATCGTCTTTTTCGGTTGGACAGTTCGGTACCATAACAACAAGGTCACCCGTTTTGAATTTGCCCGACGGGTCGTGCAAAACTTCGCCGATACCCTCGTGAATGAGAGCCATAGGAAGCTTTTCGGCAAGAACCTTGGCATCACGCGTGCCGAGATAATATCTCATATCCGCATTGCAGATTGAAAGGTTGGTAGGTCTTACAATTGCGTTTTCACCGTACATATTGATGTCGTCAAATGCAATTTCAAATCTTCTCGGAGCTACCAAACGATAAATTGTATTAATCATCGGTTTCATCCTCCAGCAAAGATTTTGCCACTCTTAAATCATACGGATAAGTTATTTTCATATTGTAGGTTTCGCCTTGAACAAGGGCAACCTTTTCGCCTTTGATAACAAAAATTTTTGCTGCGTCGGTGAGAATATCCTTCTCTTCGTCCGTAAGGCTTTCGTACATATTTTTAAGTTTGAGAGCTTTAAATGATTGCGGTGTTTGACCCTGATACATCTTGCTTCTGTCAGGAATGTTTGAAATTGCTTTGTTGTCTATAGCTTCAACAATTGTGTCTGTTGCAGGGACAACCGTATCGCAGGCACCGAATTCTTCGGCTGCTTTGATGTTCTCTTCAATAATTCTGTGGGTAACGAACGGACGAACAGAATCGTGAGTAACAATGATTGTGTCGTCGTTGAGATTGCCTTCGCTTTCGATAAGTTTGATAGCGTTCATAATGGTTTCGTTTCTTGTTGAACCGCCCTCAATAACTTCAACCTTGTCCTTTGCCGGAGCAATGTGCTTTTCAATGAGGTTCTTTGTGTGTTCAACCCACTGACTTGGACAGAGAACGATAACTTTTTCAAATTCAGGCACTACCAAAAATTTTTCAATAGTATAGATGATGATAGGCTTGCCCTTTACAGTAAGGTACTGCTTTGGCTTGTCGCCGCCCATTCTTGAGCCGATACCTCCGGCAAGAATAACACCGTATGTCATAATATTATCTCCTTAAATTACTTTAATTGATTTAGCAAATTTGCAAGGCTGTTGCCGTTGCAGTTTGCAAGATATTTGTCTTTTATTTGATTATAACCCGAATAATCGTAGTTTTCAATATCCAAAATTTCTTTTATAACATCGTCAATGCAGTTATATATTGGAATATTGAGGTCATTCTTGACATCAATAAGCGTTTCTGTTTCCGATAAAGCTTTGTTTGTGTTTTCGGTATACAGGAACAAAGGCTTGCCTGTTGCGGCAAATGAAATAACCGGAGCGTTGATGTTGCCTATTGCAATATCGGCAATCGACAAAAGCTCGTACGGCTTGAATGTTTCGCTGACATCAACTATGCTGTCCGCATAGTAAACAAGAGTTTCGGTAACATTGTTTGGATTTGTGTAGCATTTGAGAAGTACATAATCCTTGTAAAGATATTCGTACATAGCCGAGTCGTCAATTGCTTCACCGCTGGTTGAAATATAAACGATGATTTTTCTGCCTTTGAGTTTCGGATGATTTTCATACAGTTTATCAAGGACTTTTTTCTTATTTTCATCATCAAAGAAAATGTCGGTTTTAACATCGCCGATGTTGAGTACCTTTACATCCTTGCCGAATTCTTTTTTGAACAGTTCGCCTGTTGCTTCACTCGGTGCGGTAACTGCATACACGCTGTTAAACAACGGTGCAACTTCATAGATTTCTTTGCGAAGACCGCTTCTGTATTTTTTGGTGTCGCAACCAAAAGTTGTAAGCGGAAATGCGTTAGGCGGAAGGTAGACAACCTTTGTATCTTCTTTTAGCTCAAGACTGTCAAGCAAGGTGCTCGGCTTGTCGATAACGATGTACTCGCTTTGTGCAATAATAGGCATTGTTTCTTCAAGGTTGCCTGATTTAACAAGTTTTACACCCTGCGCCTTTGCAAGTGTCCTCACTTCCTTTGACTTGATGTCAAGTGCGATAACGCTGCCTTTTTGAATGTCGCCGTTTTTCAAACTGTCATAAAGCTTTGTTGCATTCTTCTTTTGCTTTTTGATTTTCTCAACTCGCTTGAAGTACGGAGTTTTACTGCTTTCAACCTTAGGCACAGTGTAAAAATGCTCAAAGTTTGTACATTCCTTTTTGTGTGCCTCGGGATTTTCAAACATTGTGTCAATAATTCTTTGTGTTGCGTGGCCGTCGCACGAACGCATAAATTTGTATCGAAAATCCTGAATTGCTTTTTTGTCAAATCGCTCGTCAATATTCTTGATGTAGTCAATCATCTCAAAGTTTGTTTTGGCGATAAGACCCGGAGCAAGTTCAAAGTAATCGTAGTAAAAGCCTCTCCAATCAAAATATTCGTCTAAATCGTAAGCAAAGAAAATAAGCGGCTTTTCAAAAAGGCTGTATTCAAATACCAACGACGAATAGTCTGAAATGCAGATGTCGGCAGTTGAGAGCAATTCCTCAATGCTCAAAATATTACCCACATCCATTGCAAAATTTTTGTATTTTTCAGGCACGGCAGGCGGATTTTTTACTACCGGATGATGTTTGATAAGAAGTACATATTCGTCTCCGAGAGCCTCATAAAACATTTTGATGTTGAGCATATCCGGCGTTTCGGCTTTTGCAACTCTGCCGCGGAATGTCGGAGCGTACAGAATAATTTTTTTGCCTTTCGCTTGCGGAACAAGCTCATAAATATGCTCTCTTGCCTCTTCGAGGAACTTTTCGTCGTAAAAAATATCCGTACGGCTTGAACCGGTCGCCTGAACGATGCCTGTGCTCCCGTCAATATTCATAGCCTCATTGTACGCCCAAATAACCTCGGGTGAGCTAACCGTTACAAGCGAATAGTTTTTGTTAAACGGGTGCTTGAGCTGTTCTTCTCTTGACGCACCGAACAATAAATCGGCTGTTGAAAATCCGAATTTTTTAAACGCACCGCAACCGTGCCAAAGTTGAATGATTTTCGTTTCCGGACGGAGCGGCATTGCCGACATAGTGTTTGAAGCTTCGTTCATAAATACATACTTTGCCGTTGCAATATCCTTTACGGCGTCAAGGCAACGCTTTCTGAAATCGGCACGGATTGTCCCGTTTGTAAGTAAAAAGTGAGTGTGAATATTGTAGTCATAGTTGTTTGCAAGTTCGTCAAACATAACTTGCATACTGTTTGTTATCTTAGGGTGTCTGACTTCAACAAAAACAACCTTTTTTTCATCAACAGGTGCTTTTGCCGCCTCTCTGTACGCTTTTGGAATTTCGGTATCCATAAGCTTATTCATAAAACGGCGATAGCCCTTGTGGTGCATATTCGACTGAAAATCTTTTGTAAAATCCTGAAAATGAGTCAAAATGTTTCGCTTGATTGAAAAAACTTTAGATGTGTTTTCTGTTTGAAGTACCTGTAAAGCAGGGTCGGTTTTTGATTTGTATGCCATATATCAGCTCTCCAAATTAAGTAAAGATATTATTTTATCAGCCACTCTTTGGCTTGACTTTCCGTCAATATCATCAAAGAATGTGTGCTTGAAATTTTCAATTTTTTCGCTTTCAAAATCGCTGTTTTTAACGGCTGTTACAAGTTCGTTCTGAGTTTTCACCGTTTTGCCAGGAATAAACTCCTTAAAGTCGTAGTAAAAATCACGGTTTTCAATGTATTCGTCAAGGTCAAATGCATAAAACAGCATAGGAATGTCAAGCAACGAAGCCTCAAATACAACGCTTGAGTAGTCCGTGATGAGCAAATCCGTCACAAACAGCAGGTCGTTAAGTTCATCTGCGTTTGACAAATCGATTATGCGGCCTTTGTATTTTTCATCAATAATGTATTTCTCTTTGCAAAACGGGTGAAGTTTGATAATGATTGCATATTTTTCATCAAGAGCCGCACAAATCTCATTCGGGTCAAATTTGTCGGCAGGGTAGTATGCACTCATTTGCCCTTTGCCTCTGAATGTCGGTGCAAAGAGAATTATTTTTTTATTTTTTAATTGCGGATATTTTTCAAAAAATGCCGTTCTCGCTTTTGCTTTGTATTCGCCGTCACAAAAAATATCGGTTCTCGGCACACCGCTCGGCAGTACGCAACTGTCGGGAATTCCAAAGCCCTCGGCATAATGCTTTGCAATGTTCTTTGAGCTGACAACGGCGTAATCATACATACGGTGGTTTTTAGCCCACTGTCGTGGACCGCCGTCTTTGCCTATGCGAGTAAAGCCAAAGGTCTTGAATGCACCGCAAGCGTGCCATAATTGAAAAAGCTTTACATCGTCTTTTTTTGGCACAATGTTGAGCATCCTGAAGTAATCGTCAACAATCACAACCCGTGATGTTGCATACAGTCCAAAGAACTTTTTAATGTTTTCGATATTATAATGCCCTTTTGCACTGCTGAACATCAAAAATTGAAAGTCGATGCCCGGTGTGTTTTTCAGTTTGTCGTACACAAATTTTTCATTGCCGCTGAGCTCCGACCGTCTGCCCGAAATAAAAGTAACTCTGTTCATTTTAACAGGTTTCTTCCAGAACTTTTTGTAATAGACATTAAGCATTTTTACAATCGGTTTTTTGAGCGTAATGGTATAGGTTGAACGCTTTGTCAAATCCTGCAAGCCGAAATGCTGTTTGTGATATTTGATTTTGTCGGTAATTATTACACGGTTGCCGTCAATTTTTAAATGTTTGCCGTCAAAGTTCTCAACAGAAAAATCAACTGCTTCGTATTCGTTTGCACCGTAAGCCAAATCAAAAGTCAGCACAGCAGGTTCTTTGAGTGTTTGCATATAAAAAAGATAATAGAGGTTGTAGCTGTACTGTGCCTTTGCTTTGCAAACACCGTTTTCATCGGTGCATTCCCAAACAGGAAGCGGAAAACGCCTTGTCTGTCCCTGACCGCAAAAATACAGCCTTATTTTCGGTACGGTTGCAAGTGGATTTTTTTCAAATTCGGCTGTAGTTTCAATATTCAGTTTTCCTTTTTCAACAAAAATGTTGTTGATAACAAGCCGATATTTTTGCATACCAAACCCCTTTTATATTTTTAACCTATAAATTATAACATATAAATTATAATAAATCAACATTGACAAGGATTATGAATAAGGCTTATGAAACACGCCGATTAAATAAACCAACCGATTTGAGCCTCTTTTGTGTAAATCGAAGTGTAACACATCCGCCGCAGAAAAATCCACGGCGGATTAATTTATATGTATTTTCGGCAATATTCATTGTATTTGTCAAGCAAATGAAATGAAGCCTTTTTGCTGATTTTTGCAAACGGTACCATCATATCGAATGCGTGGAAGCAACCGTCGTATTCTGTAAGCTCGCAAGGCACTCCCGCTTCTTTCAGTTTGCTGAAATATTCCTTTGTTTCGTCATAAAACGGGTCTGCCGTTCCCACTATCGAAAATGCCGGAGGCATATTTTTCAAATTTTCCGCTCTTGCCGGTGCGGCGTACGGTTCAACGGAATTGTTCATCACACGGTCACCGAGATAAATATGCCAAGCAGATTTGTTTTCGCTCGTTCCCCAAATCGGAGCCGTGTTGTGACGCGATGTAGGCGTCACTCTGTCATCAAGCATCGGGTAAAGCGGAATATGAAAACCTATTGAAGTATCGCCCTTGTCCCTTGCGAAAAGACATAGCGCCGCAGCTAATCCGCCGCCTGCACTTTCACCGCCCACTACGATTTTGTCTGATGTTATGCCAAGTTCGCTTTTGTGGTCGTTTACCCATTTTAACGCCGTGTATGCGTCATTAAGTGCGGCAGGGTAGGGCTTTATTGTCGAAAGTGTGTAATCGGGTGAAATCACAACGCAGTTGCAGTTTCTAATTAAATATCTCGGCAAAGTCATAATTGCCATTTCGGGTGCACCGAGAGAATATCCGCCACCGTGAAGCCATAAAACACCTACTGTTTTGCCGTCAGTCTTTTCACCGTGCATAACGCAGGTTCGCATAGATGTTCCGTCATTTCTCGGAATTTTTACCTTTTCACAATTGAGGTGCTTGAGTGATAAAATCGACATTGCCTTTGTTGATATCGGTCCTATTGCTTTTTGCACTTTTTCAATTCCCAACGGACTTATTGCTTTGTAAAAAGCCCCCTCGAGTCTTATTTCTTTGTTTATTTCCTTAAGTTTCATATTTTTGTCCCACATCAATTATTATAGTAAAAATATAGCACAATTTGTATTTTCTTACAATACCTTGCAAAAAATGTTTTGTCCGGTTTAATTTATGTGGGTGAAATACTTTTTGAAAGCAGTATTGACAAAGTTAAAAAAATCCTATATAATTACCAATGATAATTAACTTTGGTAACTATATAGGAGGCTTGTTATGACTAATGATTTGATTAAGCAGATGTTTGACGCCTGTTATCAGGCAAAGCGTGTGAGAGAAATGCTACCGTCGCTTCCAAAGGGTGTTATGCCGTCTTATATTCAGTGCCTCAGTGCAATTGGAAACTTGCAAAAAGAGCAAAAAGATGTTTGCGTTTCAGACATAAGCTATGCTCTTAATCTCCCTCGTCCGGGCGTTACAAGAACGGTGAAACAAATGGAAGAGAAGGGCTATCTCAAAAAAATAGCTTCTTCGGAAGACGGTAGAATTGTATATATAGACATTACCGAAAAAGGTAAAAATCTATCTCAAAAATACGACCGCGATTATTTCGGCGGACTTTCAGCCGCACTTTCGGATATATCGGAGGAAGAAGCAATTTGTATGATTCAGACAGTAGAAAAACTTTATAATTTTATGAGAGAAAAGGGGAGAACATTATGACAAGTGCAAAGTCGGATTTTACTCAGGGAAGTATTTTGAAAAAACTGGTTGCATTTATGATGCCTGTTCTCGGTGCTTTGATTTTGCAGGCGGCATACGGTGCCGTAGATTTGCTTGTTGTGGGAAGATTCGGAACCACTTCGGGTTTGTCTGCCGTATCAACCGGAAGTCAGGTTTTAAACCTTGTAACATTTGTTGTAACACAGTTCGCAATGGGTGTAACGGTTTTAATTGCCCGCTATCTCGGCGAGAAAAAGCCGGAACAGATTGGCTCCGTCATCGGTGGTTCGGCAGTTGTGTTTACAATAATTTCCGTAGTGCTGTTTGTTGTTATGGTTTGCTTTTCTCGCCAAATTTCCGTGCTGATGCAAGCTCCGACCCAGGCAGTCACACAAACTTCCGCTTATGTTCGGATATGCGGCGGCGGAATTATATTCATCGTTGCATACAATCTTTTATCTGCGATTTTGCGTGGACTCGGCGACAGCCGTTCTCCGCTACTTTTCGTACTGGTTGCCTGCGTAGTAAATATAGTCGGCGATTTGGTGTTGGTTGCGGGTTTTCATATGGACGCCGCAGGTGCGGCAATTGCAACTGTAGCCGCTCAGGCTTTGAGCGTTGTGTTTGCTGTCTTTCTTTTGATTAAAAAGAACCTTCCGTTTACAATTTCAAAAAAAGATTTTCGCTTGAATCCGCAATGTAAACGCTTTCTCAAAATCGGATTACCGTTGGCACTTCAAGAATTTCTGACGCAGGTTTCGTTCCTCGCCTTGTGTGCGTTTGTCAACCGATTGGGACTTGAAGCCTCCTCCGGATACGGTGTAGCTTGCAAAATCGTAAATTTTGCTATGCTGGTACCAAGCTCGCTTATGCAGTCAATGGCGTCTTTCGTGTCGCAAAATGTGGGTGCAGGGAAGTTAAAGCGTGCTCAAAAATCAATGTATACGGGCATAGGCGTCGGATTGATTGTGGGATGTTTGGTTTTCGTCTTAATTATGCTCAAAGGTGATGTGCTCGCTGGATTCTTTTCAACCGACCCGGCGGTTATCCAAAAAGGCTTTGAATACCTAAAGGGATTTGCACCGGAAACCATTGTAACGGCTGTGTTGTTCAGTATGCTTGGCTATTTCAACGGAAACAACAAAACCGTTTGGGTTATGATACAAGGACTTGTTCAAACGCTTTTAGTGCGACTTCCGATGGCATATTTTATGAGCATACAGCCAAATGCAAGTCTTACAAAAATCGGCTTGTCCGCACCGGTATCTACCGCTGTTGGAATCATATTAAATGTCGGATTCTTTATATATTTCACCCGAACGCAAAAAAGACAACTTTCTCAAAGTGAATAAGTTTGCAATAAAAAGCCCTCTTGATACTAAAGCACATCAAGAGGGCATTTACATGCTAAAAAGTTATACGGTATGTTAGACAGCCTCAAATAACAGAATAATCCATATCAAATATTCTGTGTTCGCATTGACAGCTTGATTCTGTCGGCAATCATAGCTATA
>CAVLCA010000008.1:0-85323 GCA_963661495.1 bacterium
TGTCCTTTCTTTCATTGTAGCACACTTTCCTAAAATTACAAAAAATGTGCAAGTTTTTTTCTAACTTACACACTTTATTTTACATGCTCGGTTTTGCTAATAATAAAATGCTTTGTTTACATTCATTTTATCATAATAAACTATTTTAAACAATCTTTTTATATGATTTGTCAAAATTAGATTCCATTTTTTCGTAACAATCGTCTTCTTTAGAGAGCGGATTCGGTACATCAACAAAAGCTTTACTGTGTGATTTGTCCATAACGGCAAGATAATAAAAACCGTTTCTACGAAGAACAACTGTTCTGTAATCACTCTCTTTATTTTTATCCCATCCGCCAAGAAGTTGCGGATTGTCAAAATTCAATTTAATTTTATCTTTGGAATAAGGCTTTTGGGTCATATAATTTCTAACCTTATCGTAAAGCTTGTCAATATCTGCTATTGAATCATAAAGAGAAGTAAATCTGCCGTAAAACAGTTCGTCCTTATTCTCTTCTTTACCCGTTCCGTTTAACGGTTTGACAATCTGTTGTAACTCTTTTATTGCGTCAAGCAAATTCTTAATTAAGCCGGTTGCCGTCTCATTCTTGAAAAGTCTTTTATCATAATCGTTTTCATAATCACATTTCAACAATTCTTTTGCCTGTGAATAAGCATTTGCTATTTTACTGCTACATTCACTAATCGAGGAATAATACCAATCAACTATCTCATTGCCGTTTTCATTGCCAAGGCTTTGAAGTTCAAAAAGCGAAAAGCTTTTTATTGCTTTATATACAGCGTCACGCTTTTCAACATATTTATCAACCTTTGTTTTGCCTGTTACGGGATGCGACGCTTCATACTTCTCATTCCAAGCAGAGCGTAATGCATTCCAAGAGTTAAATGCACCGTTTGAAATATCGGTAACAGCAATACCGGATTTTACAAATATTCCATTGGCATTATACATATTTAACGATTGAAAAAGCTCAGAAAGTTCTTTAAGCAAATCAACACTCTTGTCATCATTCTTAATGTGATTATTATAATAATCATCAATAGCGAACAACACTTCATTGTCTGAATTAAATTTTTCAGGAATAAACGACACGCTTTCCTTATCGCTTAAAATTTGCTTATACAAAGGTTTCATTAACGGCAATCTTAATGATTTTTCATTTTTTGCAATTTGCTGATTGTAAAGATTTATACATTCATTAAGACCTTGAACTTTTGTTCCGTCGGAGCAAGTGTATCCGCCAATCATTGAATTGTAGATGTCAATACCCGATTGAGCCAGAACAAATTCAAAATAATCGACTGAAAAAATATCTTCAATATTTCTTCCAAACACACTGTACAAATCATCATTTAGTTTTATAACAACTTCGTCAGAAAGACCGTCAAGTACTTTTTGAAAGCTTTTTACATTGTCCAAAAAGCGTGGCAGGTTGTCATTTATGCAACGATAAGATATTGCGGTTGACTTTTCCTCACTTGAATACATATTTTTTCTGTTAGTATTAAAACCGGTAAAATATGTTGTAAAACTTCTAAAGCTTTCAACGGATTCCTTTTCATTTTCATCTGTTAAAAAAGCCGGCAAATCTTCACATATCAACTCTTTTCCAAACAATCTTTTATAGCTTGCAGTTGATGTAAGCTGTTTGGATATTTGCTTTCTCATATCAGCTTCTAATGTTTCCATAGACTTTACATCAGAATCGGTTTTATTGTTTTTCCAATACAAATCTGCATAATCACCAACATTTTCAACTTTGGCATTAACCAACACAGATTCTATATAGTTTATATGAAAGCGATCGATGTAGTCTTTGACCTTTTCATAATCCTCTGCTCTTTGTTTATCTTTTTCAAGCAATAGCTTTTGATTGAAATTATCCTCTGTTTTTCCGACCGGAATCAAAGAAAACCTCAAAGTTTTAGATAATGAATAGTGATTTACAAATTGTTCTTTCATCTTTTTTCTCCTGACCGTTTTTTATTTTATAGTATCACTAATTAATTCTCAAATCAATCAATAAATGAAAATCAGGCGTTTGTTGTACACTTTTTTGTACATCTTTATGTTGAATATGCATTGATTGCTTCTTAACATTGAAATTCCCTCCCGATGTATAATCTGCATCAAGGGGGGAACTTTTTACATTGTCCGTATTATTTTGCAACTATTTCTTTAATGTCAAACTGGCGGCCTGAGGTGATTTTGAGATTTGACGATGAGCAGTGCGGGCAATCGGGGGCAAAGGTCTTGACATGTCCCTCGTATCCGCAATCACGGCATTTTGCCGTTGCCGGCATAACCTCTACAATCATTTTTGCCGACGGATAATCGGTTGTCGGGGCTGCCGCCTGCCACGCTTCTTCAAGAAACTTTGGCACGACATCACTCATTTCGCCGACCTGCAAAATGATTTTGTCGACCTCAACAAGATTGTTTTCATTTACAACCCCGTCAACAGTTTTAACCACCTGATAAACAAGTCCGAGCTCGTGCATCAGTCATTGTTCCAAGCGTTGATTTGCGTTCTCAGCCAATCAAACCACTTATCCATACCCTCGCCCGTTTTTGCACTTACGAAGAATATTTCAACATTAGGATTAAGCTTTTTTATACGCTCAACAACTGCCTCATCATCAAAATCAAACACACTTTTCGTATCGATTTTATTAATAAGAACGCAGTCGCAGATTGAGAACATAAGCGGATATTTAAGCGGCTTGTCGTCGCCCTCCGGAACAGATAAAATCATTGCGTTTTTACTTGCACCGGTATCAAATTCAGCCGGGCAAACGAGATTGCCGACATTTTCAAGCACAACAAATTCAAACTCGCTTGCGTCAAAACTGTCAAGTCCCTGCTTTGTCATACCGGCGTCAAGGTGACACATTCCGCCTGTATGGAGCTGAATTGACTTTGCACCTGCTTCTTCGATAGCCTTTGCGTCAACATCGGAATCAATATCCGCCTCCATAACGCCCATTTTGTATTCGTCTTTAAGTGCGTTAATTGTCGCCTTGAGAGTTGTTGTTTTTCCCGAACCGGGTGAAGACATAAGATTGAGCAAAAAGGTTCTGTCCCTTTTAAGCTGTTCGCGAACTTTGTCCGCCTCCTTGTCGTTATTATCAAAAACCGACCTTTTAATTTCTATAACTTTAAATTCACTCATAAAAAATTAACCTTTCCAAATTATTAATATTATTTTATATTCAAAAAATATTATTGTCAAGTGAAAAGCAACGGTTCAATAAAACCGTTGCTTTCAGCGTGTCGAAAAAGTATTTTCGGCACGCTGTAGGCTGTTGAGAAAGGTTCTGAATTTCGTTTTCTTGCGAACTTTGCTGTACGATGGTACCGCTTGAGAGCAAAAAACGAAAAAAGCCAAAAGTGCCGCGAATTTAATACTTGCGGTGCTTTTATAATCCCTCCGAGTGCGATAAATCGCACCCACCGTCTCACCTGCCGATTCGGTCGGTGCTTCTGCACTAAGGTGCAGAGGTCTTCACCGGAGACCCGCACCCTTTACACAAGGGAGGCATTAAGCGGTTGGTTTATTTTTATAGGCTTGTTTCAGGGACTTTATCGACAGTCTAAAGCAACGGCTCAATAAAACCGTTGCTTTAAGTTAATCGTTATTGCAAATAGTTTTGCGTATTTGAAGAATTGACGACGGAGTCACGCTGAACTCATCAAGTCCCCATTCGATAAGTTTCGGTATAAGGCGTTCGTCTGCCGCCGCCTCTCCGCACATACCTACTTGAATGCCTGCCGCCTTGGCATTCTTGATTGTCATTTCTATTGCACGAAGTACCGCCGGCTGGAAAACATCATAAAGATAGCTTACCTTTGCGTTGCCGCGGTCAACCGCCATTGTGTAACCTGTTAAATCATTTGTTCCTATAGAAAAGAACGCTGCTTCTTTGGCAAGCAAATCGGAAATGAGTGCCGCAGACGGAGTTTCAATCATAACACCGACAGCAACCTCTTTGTAACGCAATCCCTCGCTGTCAAGCTCGGCACAGCATTCTTTGATAAGAGCCTTTGCCTGCTTAACCTCATCAACGGTAGTAACAAGCGGAAGCATAATTTTGATATTACCAAATTGTGCCGCACGCAAAATTGCACGAAGCTGTGTTTTGTAAAGTTCTTTGTTATCAAGGCAATATCTGATTGCACGGTAGCCTAAAAACGGATTGTCCTCTTTTTCGATAGAAAGATAATCAATCGCCTTGTCACCGCCGATGTCAAGCGTTCTGATAATAACTTCTTTGTTATCCATAGCCTTTGCAACCGTTGAATAAGCCTCAAACTGCTCATCCTCTGTAGGCTGATGTTCTCTGTCCATAAACAGGAATTCCGTACGGAACAAGCCTATGCCCTCACCGCCGTTTTGCACAACATTTTGAGCATCCTCCGCCTTGCCGATATTGCCGTAAACCTTTTTTACAATACCGCTTTTTGTAACTGTCGGTTTGCCGTAATATTCGTTCAAACTTTCTTTTTCTTTAAGATAAGCCTGCTGTTTTTTTGAATATTCCTTGAGTTCGTCGCTATTCGGCGAAGTGAAAACCTTACCCTTGAATCCGTCAACAATAAGTTCTTCACCGTCCTCAACGCTGTTTGTAACTCCTATAACCGACAACACTGCAGGAATACCCATTGCTCTTGCAAGAATTGCACTGTGGCTCGTTACACCGCCCACCTCTGTAATTATTGCAGAAACATTTTCTTTTTTAATCTGTGATGTCATAGACGGAGTAAAATCTTTTGCTATAAGCACAGAATTTTTTTCAACCGCTGAAATATCAACGGTTTCTTCACCAAGTAAAATACGAAGAAGGCTGTCCTTGATATCTTTAATATCCGACGCACGCTGACGGGTAAGTTCATCGTCTACACCCGAAAACATATCGATAAACATTGAGCAAACCGTATCAACAGCCGCTTCAGCTGTCATACCGCCGTCTATATTTTCTTCCATTTGAGAAAGCATAAACGGGTCTTGAAGCATTACCAAATGACCCTCTAATATTTCTGCTTCCTTTTCGCCGGCACTTTGTTTCAAATTCTCGGCAAGTTCCTTTGTTTCGTCAACAAAAGAATTTACCGCTGTTTGAAGCTTTTCTTTTTCTTTGTCTGCACCCGCATATTTAACCTGCTTGTAATCAAGGTTGCAATCTTTAATAATGACTGCTTTGCCTATTCCGTATCCCTGGGAAGCACCGATTCCTTTTAGCATAATTGTACCCCTCTTGTACCATGTTACGGGATAGGCAAGCCTATCCCCTACAATTTTTAGTTGACGAATCGCTTGTGCGATTCAAACATCAGATTGTCAATTTTATTCTTCGCCGAAGCCGGATTCGATAAGTTGTGTTGCCTCTGCAAGAGCCGCTTCTTCATCAGCACCCGAACATTCAACTGTAATTTCACTGCCACACTTAATGCAAGCTGCCATAATGTTCATAATGCTTTTGCCGTTAATCTTTTTGCCTGCCATCTCGATTTCAATATCGGACGCATATTTTGTCATTGCTGTTACAAAAACATTTGCCGGTCGCATATGAAATCCCATCTTGTTTTTGATTGTAAAACTTTTTGATACCATAATAATTACCTCTCTTACTGTTCGGGAGGAAAATTTCCTCCCGAATGATTTATTTTATTAATTGTTATTTTACTTTGTTGCCTTATTATGCTTAAGAGCTTTAAGAAGTGTAAGCACAACTGCACTGAGTACCGAGCCTGCAACAAGAGCCACGATGTAAAGGAGTGGGTGGTCGCAAACTACAAATGTGAAGATACCGCCGTGAGGAGCCGGACAAGTTACATGGAATGCCGCTGTAAGTGCACCCGAAAGTGCGGCACCTACCATACAGGACGGAATTACTCTGAGCGGATCAGCCGCAGCGTAAGGAATTGCACCCTCTGTAATGAAGCAAAGACCCATAAGATAGTTAACAGGACCGCTCTTGATTTCTTCTTGTGTCCAGTACTTCTTTGCAAATGTTGTTGAAAGAGCAATTGCAATAGGAGGAACCATACCGCCTATCATTACAGCCGCCATAATCCAAGTGTTGCCGTCTGCAATAGCCGCAGTACCGAATACATAAGCCGCCTTGTTGAAAGGACCGCCCATATCGGTTGCCATCATTGCGGCAAGGACGATTGAAAGAAGAATTTGGCTTGTTGAGCCGAGTGATGAAAGACCGTTTGATACAGCCGTATTAACAACGCCGATGATCGGATTGATAAGGCACATCAATGCACCTACAAGGAAGGTACCGAAAAGCGGATAAAGGAATACCGGCTTAATACCGTCCATAGCTTTCGGAAGCCAAGCGAATGCTTTTTTAAGAAGATTTACGATTATACCTGCTGCGAAACCTGCAAAAAGTGCACCGAGGAAACCGGAAACAGCAGTTGAATCGCCGACCATATTTTGATTTTCAAACATAGAGTTGAAAGTGTAACCCTGTGCGGCAATCATACCGCCGAGCATACCCGGAAGCAAGCCCGGTCTGTCTGCGATTGACTGTGCAATATAACCTGCAAGAACAGGAAGCATAAAGCCGAAAGCAACTTTACCGATCCAAAACGGAACAGAAGCCGCAAAGCTTGTGAAACCGAACGAGCCGTTTGCCGAGCCGTCAGGCATTGTTGCATTGCCCAAAAGCGTATCAATAAGGAAGCCGAGTGCGATAAGAACACCGCCGCCTACTACGAACGGAAGCATATGAGATACACCGTTCATAAGATGCTTATAAAGTTTATGACCGAAGCTTTCCTTTTCCAAATCATCGTCTGCCGATGTTTGAGCTCCGCCCTCCTCGTGATAAACAGGAGCCTTGCCGTCAACGATTCTTTGAATAAGTTCTTCAGGCTTGTTGATGCCGTTTGAAACCGATGTTTTTACAACAGGCTTGCCGTCAAATCTTGCCATTTCAACATTCTTGTCTGCGGCAACGATAATACCGTCGCAATTTGCGATTTCAGCCTTTGTAAGAATGTTCTTTGCTCCGCCCGAGCCGTTTGTTTCGGCTTTAAGAGGATAGCCCATTTTTTCGCCTGCTTTTTCCAAAGCCTCTGCCGCCATATATGTGTGAGCAATGCCTGTTGGGCACGCCGTAACGGCAAGAATTCTGTAACCCTCTTTTTTAGGAACTTCATTTACAGGCTCCTCAGGATATTTTTCTGCTTCTTTTTTGTCGATTATCTGCAAAAATTCTTCAGAAGTTTGTGCATTGCGAAGTGCATTGCAAAACTCAGGTTCCATAAGCATAACCATAAGTCTTGAAAGAATTTCGAGATGCAAATCACCGTCCATAGGTGCGGCAATCATAAAGAGAATGTCCGACGGCTTTCCGTCCGGAGCTTCGTAATCAACGCCGCCCTTAACCGTGATTGCGGACAAGCCCGGGGTTTTAACGCTGTCGCTCTTTGCGTGAGGCACTGCAATACCCTCACCGATAGCGGTTGTTCCCTGTCCTTCACGGAGCAAAATAGCGTCTTTATACGCCTTGCTGTCAGCCAAATTACCGACAGCTTCGTGAAGCGATACCAATTTGTCTATGGCGTCATTTTTTGTTGTGACCGATGCATTAAGTTCAATGGCACCGGACTTCAGCAAATCAATTATTTTCATAATTGTCCCTCCCAATAAAAATAATATATTTTAGCATTGCACCCAATGCTTTGGTTACATAATGTCAAATACCTGCTTTATTTCATCCATCGTTGCAAGCTCTTCGGAAAAGGCTGTTGCGTTTCCGCACGCCGCGCCCAATTTAAGAGCATAAGCATAATCTTTTTTATTAATATATCCGGCTACAAATCCGGCAACCATACTGTCGCCGCAACCTACCGAATTGACAACTTCCCCGTCAACATTGCCAAAGGTTGTAACATTGCCGTTTTCATCTATCAGCGTTGCTCCGTCCTTCGCTCTTGAAACAAGCACATTTCGTGCACCCATTTCCTGAACCTTTTTGGCGTACTTAACTATATCCTCCTCGGTTTTTGTTTCAACACCGAACAAATCACCGAGTTCGTGATGGTTAGGCTTTACCAAAAACGGCTTGTAAGGCAAAACATTTTTGAGCAAATCACCCGTTGCATCCACAACAAAATTAACCTTTCGATTTTGAAGTTTCGCCAATATTCTTTCATATATATCGTCAGGCAATGTGTTCGGAATTGAGCCGGCAAGAACCAAAAAATCGTCCTCGTTCATATCGTCAAGTTTGTCAAGAAGTTCACTTATTTCATCCTCGCTGATAGCCGGTCCCTGAGCATTTACATCAAGTTCCGTATCCGCTTTGATTTTTACATTAATTCTTGTCTGCCCGGTTTTTAATCTGTTAAAATCACAATCAATATCCTCGTCAACAAGCATTTGTTCAAGCTTTCTGCCGGTAAAACCTGCAACAAAACCGAGTGCCTTATTGTGAATGCCGAGTCTGGTAAGAATTACCGAAACATTGATACCCTTGCCGCCGTAATAAATTTCTTCGCTTTTTGAACGATTTATATCATCGTATCTAAGCTTACCGACCTTCATAACATAATCAAGTGCCGGATTTAATGTAATTGTATAAACCATATCACACAACCTCTTTAATTACTGTTCGACTTTTAATTACATCGTCATCACATTTGTCGCAAACAACGCAAGACGCGTCAATCGGTGCAAATGTAACTGCCGAAACCTTGCCGAACTTTGAACTGTCTGCCAAAACATAGCTTACAAAGCTTCGCTCAATTGCTACCGCCTTAAGCATCGCTTCATCGGAATCGGGAGTGGTAAATCCCTGCTTTTCGCTGACTCCGTTTGTACCGATAAAAGCTTTTGAGAAATTATATTTTTGCAAATTTGTTGCCGCCACAAGTCCGATTATTGCATCGGTGGTTTCCTTTACCTCGCCGCCGATAACAAAAACCTTACAGCCTATTTGTGCAAGCTTTTTGCAGTGTGAAATTCCGTTTGTTACAAAAGTCGCCTTGGAGTTTTCAAGATAATCTATCATAAGATAAGTTGTTGTTCCCGCGTCCAAAAAAACGAAATCCTCGTCATTGACCTGCTCTGCCGCATACTTGGCAATCAAAGTTTTTTCATTGATGTTTTTCAAAAACTTTTCTTCGTTATTATCCTCGTTGTTTACAAACTGTTGAGATAAGACCGTTGCACCGCCGTGCACCTTATTTAGCTTTCCCAAATTTGAGAGCGCTACCAAATCTCGTCTGATTGTACTTTCGGAGGTGTCAAACTCTTTGCTCAGCTCAATTACACTTGCAGAGCCGTTTTGAAGCACCAAATCCAAAATCTTTTGTCGTCTGTCCTGTGTCAGCATTTTTATCACCCGGGTTTAATTTCTGTCTTAATTATACCCGTTCAGTCAAATTCGGTCAATAGAGAGCAAACAATTTTGTCAAAATCGTGCAAAACTTTTGTTTTTGTTGTCTAAAATACATTAATACAAAAATAAAAATGCCCACTTTTGACCGATTTTATTCATTCGGTCACAAAAGTGAGCATTTGGACTTAACCCCTCAGTCGCACATAAAGTGCGACAGCTTTACTGCGTAGACGCCCCCTTTTGTCTGCGTTGCAGACATTTCCCCCGATTAACGGGGGGGAATCACCTTGTAAATAAACAAGAGGAGCCGTAATTGGATTTAATTATTTAGTTTTAACTTTTCTAACGGTTGACCACTTTGAGTATACCTTTTTGCCGTTTACCTTTTTATACGAACGAACGCGAACATAGTATACCTTTTTAGCCTTAAGCTTTTTAATCTTTGTTTTCTTAGATTTTTTGCTTACCTTAACGGTCTTTTTGTTCTTTGTAAACTTCTTGTTTGTTGCGATTTGTACTTGATAAGCAGTTACGCCGCTAATCTTTTTCCACTGAAGAGTGATTGACTTTTTACCTGTTGAAATCTTCTGAACCTTTGTCTTTGCAGGTGTTGAAGTTTGAGTTATTGTATTATTTGACGGAGTTGTAGGCTCGGTGGTTGTTGATGATGACGAAGAGCTTGTCATATCTTTAATTTTTTGAGTGCAAAGAGCGTCAAAATACGGTAGTGTTCTCAAAACATCGGCTGTTGCATAGGCATTATCCTCAAGCACACCTGTGCTCCAATTTGGTGCCATAAACACGCCGTTCGTTTTGCTTTCAAAATTAGCTGTAAGAAGTTGATAAGCTTCATAAGCCTTGTCAAAATCACCTGCTAAAGAATATGCCATAAGAGCATAAGCTGTTGAATCGGCATTTTCGCTTGTTGTATACTTGTCATCGGAATAATAGCCCTTATCCTTCTTATACTTTGCGACAACACTGAGTGCGTCATTAAAGTTTGAAGAATAATCAGCCTTATATGAAGCGATTGAAGAAGCGTACATAGCTGTATTATCGCACGAATAGCCCCAATAATTATAGCCTGAGCCTACTGTGTAATCCTTGGACATTTGGTCAATCAAAGTCTTTGCCAACGAATCATCGCCGATTGTCTTGCAAGCTTCAACGATACATCTGTAAAAATACGGATTTGAAACAGTTTTTGTTGTCTGTGCAAAAGTTTCAAACGCCTCTTTAATGTTATAACCGTTGAAGTTGGTTACATCCTTGCCGAGAATAGTCAAAACATCAATAGCAACAGCGTAATAAACAAGATTTTCTGTATCCTCAGTTGCATTACCCTGTCTTGCCTTAATCAAGCCGCTGTTTGTCTTGAGGTTTGCTTCAAGAGCCGTAAGATATTCGGAAACATCTCCGCCTGCCTGTGCAAACTTATGTACCTCGTAAGAATTTGCGATTGTTTGCGGCGTTGAGCTTTTAAGATAGTTCATTGCACCGAGCATATCGGCTTTTGCCTGAACCTGTGCGGTAACAACATCGTTTAAAGTGACTTTTGTATCTGCAAGAGCAGTGAACGGAACTACTGCCGAGAAAATCATAACAACCGACAGTAAAACAGATAACAGTTTTTTCATTATTTTTACCTCCTTATAAATAAAAAAACTCTGTGTAGACAGAGAATGCAAAAGGGCATGGCACACCTATGCCACGCTGTATTTTCTTGCTTTCCCATTGCCCAAAAGCGAAAATATTACTTGAAACTCGTCTCCCGACTTATGATATAGCGAAGCTTGATTTTGCACCTTCTCGCACTAACGATGGTAAAAGCAAAATCTTCATCAAATACGGTAATGGCGGTTGCTCGGGATTCTCACCCGATTCCGTTTGATTCAAGCCATTTCTATTTGATTATACACCAAAAAGGTTAATTGTCAACAAATACTTGCAATAAAATGATATATATAATAAAATATATATAACATAGCGAGAGGTAAAAGATATGAAAAATATTTTATTTTACAAGAAAAAGGCAAAAGCGTGGGAGGAAGCACTCCCTGTCGGCAACGGCAGAATAGGTGCAATGGTATTCGGCAACCTCAAAACAGAGCGAATTGCACTCAATGAGGACAGTCTTTGGTCGGGTTATCCGAAAGACTTAAACAAAAAAGACGCAGGAAAGTACCTTGAGCCGCTCAGAAAAGCGATTTTATCCGGTGACCGCAAAACGGCAAAGGAAATTGCAAACAGAGATTTTCACGGGCATTGGAGCGAAGCTTATCTTCCGTTTGGCGACTTAAATATTGAATATTCCAAATCAACAAAAAGAGGCTACAAACGCACGCTTGACCTTGAAAAAGGCTTGTCGGTTACAAAAAGTGACTTACTTACTCAAACGGTATTTGTAAGCTGTCCGGCACAGCTTTTGGTAGTTAATGTTAAAGCAAATGAGCCGATAAGTGCACGAATTCAGCTTTTCAGCAAACTTCATCATAAGTGTTACACGGATGAAGATATGCTTGTTATTGAGGGGCAGGCACCGGAAATTTGTATGCCTCCGTACTATAACACGGGCAATGTATTTGATTACGGCGAGGGCGGAATGCGTTTTGCAGGTGCAATCAAAGTGCTTGGAACGGCAACTTTTGACGACGACAGCATTGTTATTACCAAGCAAAAGGAGTTCACGCTCTTGATGTCGCTTGCAACAAATTTTGTTGACTTCAAGTCTATGCCGACGGGTGACGCACTTGTAAAGGCAAAGGAGCACTTTGTGAACATCAGACCGTACAGTGAACTTTTGAGTGAGCATACAAACGATTTTTCGGCACTGTTTAACAGAGTTGATGTTGACTTTGGAAGTGAGCGTGCAGATGTTCCTACGAACAAGCGATTAAAGCAGTTTAAAAAAGGTGCAGACGACAATAATCTTATTGCACTTCTTTTTCAATACGGCAGATATTTAACTATTTGCTGTTCACGACCGGGCACGCAGGCTATGACACTTCAAGGCATATTCAACCCTCACATTCGTGCTCCGTGGTCATCAAGCTACACGACGAACATCAACACCGAAATGAATTATTGGTGCACAGATATTTGCAATCTTTCCGAATGTTTTGACCCATTCTTTGAGCAAGTCAAGAAAATGTGCATAAACGGCGAAGTAACTGCAAAAGATTATTATAATTGCGGCGGTTCGGTTGCTCATCACAACACGGATATTTGGGGTGCAAGCTACCCTGCCGGCGACCCTATCGGCAAAACGGACGCCGAAAGCTATGCATATTGGCAAAGTTCACTTCCGTGGATGCTCAACGAAGTTTTTGAGCACTATCGCTACACAAAGGACGAGCTTTTGTTTGACGAAATGAAGCCGTATTTTAAAAAAGTGCTTAATTTCTATAAAGACTATCTTTTTGAATACGAGGGCAATTTGGTAACTTGTCCGTCAAGTTCACCCGAAAACACATTTATTGACAACGGTCAGCGTGGCTGTTTGACTTATATGCCGACGATGGACATCGGTATTCTTCAGGAATTTTTCCAAAACTGCAAGGAATTCGGATTTAAAGTACCCGAGATTCAAAACATTCCTATCGGCTCGGACGGCAGGATTAACGAATGGGCAAAAGAATACGATGAAACAGAGATTACTCACCGTCATGTGAGCCACCTTTACTGTGTATATCCGTCTGCCGTTGAACAATCCGAAGCAATTCGGGAAGCAGCTAAAAAATCACTTTTGAAGCGTGGATTTGACGGCACGGGTTGGGCACTCGGTTGGAAAGTTTGCCTTTGGGCAAGGCTTGACGAGGCTGAAAACGCATTAAAGCTCATCAAAAACCAACTCCGTCCTATCAATCCGAGAGGCATTAAACGCCCGGGTGGCGGCAGTTACCCTAATATGTTTGATGCTCATCCGCCGTTTCAGATTGACGGCAACTTCGGTGTTGCGGCAGGTATTGCCGAAATGCTTGTAAGAGGTGCAATTCCAAAAGAATGGTCGGGCTACGCAAAGGGTATCAAACGCAAAGACGGCACAGAGCTTAACATTAAATTCAAGCAAGGCGAGATTTATGAATAAAATTCTTGTAATCGGCTTAGGCGGAACTATCGGCAGTGTTGAGAAAAACAGCATTTCTCTCGATGAAAACTGTCTGAAAATCCTGAGTGTTACAGAACACAAAAATGTGTTATTTGAAGGTATTTCACCGTTTAAAGTGTTCAGCGAAAACATAACAAAAGAGTTATGGCAAAAGCTGATTGACTGCATTGACGGCATTAATTTTTCGCAATACAGCGGAGTTATACTTCTCCATGGAAGCGACACGCTTGCGTTTACTTCATCGATAATTGCAAATGCGTTTTGGAACAGAAATATAGTTCTCGTTGCTTCCGACAGGCCGATTGAAAATCCGTTGAGCAATGCAAAGGCTAATTTTGACGCTGCCGTTACTCATCTGTTAAGCGGCAAATGCGGAGTTTATGTTTCATACAACGGAATTATGCGTGCAAACTGCATTACAGGTGCTGACATTAACGATACATTCAGGGTAATTACACACTCCCTCAAACCTACCGGCAAGAAAAGAGTCGGCGACAAAAATATACTGATAATAAAGCCGTATGTATCTATGAATTTCAATGCTTACAATCTTGAAAATGTAGATGAAGTGCTGATTGAAATGTACCATTCGGCAACAGTGCCCGACAATGCAAAAAAATTCGTCAAGTCACTCAAAATTCCATATCACTTTGTAACTCACAAAATGAGTGCCGACTACGAAACGGCACAAGGCATTGACAACATCATATTCGGCACAACGATTGAAAACGCGTATGCTATGAATATACTTGAATAGCACAGTTTATTATTCGACACTATGCAAAGAACCGCCCCGCTGTTTTAGCGAGACGGTTCTTTTTATATGGAGAAAAAAGAAGAAAAAGCTTTTTATGCAACATCGATATATGATATTTCTTCGCTGAATTCATCGCTTAATGCAAGATGAATGTCCACTCCGGTACGGTACGAAAGATTTTTTAAAATATCAATTAGGTCGTCGATGTTTGAGTTTTTGCAAAAATCTTTGCAATTTGTTACATCAAAGAAAATATCTGTCAAATCATAATTTCCGGCACAAATTCCGGCAAAAAATCCGCAAAGTTGCAAATCCGAGTTCAATTCGTATTGTTGCAAATCAATGTGTCTTACCGAAAAAGGAAGAGCTTTTGAAACTTTGTTACCATATTCGATAAACACAACATCACCTTTGCTTTGATGAGCAGTGTAAATTGCTGTTTCGGTCAATATTTTTGTTTTTCCTGTTCCTCTTTGTCCTGAAATGTAATCTAACATTTTTGATTTCCTTTCTGCATTTTGCTGTTTTATTAAGGTTTTGTTCCTAACCTTTGACTAAATGATACACACCAAATGCAAATTGGCAAAGAACAAATTATAAATCTACTGTGAAAATATTATTAATTGAGTGTTACGCTGTAACAGTTTATTTATTTTTTCAATATACAAACCGTATTTGCCTACTTTCTTTTATCTCCTCAATCGTCATAAATGACGACAGCTCCTCTTACAATAAGAGGAGCCTTAATAGGTTTTATACATATTTTAATACATCTATAATGTCGGTAATTACGGGCACATCCGGTCGCAAATCCTGATTTTTAAACCAGCCGTAATTCATTCTTATCGCTTTCATACCGGCTGAAAGTGCACCCTCGATATCATTTATCGGGTGGTCGCCGACATAAACGCATTCACTCGGTTTAACGCCCAAGCGTTCTGCCGTAAGCTTAAATAATTGAGGGTCAGGTTTATGCACACCCTCATCACCGCTTACAACAACAATATCGCACAGCGGTCGAAGTCCGCTCATATCCATTTTGTGATTTTGAAGAATTGACGGCCCGTTTGTGATAACCCCGGTAAGATAGCCTCTTGAACGAAGTTCTTTCAAAAGCGGAACGGAATTTTCAAATATAACATTATAGTCGCCGAAATTAACATCATAATGATTTGCAAGAACAGCCGGGTCAGGTGCGTTATCCCACCCCCACATTTTAACAAGTTCGGTACACCATTCAACACGGTTTACATAGCCTCCGTTGCCCGTGTTTTCCATATCTCTTTTACGCTTTTTCCTTTCATCTGCCGATAAATTCGGCAAATACTCATCAAGAAAAGCATAAGCATATTTTTCAAAAGCCTTTGTCCTATCCTGCAAGGTTTCGTCAAAATCAAATAATACTGCTTTTGTCATAGTCAAGTTGTTTTTTGAGTTCTTCAACATTTTTGAAGATTTTTTCCTCTCGTTTATAATCTATAAGTTCCACCCTTACGGTTTTTCCGTAAAGGTCGCCGCTGAAATCAAAAATATGCGTTTCGCAAAGCGGCTTGTCAACCCTCCATGTAGGTCGAATACCGATATTTGTAAAAGACTTGTATTCCGTGCCGTCAACAAAAGTCCGACTTTCGTACACGCCGTACTTTGGTACAACAAGCCCATCCGGCAGATGCTGGTTAATTGTCGGAAATCCGATTGTTCTGCCTCTTCGGTCACCGCCGATGACCTCATTTTCAAATGTAAAATTATAGCCGAGCATTTCGTTTGCGTCTTTAATCTCGCCGTTTTTTACGCATTCTCTGATTCGTGTTGAACTGATAGGCAAATTCTTATAATCAAGATGTTCCAAAATACGAACCCAAACATCTTTTTCTTCAAGATACTTTCTCATATCCATAGCGTTCCACGACGCGTTTTTGCCGAATTTAAAATTAAATCCGCACAGCACAATTCCTGCATGAAGCCTGTTTATAAGAACATCATCTATAAACTTTTCACCGCTCAGATTTTTTATATCGTCAAACAACTCAAAAACGGCGTTGGGATAACGCTTTTCAAAAATACTTTTTTGAAGTAGCGAAAATTTGTTGTTTACACAAAAAATTATAACCCGTTCGGCACCGGTGGTAACCGTTTGATGTGCACGGTGCATACCGTCAAAATCGCCGAGTGCAACCGCAATCCTCTGCTTTTCGTTATTATTTATATTCATCATTCTCTAACGGACAAAATTCGAAGAACTTTGAGTTCATCTCCCTGTCTTTGTCCCAATCCTAAAAATTCGTTTTTATCGCTGTAAACCGCACATATTTCATCAGGTTCAATGTTTTTTTGAACTCGGTTGACATCAAGTGCACCGCCGTTGAAAAACCTTGTTGACTGTGCCGGAGACACCCTCACTTTTTTATAGCAATCAAACATTTTTTCAACATTGATAAGAACACCGTCAAAACCTTTTCGACTGTCTTTACACTCCTGAAGTTGTGCTAAGGTTACGCAATTTTCCAAATCAAAGCCCATTGCCTTTGTGCGAACAAGATCTGTCATAACGGCGCCGCAACCGAGTTTTGTACCTATATCGTCAATAAGCGAACGGATATATGTGCCCTTAGTGCAAAGGACATCGATTTGATAAATGTGTTTTTCGTCATCAAACGACACCAAATCAAGGCTTTTAATTTCAACCTTACACGCTTCACGCTCAACGGTTTTACCCTCTCTTGCGAGGTCGTAAAGACGAACGCCGTCAACGCTTTTTGCACTGTACATAGGCGGAATTTGGTCAATAACACCCACAAAACAGCTCATCGCTTTTTTGACATCATCAACCGTCGCCTTAACCTCGTTTTGAGAAATCACATTGCCTGTTATATCCAAGGTATCCGTTGTTACACCAAGCATAAATGTTGCTCGGTAGCCCTTGTCACTGTCCGGCAAAAAATTCAAAAATCTTGTTGCTCCGCCGAACATCACGGGCAAAACACCTGTTGCCATAGGGTCAAGCGTGCCCGTATGACCCACTTTTTTTTCGCCCGTTATACCGCGAAGTTTGGCAACAACTCCAAACGATGTTATGTCCTTTTCCTTGTTTACACAAATTATTCCCGTCATATGTGCAATAATTCCTTTGATTTTTCAACAAGCTTTTTCGTAGCGGTTTTTACATCGCAGTCAAATCTGCAAGCCGCCGCCTGCTTATGACCTCCGCCGCCGAACGCAGACGCAAGCTCTGCCGCATTTACGCTCTCGTATGTTCTGATTGAACATTTGCAGGTACCGTCAGCCTTTTCACGAATGGTAAGGCCGATTTCAACGCCCTCGATTTGGCGTGTAAGCGGAGGTAACGGTTCTGTATCAAGCTCCGTAGTGCCTGTCTTTTTATACATTTCGTTTGTTACGGTGAGTATACAAACTCTTTCATCAAGGAAAAACTGCATTCCCTCAATAGCAAGACGCTCAAGTGCGGCAAATTTCTTTGTTTTTGTTTCAAACATAAGACGGTTGATATAACCGTTTTCCGCACCAAGGTCAATAAGCTCGGCTGCAGAACGGTATGTATTTGATGTTGCCGACGAATACTTAAAGCAACCTGTATCTGTTGTGATACCGGTATAAAGGCAGTCAGCCATCTTTTTGTCGATTTCAACGCCAAGTGCCTTTATAACTTTAAGTATAATTTCACAGTTTGCTGCCGCATCTGCATTAAGCAACAAATACTTTGCGTAATTAGTGTTTGTGCCGTGATGGTCGATACACATATCAATTTTTCCTGCATAAGAAGCCTGAAGTCCTCCGAGAAGATTTTCCGTTGCAACATCAACGGCAATAATGTACTTTTCGTCAAACTCCTGAATTTCTATACCGTTATAAAGATATTCATATTTTGTCGGAATTGGATCATCACAAATAAGGTTTGCCTTTTTACCCAATTTTTGAAGAGCACGAAGAAGTGCATAACCGCTTCCCAAGGTATCTCCGTCAGGATGAGCGTGACATAAAATTGCGAAGCAGTCTTCTTTTTTCAGCAAGCCGGCACACTTTTCAACATTAATCTTCATTTTTAGCTTCTATACCCTTCAGCTTATCAAAAAGCTCCATTCCTTTTTCGATAGAATCGTCCGCAACAAAGCGAAGTTCGGGTGTTTTGCGAAGATGAAGTGAAGAGCCGAGGCGACCGCGGATAAATCCTTGTGCCGCCTTTAAGCCTTTAACTGCTTCCTTTGCCTTATCAACGCCCTCAAGAGCACTGATATACACCTTTGCATAGCTCAAATCATTGCTTACATCTACCTTAACAACGGTGAGCATACCGCTTACTCTCGGGTCCTTAACCTCACGAAGAATAGCGATAAGCTCCCTTTTTATATCTTCTGTAATTCTGTCTATTCTGTATCCTGCCATAAATCCTCCCTACAGACTGTTAAGAAAGCTTTATTTGGCTTTGTCAACAGTCTTAATCTCTGTATTCTTCTACGATATAAGCCTCAAAAACATCGCCTGCCTGAATATCGTCAAAGCCTACAAGGCTGATACCGCATTCATAACCGGAAGATACTTCCTTAACTTCATCCTTAAATCTTTTAAGATTTGCAATCTCGACATCCGCAATTTGCTTATCGTTTCTCATAACTCGAATCTTACCGCCGCGTCTGATTGTGCCCGATGTAACAACGCAACCTGCAATTGTACCTGCCGAAGAAATCTTGTAAACTTCACGAACCTCTGCCGAACCGGTATCAACATCACGATACTTAGGTGCTCTCATACCACGCATAGCGTTTTCAATATCTTCAATTGCATCATAAATGATATCGTAAGTCTTAATTTCAATACCGTCACGGTTTGCATTTTCCTGTGCGATTGGGTCAACACCTACGGCAAAGCCTACAATAATAGCATTTGAAGCGTTTGCAAGCATAACATCACTGTCGTTAACCGTACCTACGCCGCCGTGAATAATCTTAACTCTAACTTCATCGTTTTCGATTTTAAGAAGCGACTGCTTAACAGCTTCAACCGAACCTTGAACATCAGCCTTAACAATAATGTTGAGGTCTTTAAGTTCGCCGTCGTGAAGAGTGTCAAACAAGGTATCGAGAGTAACCTTTTGGAATGCCTTAAACTCTTCTTCTTTAGCTTCTGCCTTACGCTGTTCAACAAGCTGACGGGCAAGCTTTTCGTCCGATACGGCGTTGAAAAGGTCGCCGCTCATAGGAACATTGTCAAGACCCATAATTTCTACAGGAACAGACGGTGTTGCCGAGTTAATTTTCTTACCCTGGCAGTCAACCATTGCTCTTACCTTACCTACTGCGGTACCTGCAACGATGACATCGCCTGCGTTAAGAGTACCGTTTTGTACAAGAAGTGTTGCAATAGGACCTCTGCCCTTGTCAAGTTTTGCTTCAATAACAACACCCTTGGCAGTTCTGTCCGGATTAGCCTTGAGTTCGCACATTTCCGCAACAAGGTTAATGGTTTCAAGAAGTTTATCAATGCCCATCTTTGTTTTCGCCGAAACAGGAACGCAGATAACATTACCGCCCCATTCTTCCGGAACAAGTTCATGCTCTGTAAGCTGTTGCATAACTCTGTCAGGATTTGCACCCTCTTTATCCATCTTGTTAATGGCAACAATAATTTCTACACCTGCTGCCTTTGCGTGATTGATAGCCTCAATTGTCTGCGGCATAATACCGTCATCTGCGGCAACAACAAGAACGGCAATATCAGTACTCATTGCGCCTCTTGCACGCATAGCTGTAAATGCGGCGTGTCCCGGTGTGTCAAGGAATGTAATAACCTGCTTATCCGGAGTTACTACCTGATAAGCACCGATAGCCTGCGTAATACCGCCGGCTTCGGTTGAAGTAACCGATGTGTTACGAATAGCGTCAAGAATAGATGTTTTACCGTGGTCAACGTGACCCATAACGCAAACTACCGGCGGACGGGTTACTGCGTTTTCATCGTTTTCGTCCTCTGCCTCGATAATTTGCTCTTCGATAGTAACAACAACTTCTTTTTCTACCTTTGCACCAAGCTCTGTTGCAACAATTTCTGCTGTATCGAAATCGATAACTTCGTTTACGGATACCATCATACCCAACTTCATAAGAGCTTTGATAACTTCATTTGCGGCAAGACGAAGACGGGAAGCAAGTTCACCGACTGTGATTTCATCGCCGACCGTAATCTTGATTTGCTGCTTCTTTCTTTGCTCTGCAATACGGGCAAGACGCTGTGCCTCTGTTTCTTTCTTTGAACGGGCGTGCATTCCCTGAGGCTTTTTCTTTCTGTACTGCTTTGATTTTTGATTAAGCTTTTGCTTTTTCTGATAATCGTTTACCGTGTTTGCCGGTGAAATATCTTCATACTTCTGATTATACTTTTCAAGGTCAACATTATTAACTCTTGTATCAATATGACGAGCCTCGCCCTTTGTTCTTGCCTGAGGAGCCTGCTCTGCCTTTTTCTTGGCTTTTTCTTCCGCTCTCTTTGCGGCTTGCTCAGCCATTTGAAGAATAGCCGCCTGACTTTGACGCTTTTTGTTTTTAGCCTCGTCCTTAGGGTCAACCTCTTTCTTTGCATCTTTTTTAGGTGCCGCCTTCTTCTTTGGAGCTGCCTTTTTCTGTGCAAAGTAGCTATCAAAATTGCTTACGCTGTTTTCTTGTGTAAGTTTATCAAAAAGGATGTTAAGTTCATCCTCGCTGAGTGCTGTTGCAGCTTTTTTTGCAGGACCTTCGCAGTATTGGTCAAGTACTTCGATAATTTCTTTGTTTTGCTTTCCGAAATCTTTTGCGATATCGGAAACCTTAATCTTTATTACCATACTCGTTTTCCTCCTGATTAATTAATTCTTTTATTCTGCCGGAAAAGTTAACATCATTTACCGTAACGACTCCGGCTTTGTATCCCAAAGCTCTGTGAATGTCGTTAATAGTTTCGGGAATGAGCATAACGGTTACATCGCTCTTCGACTTTTCAATTGTAACTCTAAATTCGTCAATGAGGCGTTTTGACACATCCGACGCAAAAATCACAAGGTCGGTTTTATGTTCCGATATAGCTTTTATTGCCATATCGTGACCCATAGAAAGCTTACCCGCTCTTCTTGCCATTCCCAGCATTGATAGATATTTTTTATTCGGCATTTGATATTTCTTCTTCCATTTTATCGTATACGCTGTCCTCTATTTTCATAGAAAACGCTCTTTCAAAGGCACGCTTTTTTCTTGCTTTTTTTAAGCAGTCTGCGTTTTTGCAAACATAAGCACCTCTGCCGGCTTTTTTACCGGTAAGGTCAAGGCTGACTTCTCCGTCAGGACCTTTAACTACTCTTACAAGTGTACGCTTGTCAAACATTTCTCCACAGCCAGTACACATTCTCATAGGCACTTTTTTTGTTTTCATAAGCTATCACCTTTGCAGTAATTATTCTTCGCTGTCGTTTTCTTCAACAACCGCTTCAGGCTCACCCTCGTAGAATCCCGATTCAGGCTTGATGTCAATCTTCCAAGAAGTAAGCTTTGCGGCAAGACGAACATTTTGTCCCTTGTTGCCGATAGCAAGTGAAAGTTGGTCATCCGGAACCGTTGCTCTGCAAGACTTTGCATCCTCATCGAGAATTTCAACCGAAATTACATCCGACGGAGCAAGAGCGGCAGAAACGAATTCGCAAGGGTCTGTGCTGTACTTAACGATGTCAATCTTTTCACCGCCGAGAGCGTCAACAACATTTGAAACTCTCTGACCCTTAGGACCGATACAAGAGCCTACTGCGTCTACATTTTCATCCTTTGAATAAACGGCAATCTTTGTACGGGAACCCGCTTCACGCGAAACGCTCATAATCTCGATTGTGCCGTCAAAAATTTCAGGAACTTCCGTTTCAAAAAGTCTTCTTACAAGACCCGGGTGAGTTCTTGAAATCATAACCTTAGGGCCTTTGCCCATATCCTTAACATCAACAACAAAAATCTTTGTCATCTGACCTTCAACAAATGTTTCGCCCGGAACCTGCTCTGCTTTTGGAAGAACAGCTTCGCTGTGACCGATTTCAAGGTAAACATTGCCTGTTACAGGGTCAACCTTGTTAACCTTTGCGGAAAGAAGTTCTTGATTCTTGCTTTGGAATTCTTCAAGCATCTTTCCTCTTTCAGCCTCACGAATACCCTGACGGATAACATGCTTTGCCGTTTGAGCAACAATTCTGCCGAAATCCTTTGTTTTGAGCGGAATATCAATTGTTTTGCCAACCTTTGCACTTTTACGAATAAGTTGAGCCTGCTCGAGAGTGAGGTCTGTATCAGGGTCTTCAATCTCTTCAACAACATTTTTTGTAACATAAACCTTAATGTTCATTTTTTCCGGGTCAATGTCGCAATGTACAATATCCTTGCCGTTGTAATCGTGCTTTGCGGCAACGATAATTGCGGCTGCAATTTTTTCGTAAAGATAATCTTCCGGAATTCCTTTTTCAGCTGTAAGCATTTTTACTGCTTCAAAAAATTCTTTGTTCATCATTTTTTCCTATTCATCCTTTCGGTATAAAATTTAAAATAAATTACATTTCCTGTGAGAAATCATTTATATCAAAGTCATCAAGTTTTACATAAGAAGTATCTTTTTTATTAACCGTAACGCTTTGACCGTCCTGAAGTTCAACGGTAATTTCCTTGTTTTCGTATTTAGCAAGTTTGCCGTTAAAATCACGAACGCCGTCAATGGCTCTGATTGTTCTCATCATAACCGGAGAACCGATATATTTCTCAAAATGCTCGTCTTTTACAAGTTCTCTTTCAACTCCCGGTGAGCTGACTTCCATCATATAACTTTGAGAAATAGGGTCTGCCTCGTCAAGCGGCTTTGATACAGCGTGAGTAAAATCAACACAGTCGTTCATATCTATGCCGCCGTCCTTGTCGATAAATATACGCAAATACCAGTCCGAGCCTTCCTTTGCAAACTGAACATTCCAAATGTCATATCCCATTTCGTCCGCAAAAGGCTTGATAATTTCTTCAACCCTTTGTACTGTTGTAGGCTTTGCCAAGTAAACACCTCCCCGAACCGCTTTGCAGTCCCTACAATAAAAAGAAGCGAACCCGTTGGGTTCACCTCACTTTGTTTACATTCGATTATCTTTATTATATATTATAAATTATATTTGTCAAGTGTTTTATTGCAATTTAAAGCATTTTATAACGGTAGGTACAATCATTGCAAAGCCGAACGGCACCGACAGCACCACCATAGGTATGCAAAACACCACCATAAGAACGATTTGTTTTGTTGTAAGTTCGTCAATCCTGATAAATCCCACGCAAAAGCCCGTGAGCGACGATACGGGAGCAAGAGCACAGGCGAGCGACAAAAGCATTTTTTCACCAAACGACATTGCGATATTTACATCGTCTCTGCCCGAAACAGCAACAACCAAAATCAATGTCAGTCCAAAAAAAGCAACAAAGGTTATCAGCATTCCTATCAAATATTTTTTGGCAATCTTTTTGTTCCAATTTTTATACATAAAAGTACCGTTCTTTCAAAATAAAGTTCATACTCCTTAAATAATAGCAAATTAAGTGTTGAAAAACAATATAAAATGGTATAAAATATAGCTGTTAAATTTGAAATTAATTTTGGAGGATTAATTATGGCTAATCAGGTAGTAGTAGAAATTTCTGCTCGTCACGTTCATGTGTCGAAAGAAGATTTGGAAACACTTTTCGGCAAGGATTATCAGCTTACAGTAAAGAAAGAGCTTTCTCAGCCGGGTCAGTTTGCTTGTGAAGAAAGAGTTAGAGTTGTCGGCTCAAAAAGTGAATTCCCTGCTGTTTCAATTCTCGGTCCTTGCAGAAACGCAACACAGGTTGAATTATCTCTCACAGACGCACGCTCAATCGGCGTTGTTGCTCCGGTAAGAGAATCAGGCGACATTGAAGGTTCGGGTACATGCAAACTTGTAGGTCCTTGCGGTGAAGTTGAAATCCCTTGCGGAGTTATTGCCGCAAAGCGTCATATTCACGCAACAACAAAGGATGCAGAAGAATTCGGACTTACAAACGGTCAAATCGTTTCTGTTGAAATCCCGTCGGCAAACGGCAGAAATCTTACATTCGGTGATGTTGTAGTCAGAGTAAGCGACAGCTATGCCCTTGCAATGCATATCGACACAGACGAAGCAAATGCCGCAGGTATGAAGCCAAATACAATGGGCACAATTATTAAATAATTTATACATAGCGTATCAAAACATATCAGACAAACGGGACAGTTTCATTTTGTGAAGCTGTCCCGTTTTCGGGATATTCAAGGACTTTAGCGACAGTCTAAAATTGCCTCTCAAAAAATTGAGAGGCAATCCTTTTATAATTTAATTATTTTTATTCTGCATTAGGAGCGTAGAAGTCAACAAGCTTTGCAAGCTTATTGTATTTTTCGATAGAGTTATCGGCGGCGATTGCAAAGAGTTGTTCTGCCTTACCAGGGAATGATCTCTTAAGAGCAGAATATCTTGTTTCACCCTCAATAAATTCTACATAATCGGCTGACGGAGCCTTAGAATCGAGGCTAAACGGATTTTTACCCTCCGGAATGAGAGCAGGATTATAACGGAAGAGGTTCCAATAACCTGCTGCAACAGCCTTCTTTTGTTCCATCTGGTTGAACGGCATCTTGATACCATGGTTGATACAAGGTGCGTAGCAGATAACAAGTGACGGACCGTGGTAAGCGGCAGCCTCTTGGAATGCCTTTAAGCATTGGTTAGCATTTGCACCCATAGCAACCTGTGCTACATATACATAGCCGTAAGACATAGCGATTTGAGCCAAATCTTTTTTCTTAACAACCTTACCTGAAGCGGCAAACTTAGCAACAGCACCTGTAGGTGTTGATTTTGAAGCCTGTCCGCCTGTATTAGAATAAACCTCTGTATCGAATACAACAATGTTTACATCTTCGTTAGAAGCGATTACATGGTCAAGACCGCCGAAACCGATATCGTAAGCCCAACCGTCACCGCCAAAGATGAACTGATACTTCTTAGCGGCATAATCAGCGTCTTTAAGGAAGTCTGCTGCTGCGTCTGCTGCTTCACCCGAAAGGCTTGCACCCTTGAGAGCGGCAATAAGAGCTGTTGCATCTGTATCGTTCTTTGCAGCGTCATCGTATGTTGAAAGCCATGCATCTGCTTCCTTAACGCCTGCCTTAGAAAGAACTTCTGCGTCTGCGGCAAGTCTTTCTCTGATTTGCTTTTGAGCAAGGTACATACCGTAACCGAACTCAGCGTTATCCTCAAAGAGTGAGTTTGACCAAGCAGGGCCGTGACCGTTCTTATCAACAGTATAAGGAGTTGACGGTGCGGAACCGCCCCAAATTGACGAACAACCTGTTGCGTTTGCGATGTACATCTTATCGCCGTAAAGTTGAGTAACAAGTTTTGCATAAGGTGTTTCGCCGCATCCGGCACAAGCACCCGAGAATTCAAGATAAGGCTTTCTGAACTGAACGCCGATTGTGTTTGGAGTAAGAACTTCCGGCTTTGCAGGAGTGTCTACAAGAGCGTCGAAAGATTTTTGTACATGGAGCTGGGAAGCGATTGGCTTCATTGCGAGCGACTTTGTAGGGCAAACATTTGCACAAGAGCCGCAACCTGTACAGTCAAGAGCGGAAACAATAAGTGCATACTGATAATCCGTTCTCTTATGCTTAATCATAGTTGTGCCTTCAGGAGCCGCTTTTGCTTCTTCTTCATTCATAACGATAGGTCTGATAACAGCGTGAGGGCAAACCATTGAACAAAGGTTACATTGTGCACACTTTGTAGGATCCCATTCAGGAACAGAGATGGCAATACCTCTCTTTTCAAATGCTGCAGAACCTTGCGGATAAACGCCGTCGGCACTGTCAACAAACGCTGATACAGGGAGGTCATCACCGTGAAGTCTGCCTACAGGGTCAAGAATATCCTTAACGAATTTCTTCATTTCAGGTCTGTCTGTATCAACATGCATTTCTGTCTTTTCATCAACAGCGTCTTTCCAAGAAGCAGGAACATCAATTTTAACAACTTCCTTTGAACCTCTGTCGATACCGTTGCAGTTTGAGTTTACAACAGCTTCGCCCTTCTTTGAGAACTTTGCAACAACCTTTTCTTTCATATATCCGATTGCTTCATCTACAGGAAGAATTCCGCTGATTGTGAAGAATGCAGACTGAAGAATTGTTGAAGCTCTGCCCGGAAGACCAACTTCTTCGGCAATTTTGATACCGTTGATTGTATAGAAATTAATATCGTTTTCGGCAATATATTTCTTCATAGAAGCAGGAAGTTCCTTATCAAGTTCTTCCGGAGTCCAAATACAGTTGAGGAGGAATGTACCGCCCGGTACAAGGTCTTGAACCATATCGTACTTTGTTACATATGAAGGATTATGGCAGGCAACAAAGTTTGCCTTGTTAATCAAATATGTTGATGTAATCGGTGATGAACCGAAACGAAGGTGAGATACGGTGATACCGCCCGACTTCTTTGAGTCATAGAAGAAGTAACCCTGAGCGTACATATCTGTGTGGTCACCGATAATTTTAATAGAGTCTTTGTTTGCACCTACGGTACCGTCCGAACCGAGACCCCAGAACTTACAAGATGTTGTTCCGGCAGGAGTTGTGTCTGGAGTTTCCGTAATAGGCAACGAAAGATTTGTAACATCGTCGTCGATAGAAAGAACGAATTGAGACTTTGGTTCAGGTGCAGACATATTTGCAAACACTGCGATAACATGAGCAGGGAGTGTGTCCTTTGAACCCAAGCCGTAACGGCCGCCATATACAGGAACAGCATCAAATTTTGAGCCTTTGAGAGCAGCAACAACATCAAGATAAAGAGGTTCGCCGAGTGAGCCCGGTTCCTTTGTTCTGTCGATAACGGAAATGTGCTTTACTGTTTCAGGCAATGCACCGATAAGGTGTTTTGCAGAAAACGGTCTGTAAAGGTGAACACATACCATACCAACCTTTTCGCCTCTTGCGTTAAGGAAGTCAACTGTTTCTTTAATAGTGTCGCAAACAGAACCCATAGCGATAATAACACGCTCTGCGTCAGGTGCACCGTAATAGTTGAAGAGTTGATAGTTTGTGCCGATTTTTTCGTTAACCTTGTTCATATATGCTTCTGTTGCGGCAGCAGCGTCTGCATAATACTTATTACAAGCCTCTCTGTGCTGGAAGAAAATATCGGAGTTCTCTGCCGAGCCGCGAAGAACAGGGTGTTCAGGATTCAATGCTCTTGCTCTGAAATCTGCAACATCCTGCATATCGAGCATATCACGAAGATCCTCATAATCCCAAGTTTCGATTTTTTGTACCTCGTGCGATGTACGGAAGCCGTCGAAGAAATGAAGATACGGCACACGGCTCTTGAGTGTTGCAAGGTGAGCAACTGCACCGAGATCCATAACCTCCTGAACATTCGCCGAACAAAGCATAGCATAGCCTGTCTGACGGCACGCCATAACATCGGAATGGTCGCCGAAAATATTAAGTGCGTGAGTTGATACGCAACGAGCGGATACGTGAATAACACTCGGAATAAGTTCACCGGCAATTTTATACATATTAGGAATCATCAAAAGAAGACCCTGTGATGCCGTATAAGTAGTTGTTAATGCACCTGCCGAAAGAGAACCGTGAACGGCACCTGCCGCACCTGCCTCTGATTCAAGCTCGGCAACCTTTACGGTTTGACCGAACAAGTTTTTGACGCCTCTTGCCGCCATAGCGTCTGTTTCTTCTGCCATAGGTGAAGATGGCGTAATTGGATAGATAGCCGCAACTTCTGTAAACGCATAGCTTACATGAGCGGCAGCACTGTTACCATCCATTGTTTTTTTAGCTCTTGCCATTGGAAAATTTCTCCCTCCATAATTTAAAATTCAAATAGCAATTTGGGCATACTACGCCCAAAGTTATCTATGTAATTATATCACCGCATTTCAAAAAATTCAACATATATAATAAAAATTTATAATGTGTTAATCATTTTTATGTAAAATGTTACAAAAGCAAAAGGAATGCCGTCCTCGACATTCCAAAATATTATTTATTCAATTTGCTTTTAGTTAATTCTCGCTTTAAATTCGTTCTCTATTTTTTTGAGTGTGCGTTTTGTGGTAAGTCCGAGTTCAATTGTCACAACGCTGTCATCATCAAGAAAAATAATGATATGCGAATAGCGGTCAACAAAATTCTTTTTTAAGCTTGCTTTGGTATCTCTGCCTGTTTGAATTTTTTTGATATGTGAATATTCAAACACATTATTTTCGTCAACACCGGTAAATTCCGCTTTGTTCGAAGTAAAACGGACTCCCGTTTTGAACACCTCTTTTATCATAAGAGCAACGACAACTGCGGCAACGATTTCCACCAAAACATAAACGCCGACTTTCCAATCAAAGCCCTCTTTGACCTTTGTAAAGCAAAAATACGCATTAAAAACAACCGCAACAGCCATTGCAAAGGCTACGCCTGCCGTAATCGGCGACAGACACATTACAAATTTATCTTTCATCAATACACTCTTTTCCTGAACTTTTCCAAAATCGGACAATTAGAAGATTCAAATTCTCTGCCGTTGAGATATTCCAAAATCCCTGCATCGGTAGTGAAATTAAACTTCAACTTATATGAATAAAGTTCCTGCTTAAATCTGCCGTGATGTGAGCCGTACTTGCCGTCATTGAGAAGCGGATGCCCGATTGAAGCAAGGTGTGCCCTGATTTGATGAGTTCTGCCCGTGAGCAGTTCAACCTCAACAAGCGACAAATTGTTATAGCTGTCAAGCACGGTATATTTGGTTTTGCATAATTTTGCACCGTCGGTTTCGGTTTGGCTGACTTTAACCGTATTTTTCTTATTGTCTTTTGTGAGCCAGCCTGTCAGCACATCACTTTCTTTATCAAAAAAACCTTCGGCAACAGTTAGATAAAACTTATCAATCTCTCTGTGCTTAATTTTTTGATTAAGAATTTTGAGCGACTGATAATTCTTTGCGCCGATAACAATACCGCCCGTGTTTCGGTCAATTCTGTTTGCAAGCGACGGAGTAAAACTGTTTTCCTCATCCGGCTTGTATTCGCCCTTATTATAAAGATAGAGTTTCATAGATGCAACAAGAGTGTTGACATACTCTTTGCCGTCGGGATGACAAAGTTCGCCCTGTTTTTTATCCATAAGAATAACATTTTCATCCTCGTAGATAACTGATAAATTCTTTGGAGCTTGCAAAAAGTCATAATGTTTTTTCTTTTCGGCAAGCATATCATCAGGCAGATAAAGGTCGATAACATCACCGTCAAGAAGCACCTGTTCGGGTGTGCAACGCTTGCGGTTAACCTTGATATTCTTTTTTCTGATTTGCTTAAACATCATCGATTTGGGGAGCGTTGCAAAATGTTTTTGCAAAAACTTGTCAACTCTCTGCCCCGCATCGTTTGAATTAACTGTTACACTTTTCATAGGTGTATTATATTCTATTTGCAAACCATAGTCAAATACGAATTTGGCTATGGCTACCGATAAAGCCCCTGAACCACGCCAAAATTATATTAACACACATTAAGTAGGGGTGCGGGTCTCCTGTGGAGACTTCTGCATTTTAACGCAGAAACACCGACCGAACCGGCAGGTGAGACTGGCTTGCCTATACCGGAACACTATTAATTTAATAATACTATTTAAAGAAAAGTGCCGCAAACATCGAGTTTGCGGCACTTTTGGCGTTTTTCGTTTTTTGCGAACAAGTATATATAAGGCTTCCAAAAAATCCGTGGATTTTTTGGAAAGAGGAAAAACATATGTAGTATACTTATAAAACTTTGTTTTGTTCTATACGGAATATGTTTTGACGAGGTACAGCAAAATTCGCAAGAAAACGAAATTCAGAACCTTTCTCAACAGCCTACAGCGTGTCGAATACGAATTTAGTCTCAATTTACTCCAATTCTATTTTAAAACAAAGCGGCATTGAATAATCTGCGTTGCCTCTCGGTCGAAATTCCATATATCTTTTATTTCTTACAAAATCAACTTCTTCGTTCGTTTCAAGCAGCGTAACACGCTTAACAATTAAGTCTTGGGCAATTTTCTTAAAAGATTTTATTCTCGCCGGTTTTGCTCTGTCAGGTTTCATCCAAAAGGCATAGACACAACCGTTTTTGTATGTAAAGCGAAAATCTCTGCTTTTGTACGGTTTTGCCTTATTATCTTTAAAAAAGCCGTCTTTTGCATTAACTTTGCCCTCACCGAAAATTTTCCACACACGGGTGTCATAAATACCGTCGCCGTTCTTATTTAACCACTTACCGATTGAACGAAGAATTTGTGTTTCTTCCGCCGTAATCGTTCCGTCCGGCTTAGGACCGACATTAAGAAGCATATTGCCGTTTTTGCTGACAATATCAATAAGGTCGGTAACAATATGATACGGCGTTTTAAAGGTGTTTGTTTTTGTATAGCCCCACGAGCTTTTACCGATTGCCGTGCAGGTTTGCCAGTGCTCGGACGAAATATTCGTGAGTGCACCACGCTCAACATCTTTTGTGCCAATGCCCGGTACAAACGCGTTGCATTTGTAATTAATTGACACCTCTTTGCCCCACTCGGCGGCACGGTTATAATAATAGGCGGCAAACTTTTTAAGATACGGCTTAAATGCACGATTGTGAATCCACCAATCAAAATACACAACCGACGGCTGATATTTATCAACAAACTCACAGTTACGCACCAGCCAATCCTCCAAAAACTCCTCGGTAGGTGCCGTACCTCTTACATCGTTTGCGGTTTTGCCCATTTTAATTGCACCGAGTTCATCACAATAATAAGCAGGGCCGTAAAAATCAGCATAACTCTCATCGTTTACATCGCTGTCTACGGTTCTGCCCATATTCATAAAGAAGAAATGTTCTGCTCTGTGATTTGATGCACAAAATTCAACATTCTGCCGCTCACACGACGCTTTTATTTCACCGATAACATCACGCTTAACGCCCATATTCACGGCATTCCACCTGTTGAACTCCGTGTCATACATAGCAAAGCCGTCGTGATGTTCCGCAACGGGCATAACATATTTAGCACCGCTTTCCTTAAAAAGGCTCACCCACTCATCGGCAGAAAAGCTTTCGCCCTTAAACATCGGGATAAAATCCTTATAACCAAAGTCCTTTTGATTTCCGTAAGTTTTAATGTGATGTCGGTATGACGGTTTGGTTTTGTCATACATTTCCCTGCTGTACCACTCGTTTGAATATCCCGGAACGCTGTAAATGCCCCAATGAATAAAAATGCCAAACTTAGCATTTTTGTACCATTTAGGCGGAGTGTGAGTACACAGAGAGTCATTATTATCCTTAAATTTTCCGTTTGATATAACCGAATCAATTTGAAGCAAATAATCGTTTTTTGTCATCATTATCTCCTAAAAAAACAAGCCGCGGAATTAACCACGGCTTATTGATTTTTATTAAAAGCGATTATGCCATAAAGCTGCGAATAACAGCCTCGCAATCCTTTGCGTCCATAATCTTAGGAACAGGATAAAGCGGATTACCCTCTTTAAGTGCACGCTTAACGAGTGTAGGCATATCCTCTTCTTTAATCATATCGAACTTCTCAGGAATGTTCATGGCAGCATTCATTCTGCGGATTTCGGCAATAAATGCCTTGCCCTTTTCCTCAACCGACATAGACGGAGTTGTAATTCCGATAATATCGGCAAGCTTTGCAAGCTGAGGATATGCAGAATCTGCATAATAATCAAGAACATAAGGCAAGATAACAGCGTTTGCCAAACCGTGAGGTGTGCCGTACAAGCCGCCGAGATTATGTGCAATAGCGTGAACATAACCTACATAAGCGTGAGTAAACGCACGACCCGCATAATAAGAACCCTTGAGCATATTTTGTCTTGCCTCAAGATTCTTACCGTCGTTGTAAGCCTTTTCAAGATTTTCATGAATAAGCTTTGTAGCGATTTCTGCCTCTCTGATAGTGTCCTTTGTGTTGCTGTGGCCGATATATGCCTCAACAGCATGAGTCATTGCATCCATACCTGTTGTCGAAGTGATGTGTGGTGGCAGACCTACGGTAAGTTCCGGGTCAAGCACAGCATACTTAGGACGAAGACAAGTATCGTTGATGGCATTTTTCTCATGAGTTTCGGGATCGGTTACAACAGCAGCAACTGTTGTTTCTGAGCCTGTACCTGCAGTAGTCGGTACTGCAAAAAATGGTGGAAGCTTTTTATGTACTTTAAGCTGACCGCGCATATCTCTAACTGATTGATTAGGCTTTACAACTCTTGCACCGGCAGCTTTTGCACAGTCCATCGAAGAACCGCCGCCGAATGCGATAATGCCTTGACAACCGTTTTGAACATACATATCCTTGCAGTCCTCAATGTTAGGGATTGTTGGGTTTGGCTGAACGCCGTCATAAACGACATAATCAACGCCTACTTCTTCAAGCTTTTCAAAAAGCGGGTCAAGAAGATGAAGTCCCATAAGTCCCTTATCGGTTACAACAAGAACCTTGTTGATGCCTTTGCCCTTGATGAATTCAGGCAATCTGAGAACAGAACCCGCACCCTCAAGAAGCTCCGGCTCGGACCAATCCATAAAGCACATAGCAACCTTAAATACATTTTGGTAAATTCTGTACCAAATTTTCTTTAAAGTCCAGAGCATTTTCTTTCCTCCTTAAAATATTGTCAAATATATTCTACAAAAATTTTCAATAAATTGCAATAGCAAATGTTAATTTTGTCCAAATAAATTAATTTTACATACATACCATTATTTTTCACAAAACCTTTTAATTCGTACAATCTCCCAATCGTCACAAAAAACGGCTTCCCTATTACAAAGGAAGCCGAATACATATGATTTAATTAGGCGTATAAAGGTTTGCGTACGGTCGAGAGGATGCCGGAACAAGTTTTTTGAAAGGTTTTGACATAATTTCATCATAGTCCTTATCAAAATACTTGCAGTACTTTTTAACATAAGTTTTAAGTTCTTTTTCGTCATCTTTTGTGAGCGATTCCACATTAATATTCGGTGCAAGATTTTCTTTTGGAAACTTACCTCTGACAAAAATCTTACCGCCGTGCATACCTGAAGCACAGTGAGTGCCGAACAACTTTTCGCCCCTCTTCATATTAAGACCGAGGAGAACGATTGTGCCTCCTGCCATATACTCGCCGAGGAACGAGCCGGCATTTTCGCCGATAACAAGAACCGGTCGCATCTGCCTGAACTCTTTCATATGAATACCGCCACGGCACGCAACATTATCCTTGATATAAATCTGACCGTCACGCATACCGTAACCCATAGCGTCACCGCTGTGGCCGTGAACAATGATTTCACCGCCACCCATTGTGTTGCCTACAGCGTCCTGACAGTTGCCGTAAACTACAATCTTGCCGCCGTTCAAATAACAAGCCATATCGTTACCCGGTGTACCGTAAATCTCGATAGTTTTACCCTCATCAAGAGCACAGCCGATATATCTTTGACCGTTAACATCTTTAACAGTTGCTTTATTTTTCTTTTCTAATTCCTTTTTAATCTCGTCATTAATTTCCTCATAACGACGAAGTCCTGCTTCTATCATTATAGTCCCTCCTTATTCGCCTGCATGCTTGATACCGAGAATTTCCAATTCTTTATCGGAAAGTCCGATACCTCTGAGCATAAGTCTGTTGCCGCGGAGAGAGTCGATAGAGTTGATACCCATACCACCCATAATCTCTTTGATTTCGTGATTCCAAGCATTGATAAGATTAACAACTCTTTTGCTTGCAACCTTTGGGTCAAGGCGTTTTGTAAGTTCCGGACGCTGAGTTGCGATACCCCAATTACACTTGCCTGTGTTGCAGGTTTGGCACATATGACAGCCCATTGCAATAAGAGCCGCCGAAGCAATATAACAAGCGTCTGCACCAAGTGCAATAGCCTTCACAATATCGCTTGAACAACGGAACGAACCCGAAGCGACCAGCGAAACTTCAGAACGAATACCCTCATCACGAAGTCTCTGATCTGCCGCCGCAAGTGCAAGTTCGAGCGGAATACCGACATTGTCACGGATACGGGTAGGAGCGGCACCTGTACCGCCTCTGAAACCGTCGATAACAACAATATCCGCACCGGCTCTTGCAACACCGGAAGCAATAGCCGCAATGTTATGAACTGCCGCAATTTTTACGGCAACCGGTTTTTGATTGTTTGTAGCCTGTTTAAGCGACCAAATGAGCTGACGCAAATCCTCGATAGAATAAATATCATGGTGCGGAGCAGGAGAAATGGCGTCACTGCCCTCAGGAATCATACGGGCGTTTGAAACCTCAACAGTAACCTTTTCGCCCGGAAGATGTCCGCCGATACCCGGCTTTGCTCCCTGTCCGATTTTTATTTCGATAAACTTTGAATTGTTAAGATAATCCTTATGAACACCGAATCTTCCCGAAGCAACCTGAACGACGGCACAGTCCGTGAAATCCTCGAGTGCCGGATGCAATCCACCCTCACCGGTATTGAAGAGACTTCCTATTTCTTTTGCCGCAATAGCAAGAGATTTTTGTGCATTAAGGCTGATTGAACCAAATGACATTGCCGAAAACATAATCGGTGTTTCAAGAACAACCTGAGGTGGCATTTTGGTAATTGACTTACCTTTTTTCTCAACTTCTAACTTCTTTGGTTTTCTGCCCAAGATGGCACGAATTTCCATAGGCTCACGAAGCGGGTCAATTGACGGATTTGTAACCTGAGAAGCGTTGAGCAAAATTTTATCCCAATAAATCGGATAATCCTGCGGATTGCCCATTGCCGACAAAAGGGTTGAACCCGTGCTTGCCTGACGGCAAATTTCCTGCTGATAGCGTGGAGTCCAGTTTGCATTATCTCGGTAATCGCAAACATATTTTTCTATACGAAGTGCACCTACCGGACACAAATCAACGCATCTGTGGCAAGCAACGCAAGTGCTTGAATTTGAAATAACCGTTTTTTTGTCATCTGCAAAAAAATGACATTCGTTTGAACATTGGTTTACACAAAGTCCGCAATTGGTACAAAGTGCCTTGTCACGAATAATGTTAAAACGGCGAGGAATATAATTAATTGCCATATCAGTATTCCTCCTTTTCATCTATTTCAAGCGGAATGAAAACAGGCTGTGCACCGCTGATTGACCAAACTTTTTCAGGGTCGGGACACACAACACGGATAGCCGATTCCTCAGAAGCGAAATATGCTCTGTCGCCCTTTATTGCCGCCGTTAACGAACGAAGTTTAAGTCTGTCGTTAATAGCAAGAAGTCCGTTATTTGAACCGAGAATAACGGAGAACGGGCCGTTAACAAGAGCACCGCTGTAAATTGCACGAAGATTTGTAAAATACTCTTTTCTCTCGTCGTCCATACGGTCTATTTCATCCCATTCCGGAGCTGTAAGTACATCAGCCGCAACATCAATAGGAAGCTCGTGATGACGAAGCAAATGGTCAAAGAGATATGTAATAACCTCAGTGTCTGTTTGCATTGTACACTTATAGCCGAACTGCTCGATATATCTTCTGTTCGCATCGTAAGATGAGATTTCGCCGTTATGAACGATTGACCAATCAAGAATGTTGAATGGGTGAGCACCGCCCCACCAACCGGGTGTGTTAGTAGGGAAACGACCGTGAGCTGTCCACAAATAAGCGTCGTAATGGTCAAGCATAAAGAACTCGCCGACATCTTCGGGATAACCTACCGCTTTAAAACAACCCATATTTTTACCTGACGAAAAGATATATGCACCGTCAAAATTTGCGTTTACCTTTGTAACGCACTTAACAACATACTCCTGCTCGTCCATACGGGCGTCACGCATACGAACTCTGTTCGGCTTGCCGAAATAACGCCAAATATCAGGGCCGTTTTCTATAGATTCCACCTTTTTTGTAGGAATTCGTTCCGCAACATCAACATTAAAGTGTTTAAAGAGATATTCCTCACACTTTTGGCGAGCGTCCTTTGTGTCGTAAAACACATGAAAAGCATAATCGTCCTTGTGATCGGGATAAATTCCGTAAGCGGCAAATCCGCCGCCGAGACCGTTTGAACGGTCGTGCATTAATGCTATTGACTTGATAATTTCCGAGCCGTTAATCGGGTTGCCCTTTTTGTCGATAATAGCCGCAATGGCACAACCGCTCGGAATCCTTACCTGTCCTTCTTTCAGCATATAATTCCCTCCTCCTAAAAAGCCTTTATATACTAACTATATTTTTATCATACTACTATAAATTTTATTGTTCAAGAGAACAAAAAAGATTTTGTAAAATCCGAAAAAAATTAAATATTTTCCACACCCGTTTTTATGAGATTATACAAACAATTTGACAAAAAAATACAAGCAGGAGCAGTCTGAAAACAGATGTGTATTTCTGTCAAAGACTGTTCCTGCCGATTCAGTATGTCAATTTGTTATATGTCGTCTTCACCTTGAAGAGCGTCATAACCTCTTTCTCCGGTACGAACCTTTACAACATCTTCAACATCGTAAACGAAGATTTTACCGTCGCCGATATTGCCGGTGTAAAGAACCTTTCTTGCCGCCTCGATAACGGTTTCAACCGGAACAGCCGAAATAACCATTTCAAGTTTCATTTTAGGATTGAGGTTCATTTCTTCGATTTCAACGCCGCGATATTTGCGAACATGACCTTTTTGAACACCGCAACCCATAACATTTGTAACAGTCATACCCGTTACACCTACAGCATTCATAGCCTCTTTGATTTCCTCAAACTTTGCAGGGTTGAAAATCATACAAACCTTGCTGAGAGGTGAATCTTTTTTAGTTGTATAGGTTTCAACAGGAACTGCTTTTTCAACTGGTGCAACCGGAGGCATTACATCCATAGCCGGAATTGCCGATACTGCAGTACCTGAAGCATAGCTTACTGCCGGCATAAAGTCTGCATAAGCCGACGGGAGATTGTGTTCTGTTGAGTCAAGACCCTTGATTTCTTCCTCGGCGTCAACACGAAGACCTACAGTCTTTTTGATAATGATAAATGTAATTGTGATTGTAACTGCAGTCCAAGTTGCAACAGCCGCGAAGCCTACAAGTTGGATACCGAGTTGTTTAAATCCGCCGCCGTAGAAAAGTCCTTTACCTACGCCGTCTGCACCGGTTGAGAACAAACCTACTGCGATTGTACCCCAAATACCGTTTGCACAATGAACAGCAACAGCACCTACAGGGTCATCAATATGAAGTTTTTTATCAAGAAGTTCTACTGTCAAAACTACAAGAATACCTGCAACGGCACCGATAGCAATTGAGCCTGCCGCATCAACACAATCGCAAGGAGCTGTAACTGCTACAAGACCTGCAAGAGAGCCGTTAAGCGACATCGAAACATCAGGAGCACCGTCCTTTATCCATGTGAAAATCATTGTTACACATGTTGCAACGGCAGGAGCCATAGTTGTTGTAAGGAAAATCGAAGCAAGTGTTTCTGTATCGGTTGCGGCTGCACCGTTAAAGCCGTACCAGCCGAACCAGAGAATGAACACACCGAGTGCACCGAGGGTTAAAGAGTGACCCGGGATAGCTTTCGGTTTAAGTTTGCCTGTTTTCTTGTCTTTAACATATTTACCGATACGAGGGCCAAGGAAAGCGGCACCGATAAGAGCCGAAATACCGCCTACCATATGAATGGCAGTTGAGCCGGCATAATCGTGGAAGCCTATTTTTGCAAGCCAGCCCTGTGAATTCCAAATCCAGCCTGCTTCAATCGGATAAATAACTGCTGAAATAACGCCTGAATAAATACAATACGAAATGAATTTTGTACGCTCTGCCATCGCACCCGAAACAATTGTAGCTGCCGTAGCACAGAATACAAGGTTAAATACGAACAATGGCCAACTGCCTGAACTTCCGGCATAATCACTGAAAAGTCCGAGGGTAGGCATACCGAATAATCCGCCGATATATTCCTCACCCATCATAAGGCCGAAGCCCAAAAGAATAAATGCAACAGCACCGATACAAAAGTCCATCAGGTTTTTCATAATAATATTACCTGCATTTTTTGCTCGGGTAAATCCGCTTTCTACCATTGCAAAGCCGCATTGCATAAAGAATACCAATGCCGCACCGATCATATACCATACACCGTAAACATTGTCGGATATGGCTGTCATAATTGAATCTGTCATATCTTTCTCCTCCTATATTTTGTTATAAACAGAAAAAATAAAAGAAGTGTAAAACACCAACAGCCGCAAGGTGTTTGCACTTCTTTGTGCCTAATTTGTTGCCAATGCCACAGCCTTTAAGACTGCGACATTGACCGTACAGCATATAAAATGCCATAAGAGAGGGTTCGCTTAGCGAACCTTGCCCGATTTTCGTCGGACAAGCCGCAATTTACAGGTAACCTGTCATACCTATAAAACTTTACCGATACGATTAATAATTAATCATATATCTGTTGATTTCCCATTGAGATACAGCAGTCTTGTAAGAACTCCATTCTGCCTTTTTACCTTCAATGTAGTTATTAAATACATGCTCACCGAGAGTTTCCTTAATGAACGGATCTTCCTCAGCTGCCTTAATAGCTTCTTCAAGAGAACCAGGAAGACAATCGATGCCTGCTGCTTCTTTCTCTTCGTCTGAAAGCTCAAATACATTTTCGTCAAATGCAGGAGCCGGCTTCAAGCCTTTTTTAATACCGTCAAGACCTGCTGCAAGGCAAAGAGCCATTTCAAGATACGGGTTACAAGTTGGGTCCGGGCAACGGAGCTCAACTCTTGTGCCCTTACCGCGAGCGGCAGGAATACGAACAAGTACAGAACGGTTTGAAGTTGACCATACAAGATATGAAGGAGCTTCGTAGCCCGGTACAAGTCTCTTGTATGAGTTTACTGTTGGGTTTGAGATAGCCGCAATAGCTTTGATGTGAGCCATAATTCCGGCAATGAATGAATAAGCTGTTTCGCTGAGTCCAAGGTCGCCGTTTTCATCATAGAATACATTTTCACCTGTCTTCAAATCATAGAGAGACATATTGGTGTGCATACCCGAACCGTTGATACCTTCAACCGGCTTTGGCATAAATGTTGCGTGAAGGCCGTGCTTAGTTGCATAAGTCTTAACAACATGCTTAAATGTCATAACTCTGTCGGCTGTTGTCATAACATCACCGAACTGGAAGTCAATTTCGTGCTGACCCTGAGCAACTTCGTGGTGAGAAGCCTCGATAGTGTAGCCCATTTCTTCAAGAGCAAGGCAAATATCACGACGGCAATTTTCGCCGTGGTCGATTGGGTTAAGGTCAAAGTAACCTGCTTCGTCGCCTGTTTCAAGGGTTGGAAGACCGTTTTCGTCAAGCTTAAAGAGGAAGAACTCACATTCAGGACCTACATTAAATCCGTAGCCCATCTCTGCTGCCTGGTCAATAACCTTTTGAAGAACATTTCTCGGGTCGCCCTCGAAAGGTGTAACATTATCAGCTTTATATACAGAACAGATAAGTCTTGCTGTCTGTGCGTTAAGGTGTTTTCTCCAAGGGAAAACTGCCCAAGTATCAAAATCAGGATGTAAGTACATATCGGATTCGTCAATTCTTACGAAGCCGTCGATTGATGAACCGTCGAACATACAATCATTGTCAAGTGCCTTTTCAAGCTGTGACAATGTAATGGCAACATTCTTCATAATACCGAAAAGGTCGGTAAACTGAAGTCTTATAAACTGTACGCCGTTCTCTTTTGCTTCTTTGAGGATGTCCTCTTTTGTGTATTTACTCATCATAAATACTCCCTTCTCTATAATATAAAAAGATAAGGCGCCCCGATAAATCGGAACGCCTTTGTTCTAACTACAATGTCATTATATCCCCGAGATACGCTGTTGTCAACAAAATACGGGATATTTATTTAACTTTGTAAAATCTGCAAACTATTGCAAAACTTTCAACCGTTCGGTTTGTGAAAATTATACAACGATTAATTCAAGTCCAAAAATTCCTCGCTTATAATCTCCTTAGAAAGATTTGTAAAGTATTTTACCGTTGCACCGTCTTTCGCCTGTTCGGATGCTATATCTTCAGTATAATCCGAAAGTCTGTAAACAGAAAATCTGTATCCGCTGCCCGTGTTGTGATAAAAATCAATAACAGGAGCCAGTTTGGCGGAAGTCACCTGAATTTCGCCGTCGATTCTTTCAACGGTGATTTCAGCCATACCGCCACACATTTGGTCAAGGTTTGTTTGATGCGAAATAAAGTTACCGATGGAATAATAAACAATCATTTTCTTTCCGGTGGTTTCGTTTGTAACCCATTCAACCGGTTGAAGAACATGAGGGTGTGTACCGATAACAATATCCGCACCGCCGTCGGAAAAGATTTTTACATACTTTGCCTGAAGGTCATTGGTTTCGTGACTGTTTTCAGTACCCCAGTGAGGGAACACAATCACACAATCGGCATTGGCACGGGCTGTTTTAAGGTCGGATTTTACCTTATCTTCATCAAGCATATCAACACACCACGGCTTATCCTCCGGTATTGAAATACCGTTTGTACCATAGGTGTAATTGAGAAGTGCAAATTTTATACCGTTTTTTTCATAATAAGTAATAGTATTATATTCTTCCTCGGTTTTGTTTGTACCGATATGAACAACCTCAGGATGATTTTCAAAGAATTCACATTCTTTTTCTATACCGGCAAACTTTTGCACATCAAGAGAATGGTTTGTTGCACAGGTAAAGATATCAAAACCGGCATTGATTGCCGCCTCACCTACTTCCCAAGGCGTATTAAAGCAAGGATAGCCCTGATATTCAAACGACGAGCCGCCAAGCATTGTTTCCTGATTGATACAGGCAATATCGGCAGATTTGATATATCCCGAAATGTTCTCATAAAACGAAGAGTAATCAAGGCTTCCGTCATCCTGCTTACCGGCGTCAATTAAAGTGTTGTGAATAAGATTGTCACCGACAGCCACCAAGGTAACTTTTGCGTCCTGCACCTGAGTTTGACTTTCCGTAACAGCTGCCTTTGTTGCGGTTACGGTCGGATTTGTTTTATCCCTGTTTGCAGTTACTCTGCCGCTTACCGCAAGACCGATAAGAACGGCAACGGCAACACATACAGGAATGATAATTGCCAACAAATTACTGTTCAACTGTTTTTTCTCTTTAGACATAAAATCACCTTAATTATTAATTATGTAATCCGTACATCGGCGACAAAGCGAAAAGATTTATCGACGGTACAGACAAACAAAAAGACGCAGGAGAGGATATTCCTACCCATACGCCTTTTAGGTTTAATTATTCGTGATCGTGGCCACAGCAACCGCAGCCGCATTCGTCATCGTCATCAAATTCGATATCGAATTCCAACACTTCGCCGCAGTTAGGACATTCAAACTTGCCCTCTTCGATGGTATCCATATCAACCATAATCTTTTCGTGGCATGTAGGGCACTCAACCTCGTACTCTTCTTCGTCATCACAACAATCGAACTCATCGTCATCATCATAAACGAATTCTTCAAGGTCTGCCAAATCTTCGTCAACAGCATCGATTTGCTCGCCTACAAGTTCAAGGCCTTCTGTCATATCTTCCATATCTTCTGTAAGATTTTCAAGAACGCCGATAATAGCATTGAATACCTTTGTTTCCTTTTTGTTAGGGTCCAAATCAAGGCCGTCAATGAGACCCTTGAGGTAGCCCAAGCTTTCTGATGTTTCCATAACTAATTCCTTTCGTTTTGTTGATCGGTTTATTTATGCAAATAAATTTTCAATCGTTAATTATGCTCTTTCCATATATTCACAGGTTCTTGTGTCGATTCTGATCATATCACCCTCGTTGATGAAAAGAGGGACTCTGATTTCAGCACCTGTTTCAACAGTTGCCGGCTTGAGTGTGTTTGTAGCTGTGTTGCCTTTAACGCCCGGCTCTGTAGCTGTGATTTGAAGAGTAACGAATGTAGGCGGTTCAACACCGAAAACCTTGCCCTTGTATGACAAAATCTTGCATACATCGTTTTCTTTTACAAAGCGGAATGAATCAGGCAAATCAGCTTCTGCTACAGGAATCATATCAAAAGTTTCATTGTCCATAAAATAATAAAGTCCGTCATCGCTGTATGAATATGCCATATCTTTTCTTTCGATATAAGCTGTAGGGAACTTAGCAGTTGGGTTGTATGACTTTTCAACTACCGAGCCTGTAATAACATTTTTTGTCTTTGTTCTAACGAAAGCGGCACCTTTACCCGGTTTTACATGCTGAAATTCAACAACCTGCAAAACATTGCCGTCTTCCTCAAAGGTAACTCCGTTTCGGAAATCGCCTGCACTAATCATTATTTTATACCTCCGTATATATAGTTTTACTTTTTTATTTTATAATATTTCACACAATAAATCAATACCCATTTTATAACTATCTTTGCCGAATCCCGAAATTTGCTTTATACAAACATCGGTGATAACCGAAATTTTGCGAAAATCCTCTCTTTTATGTATATCGCTCATATGAACCTCAACAAAAGGAGTGTAATCGGCAACAGCCTCGATAGCGTCACGAATAGCATAAGAATAGTGCGTATATGCACCTGCGTTAAGCACAACGCCGTCATATTTATCCTTGCTTTCGTGAATGGCGTCAATAAGTGCACCCTCGTGATTTGACTGATAAAACTCCATCTCGCAGCCCTTGCTTTCGCCGTAAGCTTTAAGTTCACTGTTTATATCGGCAAGAGTTTCTGCGCCGTACACATTTTTCTTTCTTATTCCGGTCATATTGAGATTCGGACCGTTCATAACCAAAATTTTCATATTATAAATCACCATAGCCTTTCAGGCAACAATTTGTTTTATAGGCGTGTTTCAGGGACTTTATCAAAAGTCTGAAGCAGTTAAAAAAAGAGTGACGCGTTTGTCACTCTTTCTATGTACTCTTATTTGTACTTTCTCTTACGAGCAGCTTCGCTCTTCTTTTTACGAGCTACTGAAGGCTTTTCGTAATGTTCTCTCTTTCTTACTTCTTGGATGATACCATCGCGAGAAGTCTGGCGCTTAAATCTGCGAAGTGCGCTGTCGAGAGATTCATTCTCTTTAACTTTTACCTGACTCACTATATTCCCTCCCTCCGACCTTCGGGGGTTATTTGATAAATTTCATATATCGCAAAGATTATAATAAATTAATCCCGCCTTGTCAAGCATTTTGTAAAATTAAATGTGAAAAAATCGAATTTTGTCGAATAACGCTGTAACATCGGCATTTTAGCGACATTTAACGGACTTTAAAGAGCTCCAATTGCCGTATATTTTTCCGCCGTCATATGAAGTATAGCCTCTCACTCTTATGTAATAGTACTTACCCTTTTTTAATTTCTTGCGAGTGTAAGAAAGCTTATTTTTGTTTGTTATTGTTTTTGTAATTACTCCCGACTTGAAGTTTTTGCTTGTTGAGAGTTGAATTTGATAGCCCGTGCAGGAACCGGAAAGTTTTTTCCACTTTGTGACAATTTGCTTAGAACCTGACGAATAGGCTGACTTGATTGCCTCCTTTTGAGGTTTTGAAGCCGTTACAACAGGTGTTGAGTAATCGCCTTTTGAGCTGCCCGAATATGCACAGACCTTGATTTGATACACATTGCCCGGGTCAAGACCGGCAATATTTGTACCCGATTCGGTGACTGTTTTACTGAAATTTGTGCCCTTTGTTTGGTTGTTTACCGAAACATAATATTTTGTTGCCTCGTCAACCTCGTTCCATTCAAAATCAATTTTGTTGCAAGCCTGTCCTGTAACCGTAAGTCCCGTTACTTCAAGTTCATCAGCATCAACATTTTCGTCTGTTGTTTCTTCTGTGTTTGAAGAATTTGTCGTATAAAGGCTGTCATAATATTTATAATGACTTATACTTATGCCAATACCGCCGGAATTTGACACCTTCATTGTGCTGTAAAAAATCGCATTAAGCGAATATAATGTATTGTTATTGTAAATAGTGCGGGTTGGATTTTCCCTCATACTTTGCCAATAAATCGTGTCGATATGGCAAGTGTTTGAACCGTATTCCGATGTAGAATAATTCGAATGATAAATTTTCATCATTTGCGAATCGATATACTGCACAATAACCGTATGGGTTTTACTTGCCGAATTATTGAGTGCACCGTAATGAACAATATCGCCTGCAACCGCATTTGAAACGAAGAAGTCAATTACATCCTCAACGAATTGCGAATCAGGAACGGTTTTGGTTGAAGTGTATGTTCCGGTTGTAACATAGTTACCGCTGTTTTGCTTTACCTGATAGTTATTGTAAAGTCCCTCGGAATACGAAACGCCGTAAAGTCTTTTGCAAACCTCGGAGGCAAAGCCGTAACAGTTACGCTGAATTATTGAATTTCCGCCCGGAACAAATCCTGACAAAGTTTGTATATTTTCAAGTTTATCGGTAGCCGTACCGTTTGCATAAACAGCAGTTGAGCCGAGCACTGATAAAGCAATAATAATTGCTGATAAAAGAACAGAAAACGCTTTTTTCATAAGTACCTCCTATCAAAAATCCAAAATATTATAGCACATATTGCCGTAAAGGTCAAATTTTGGCATAAAAAAGGCAGATAAGAACGAACTCAAACCTGCCTAAATTAACTATTTTAATTCAAAAGAAGATACATCCAAACTGTTGTCAACAACATAATAGTAGTCGCCCACATAAGTCACTCTTGTGTTCAAACCGTTATACGAGTCAGCATTAAGCTTTGATGTGTATTTTTCTTTTTCAACAATCTTGCCGTCTTTAACGGATACAACTATTGCGCCCTTTTGGTCGTAGTTATAATTAACAATAGGAACGGCATAGTAACCCTTTTCCTTGTTCTCCACAAATGCTTTAGGATTATACTGTGCGTCACTTGAAAGCTCGGAATAAACCTTTTCGTCAAGTACCTTAGGTTCAAGCGGATTTGAAACATCAAACAGAACAAATTTAAGTCCATCGGTTATTTCTTCACCGTTTTTCAAATGTGTACTGTACCCAATTCCGAGGAGTTGATTGTTACCCACATCGACAAGCATAGACGAAAAGCCGTCTATTTCAACATTGCCCATAAATTTCGGACTTTTAACATCTGACAGATTGATAATAAAGAGCGGTGCTGCTTGCTCATATGTGATTACATATGCGTAATTGTCAACATATTTAACCGTCTTTATGCTTTTACCCTTTGCAAAGGCATCCGACTTATAAATTTGCTTTAAGCTTGAATCAAGCACATACAAATAATTATACGCCTTATCTTTTACCGTTTCGGTTGTAAAAACGCAAAGACAGTTATCTTTTTCGGCAAATGAATACTGATTGTCAACAGTACCTTTAAGTTTTACATAATCGCAAAATTTCACGCCGCTTTTAAGTGAAATTTTCGCAACGATTGTATTAGGTTCTTTGTCACTGTTGTCATTTCCGTAAACATAAAGATAATCTTTATTGCTGTAGATATCTCCGCCGCAACCGAGAACAGCCTTTGTTGTGCCGATTGTTTCGCAGGTATTTACATCAAGAGCGGTAACAACAACATAATTTGTGCCCACTCCGTTTTTTGCATAATAAATATCCTCGGCAGAAAGTTTGTCACTTTCGCCATCGCCGGAAGCAGTCAGCGGAACAAAACTTTTTGTTTCGGAAGAGTCAATTTCATAACTTGAAACAATATAAAATGTGCTGCCGACAAGTCTTGAAGAAACATAAGAACCCGACTGCTCAAACGAATTAACTTGAGTAGGATTTTCTATATCGCTTATATCATAGACAATTGCCTGCGTTGCGCTGCTTGAGCCGGCAACTTTTTCTTCAACGGTCGCACCTGAAAAGCTTGTACAATTTACAACAAGCTTGTCATCGGACACAAACATATCCTCAATAACGCTGTTAACATCGTCAAGTTCAATGGTGTTGGCAACGGTCGATTTGCCTTTTTTGGTTTCAATAACGCTGACAGTACGCTTGTCAATCCCTGCTTTTTCATCGAAAGACTGGTTGAGATAGTAAATATCGTTGCCGTTTGTCTTGATAACATCGGCTTCGTCAACACCCTTTTCCTGTACATAAGTTTCGGCGGTGCTGATATCGGTTGCTTTTGCCGCCGATTTTGCAGCCATATATTCAATAAGTGCCTTCGACGGTTTCGTCTCGGACTTTGATTTGCTTTTATTCTTCTTTTCTTTTTTCTGACTGTTTTTTATATATTTTTTTACATTATCGTAATCTTCAAAATTTTCAAGTTGTGTCACGGCAGACACAGCCTCATCCGACTTTATTCTAAAATCCGTGTCGGACACATTTACGGTTGTAATAACCATAACAAAAACGGCGATGCACGCCGCTATACTCATTCCCGCTTTAAAAGCAGGTGTTTGTCTGAATTTAATTCTTACAGGGCGTACATTATTAAGTTTTGATTGCACTCTTTCGTCGAGTTCGTCAGGCGTGTTAACCTGTGCTTCATCAAATTGCGACTTGATGAAATCAAAATCATTGTTTTTCATACTTACCCTCCAAGAAATCTCGCATTTTGGACAAGGCTCTTGAGAGCTTTGACCTTGCTGCTCCAGAGGTATAGCCGGTGACTTTGGCAATTTCCTTGCTGTTAAAACCGGATACTGAAAGAAGAACTATGTCTTTTTCGACATCATTCAGTATGGCTAACGCTTCACGCAATTCCAGTGCCATAAAGTCACCGTCAGTCGCCGAAAGGCCGCTTTCGACATAAGACAGATCATCGCTATTTTTTGCTCGGATAATTTCCTTCACATAGTGAGAACAACTGACGGCATGAATACGGAACAAATATGTAGGAAACGCTTTTTCATTCTTTAATTTTCCAATTTGTTCGAGAGCCGTCAACATAGTGTCGGAAACTGCATCCATAGCATAATCAGGGTCGCCGATCTTGTACCACGCATAGCGATAAAGAGCGTCTTTATATTCCAGGTAAAGCTGAGAAAAGGCTTCCCTGTCACCCTGCTGAGATCTTGCTACCAAGCTAAGATCTGCCATAAATTCACCTCTTTGAGATCTCTCTCATAATAATAGTACGAAAAAACTTCAAAAGTGTTGCAAAAAAAATTAATTTTTTTATTTTAAAAAAACGCCCCTTTTCAGAGGCGTTTTCAACACAATCTGACCGTGAAGTCACATAACAATCGAAAAGATTGTTACATAGCAACAAAGTTTACAAGCTTGCCCGGTACATAAATCTCTTTTTTGATTTCCTTACCTGCAAGAAGCTCGGCGATTTTCGGTTCTGCCTTTGCAGCTGCCAAAACATCGTCTTTTGCCATATCAACAGGTACGGTAATCTTTGCACGAACTTTGCCCATAACCTGAAGAACGATTTCAACATCGTTTTCCTTTGTCTTTTCTTCATCATACTCCGGCCATTTAGCCTGATTAACCATGCCGCCGAAGTTCATTACATCCCACATCTCCTCTGTAACGTGAGGTGCAAACGGATTCAATAAAATTGTAAGAGTTTTGAGTTCTGCCTTGTTGCAACCCTTTGCAGAAAACTCGTTAACCAAGGTCATCATAGCAGCAATGGCTGTATTTGCCTTGAGGTTGTCAATATCATAAGTAACCTTTTTGATTGTTTTATGCATAAGTGCCTCTGCTTGAGGAGTGTACTCGTCGCCGTCAACAACCTTTTCCTGAAGGTTCCAGAACTTTTCAATAAATCTCTTGCAGCCCTTAATGGAATCTGAATTCCACGGAGCGGCTTTTTCAAAGTCACCGATGAACATCTCGTAAAGACGCATTGTATCTGCACCGTAAGTGTCTACAATTTCATCAGGATTAACTACATTACCTCTTGATTTTGACATTTTTTCGCCGTTCTCACCCAAAATCATACCGTGAGAAGTTCTCTTTTTATACGGCTCAGGTGTAGGAACAACACCGATATCGTAAAGGAATTTGTGCCAAAATCTTGAATACAAAAGGTGAAGTGTTGTATGCTCCATACCGCCGTTGTACCAATCAACAGGAGTCCAGTATTCAGCGGCTTCCTTTGAAATAAGTTCTTTGTCGTTGTGCGGGTCGCAATATCTGAGAAAGTACCACGATGAGCCTGCCCACTGAGGCATTGTATCGGTCTCTCTCTTTGCCGGACCTCCACAGCAAGGACAGGTTGTATTTACCCAATCGGTCATCTTTGCAAGCGGAGATTCGCCCGTATCAGTCGGTTCATACGATTCCACATTAGGAAGTGTAAGCGGGAGCTGACTTTCGTCAATCGGCACATAACCGCACTTTTCACACTTGACGATAGGAATAGGCTCGCCCCAATATCTTTGACGGGAGAATACCCAGTCGCGAAGTTTGAAGTTGACTTTTTGATGACCCTTGCCCTCTTTTGTGAGCCATTCGGTCATTGCCTTTTTTGCTTCTTCAACAGTCATACCCGTAAGGAACCCCGAATTTGTCATAACTCCGGTTGCACAATCTGTAAACGCCTCATTTTCAACGCCAACTTTTGAACCGGCAACAACCTCGATAATAGGCAATTCAAATTTCTTTGCAAATTCCCAGTCACGGGTATCGTGAGCCGGTACAGCCATAATAGCACCCGTACCGTAAGAAACAAGAACATAGTCGGAAATGAAAATAGGAATTTCCTTATTATTAACCGGGTTAATGCCCATAACTCCGTCAAGCTTTACGCCCGTCTTTTCTTTATTAAGCTCTGTTCTTTCAAAATCCGACTTATGTGCGGCTTCGTCCTGATATTTACGAACCTCGTCAAGATTGTTGAGCTTATCTGCCCATTTTTCGATATACGGATGTTCCGGAGAAATTACCATATATGTAGCACCGAACAGCGTGTCCGGACGGGTAGTGTATACAGTAAGTGTTTCGCCGAGGGTTGTACCGAAATCAACCTCCGCACCTGTTGAACGGCCAATCCAATTGCGTTGCTGAGTCTTTACTCTGTCGATAAAATTAACATCGTCAAGGTCTTTTACAAGGCGGTCGGCATATTCAGTAATTTTAAGCATCCACTGACTTTGATTTTTACGGATTACTTCACTGCCGCAACGCTCACAAACACCGTTTACAACTTCTTCATTTGCAAGAACGCACTTACAGGAAGTACACCAGTTAACAGCCATTTCTTTTTTGTATGCCAAACCTTTTTTGAAAAGCTGAAGAAAAATCCACTGCGTCCACTTGTAATATGACGGGTCTGTTGTGTTAACCTCTCTTGTCCAATCAAACGAAAATCCGAGAGCTTGAAGTTGCTGTTTAAAGTGAGCAATATTATTTTTTGTTACTTCAGCCGGATGGATATGGTTTTTGATAGCAAAGTTTTCGGTAGGAAGTCCGAAAGCGTCCCAACCCATAGGATAAAGTACATTGTAGCCCTCAAGTCTTTTTTTACGGGCAACAATATCAAGAGCGGTATATGAACGAGGGTGACCTACATGCAAGCCCTGTCCGCTCGGATACGGGAACTCAACCAAGCAATAATACTTAGGCAAGGAAAAGTCCTGCTTTGCGGCAAATGTATTTTGAGTGTACCAAACATTTTGCCACTTTGATTCAATTTGTTTAAAATTATATTCCATTATGTCAGTCCTCCATAGGAAATATTTACTGTTCAGTCCTTAACGACGATATCGTCAATATTAATTTTTTCGCCGTCTTCCCACAAACACTCAATTTGATAAAATCCGCGTTGTTGCTTGAGAAGAATGTGAATTACACAACCTGCATAGTCAAGGCAAACCCATTCGCTGCGTTCACCCTCTGTATGATGCGGCTCGTAACCCGCCTGCGTAAGTTTGTATTCAACCTCATCGGCAATGGCCTTGAGCTGTGTATTTGAATTTGCCGTTGCAATAACAAAATAATCGGTAAGAACGGTGATATCGGAAACCTTAATGACCTCAATATCCTCACCGCGTTTGCTGTCGATTGCTTTAACGGCTATTTTTGCAATTTCCAAATAATTTTCTTTCATAGTCATTCCTTTATTTTATAACATATTATAATGTATATTTAAATTTACGATTAATTTTCAGTTTTTTCAATGTCGGCTTTACCGAGCACCCAATTGTAACAGTATAGAGTATCCGGATGAATTACCCTGTTTTTTTCTGCCAAATCCGTTATAGTAAATCGGGTAGCATAAAGCATAGCGTTTTCAAGTGAATTGTCGGCAAGTTCTCTCACCTTTTCAACATCGGGATAACAACGCTCCTCGCTTGTTAAATCAGCAAGATAAATCAGCATTTCAAATTCCGTCATATCGGCGTGACCCGTTGTATGATACCGAATTGCACCGAGTATTTCCCCGTCATCAATACCAAGTTCACTTTTAACAAAACAAGCTCCCGAAATTTGATGATACACCAATTTGTTACTTTTTTCAAGTTCTGTTGGGATAATACCTAAATTATCCATATATTTTTCCTGCTCGGCATAATCGGTTTCCTTGGTAACATCGTGCAAAATACCTGCCAGGTATGCCTTATCCTCATCAAGAGCGTAAATCTTTGCAAGTTCTTTTGCTCTTTTTGCCACATTCATACTGTGAACAAAGCGATATTCGGACATTCTGCCCTTAATCAAATTTTCGTATTTTTCAAAATCATACATAGAGCCCGTGCTCCTTTATATATTCGTTTACCTTTTCGGGAAGAAGATTTGACACATCCATACCTTTTTTTATAATATCTCTGATTTGCGATGACGAAACATCAACAACATCGAACTCCGACACGATAACATCACCGAGTTTTGGATGTTTTTCCTTAAACTTCAGCATTTTTTCATACTGATGTTTTTCCCGCGCGGCTGTCACAACTGTTGAAAGCGACATTATATCCTCAAATCTGTACCACTTTTCAAAATAGAAAAATTGATCTGCACCGATAATCAAATAAAAGTCGTCATCGGGATACATTTCTTTAAGCTCGCAAAGTGTAAGATATGTGTAACTCTTGCCACTGTGCTTAAATTCCATATTGCTGACAATTTCATTGCCGACACAAAGGTTGAGCATATTAATTCTGTCCCTGCCGTCAATCAAACCGTCCGACGATTTATGCGGCGGGTCTGCCGTTGGAATAAAAATTATTCTGTCAAGCGACAATGATTTTTTGTAATGTTCGGCAAGAGCAAGATGCCCGTTGTGAACAGGATTGAACGCTCCGCCGAATACGCCCGTTTTCATCGGTTGTTACCCTGCTTTTTATCACGGTCGTTGCGATAACGCGGGCGGTCATAAACAGCATAAGGATTTTTTGCTTCTTTTTCTCTCTGCCTTTGACGAAGACCTTTAATTTTGACTTTTTTCTTTGCCTTAGCCTTTGCCGTACCCTGACCTCTTGCCTTTTTCTTTGCCTGAATTTTATCCGGGTCTGCTTTTCTGTAAAGGACTATAATTCCGCCGATAACCTGAATAACATCAGCTTCCAGTCTTTCGGCAAGTTGCGGTGCAAACTCTTTAGGCGTTTGCGGTGCAGTCTCAAGATGAACGCGAATTTTAATAAGTTCTCTTGCATCAAGGGTGTCGTCAATCTGTGTAATAAGATTGTCTGTAATGCCCTCTTTGCCTATTTGAATAATCGGTTCAAGAGAATTTGCCTTTGCTCTCCAAGCCGCTCTTTCTTTTGATGTCATAAAATATTCTCCAATTCCTTAGTTAATTTTCTCAAAGCGTTGCCCCTGTGAGAAATTTTGTCTTTTTCTTCTCCCTCATATTTACCGAACGATTTACCGTTAATAATAAACAACGGGTCGTAACCGAAGCCGGCGTTGCCGTCACGCTCAAAGCCAATAGTGCCGTGGCATTCGCCTCTTACTGTAATTTCTCTGCCGTCGGGGAAAATACAGCAAATCGCGCAAACATAGTACGCTGTACGCTCTGCCTCCTCAACGCCCTCAAGTTTTTTGAGAAGAAGATTGTTGTTTTCCTCGTCGTCGGCATTTTTTTCGTTGTCAACATTAACGCCGTCGTGAGTTTCCATATTGGCAAATCTTGCCGAATAAATGCCCGGTGCTCCGTCAAGGTAATCAACACAAAGTCCGCTGTCGTCGGCAATAGCCGGAAGTCCTGTGATTTTGCATGCCGATTCAGCCTTGATTTTTGCATTAGCCTCAAAAGTGTCTCCGTCCTCAACCACCTCAGGAAGTGTAATTCCCAGCATTTTTGCGGTTACAACATTTATGCCGAGCGGAGAAAGAATTCTTTGCATTTCCGCAAGTTTTTTCATATTGTTTGTAGCAAGAATAAAGTCCATTACTTTTTGTCCTCCTCGCTCTCCGGTTCATCGGTTTTTACATTTTCATTAATGAAATCCACAATAGTGTCGTCGTCATCGTGAGTAGGCTTAATATCAAACATTGCAGACGCAAACGCTTCCGCATCAAACGGTTGCAAATCGTCAATCTGCTCACCCACGCCGATAAACTTAACCGGAACATCAAGTTCGTTGTTGATTGCAAGAACAACTCCGCCTCGTGCCGTGCCGTCAAGTTTTGTAAGAATGATACCGGTAATACCCGCCGCTTCCTTAAAGTCCTTTGCCTGGTTAACGGCATTTTGACCTGTTGTTGCATCAAGGACAAGAAGGGTTTCACGGCTTGCACCCGGAAGTTCACGGTCAATAACACGACTGATTTTGTTAAGCTCATCCATAAGGTTTTTCTTGTTGTGGAGTCTGCCTGCCGTGTCAATTATAATCACATCTGCATTTTTAGCCTTGCCCGACTGAATTGTATCGAAAACAACAGCAGCAGGGTCTGCACCCTCGCCGTGCTTTACAAGCGGAACACCCGCTCTGTCAGCCCAAACCTGAAGTTGCTCGATTGCTCCGGCACGGAATGTATCCGCAGCACCCAAAACAACGCTTCTGCCCATTGATTTAAGACGCATTGCAAGTTTGCCGATTGTGGTGGTTTTGCCAACGCCGTTTACGCCGATTACAAGAATAATCGACGGTTTTGTACGAAGTGCAAGATAGCTACCGCCCCATACTACACCGGCAACAATATCTTTAAGTGTTTCTCTGACCTGAGCTACGCTTGTGATATTATCATTGGCGATTTTTTCCTTTAAATCACCGATAACCCTTTCGGCAGTCGGAAATCCGACATCACCCATAATTAAAACTTCTTCAAGTTCTTCAAAAAGTTCATCGGTTATTTTTTCGTGAGATTCGATAGTTTCGTTAATCTGCTTAACCATACCCTCGTCACGGGTCTTTTTAAGACCTTTTCTGAATTTATCAAACAAACCCATATATTAATTCCTCGCTGAAATATGATAATTTATTTTTTGCATTAAAAATCGGTTTAATTATTTTAAGGTGCGATTTAAATGCGTTATCGTCAATCTACATTTCCAAGCCCATTTGTTGAGCAAGCTCTGCCGACTGCAGTTCAAGGAGCTTTGAAACGCCTTTTTCCTGCATTGTAACACCGTACAAAACATCCGCTTCTTCCATCGTGCCTCTACGGTGAGTGATGGATATAAACTGTGTTTTATCAGTCATACGGCGCATATATTTTGCAAAACGCTCAACATTGACATCGTCAAGTGCCGCCTCAACCTCGTCATAAATACAAAACGGTGACGGCTGAACTTTAAGCACGCTAAACAGCAATGCCATTGCGGCAAGCGACTTTTCACCGCCGGAGAAAAGATTGATGTTTTGTACCGATTTGCCCGGAGGCTGAATTTTAATTTCAATAGACGATTCAAGGCAATTATCCGGTTCTTCAAGAATAATCTCACCGTTACCGCCGCCGAAGAAATCGGCAAAGCAAGTCTTAAACTCGGTGTTAATCTTGTTAAACTGCGTCATAAACTTTTCGCTCATTGACGCGGTCAAGTCCTCAATGATTTTTGAAAGTTCTTTTTTACTCTGTTCAATATCGTCTATCTGTTCTTTAAGGAAAGTATATCTTTCGGATACTTCTTTATATTCCTCAATGGCACCGACATTAATTGAACCGAGACCTCTGATAGCAACCTTGATTTCGTGAAGTCGTTTCTTTGCTTCAGCCATATCGTCAATCACTATGCCGAGAGCCTGTGCTTCCGGCTTTGTAAGCTCGTACTGTTCAAAAAGCATATCGCCGAGTTCGTCATATTCCTTTTTCATATTTGCCTTGCGTTCTTCAAGTCTTACAATATCGGCAGACAGCTTTTCCTTGTCGTTAAGAGTTGTCTTTTCCTTTGCACGAAGCTCGTTTGAACGCTTTTCAAATCCGTTTCTTTCCTCGATTTTTTGCTTAACGGCGTCGCTCGCTTCACTCGCCTTTTGACGAAGTTCGTCCGCCTGAGCCTTGACATCGTTAACGGAAAGCGTGAGGTTTTCGTTTTTCGCCTTAATTTCGTTGATTTCGTCGGTAATATTCTTAACCCTGTCGGACTGCGTTGATTTACGGAGTTCAAGTTCTTCTATAGAAAGTTTTGCCGCCTCGCTGTCCTTTGTAAGCGTTACAAGGTCAAGGTTAATTTGCTCGGTTTTTTCTCTTATCTCATCACGCTTTGAAATAAGCTCTTTGGCGTTTGCCGAAACGCTGTTAAGTTCAGCCTCGGTGTCTGCCATTTCTTTTTCGATTTCCGCGGATTCACGCTTTGCATTTTCAGCAGCCTGGTTAAACAGAAGTATTCTGCCCTCGCTGTTTTCCTGCTCTCTTATCATTGTGTCACGCTGATTGATAAAAGATTGAAGTTTGTCCGAAATAAGCTTTGCATCGCCCTCGGCACGGATATATTCTTCCTTTGCCTTTTGCAAATCCGCATCCGCACCCTGCAAATCGGCAGTTGCCAAATTTGCGTCTTCAACGGCTTTTTTAAGTTCCGCCTGAACTTCTTTAAGTTCGTCGCCGATTTTTTGAGCTTCATTTTTTAGTTCTTCAATAAGATTTGCTCGGGAAAGAACGCCGCTTCCCTTGCCTCTTGAACCGCCCGACATTGAACCGCCCGGATTCATCACCTGACCGTCAAGAGTTACAATCTTATATCTGTTCTTATATCTTTTTGAAATTGCGATTGCACAGTCAATATCTTCAACAACCATAACTCTGCCGAGAAGATTTTCAATAATATCTCTGTACTGACCGTCGCACTCAACAAGGTTTGAAGCAACATCGACAAAGCCGAAATTGTCATCAAGATTTTTTTCTTCCATATATCTCGGCTTAATTGCCGAAACAGGGAGGAATGTTGCTCTGCCTATATTGTTTTGCTTTAAGTAGTTAATAGCACGCTTTGCGTCACTCTCTGTTGACACAACCACATTCTGCATAGCCGCACCGAGTGCAATTTCGATAGCGGTTGAGTTTTCGTTATCAACAGTAATGAGCTGTGACAGTGTGCCGTGGATTCCTGAAAGTGCTTTCTTTTGACTCTGCTTGAGCACTGCCTTAACCGCACCGGAGAAGCCCTCCATATTTTTTTCCAAGTCTTCAAGAACTCGGGCACGGTCATTTTTCTCAGCCATTTGACGGGCAAGTTTTTCAGCGTCCTGCTTTATTTTTTCAGCCTTTTGCCTTTTGGCGTCAACCTTCATTTGATAGCCGCCGAGAGAATTTTGGTACTCGTCAATTCTTTCTTTCAAGAACTCAAGGTTTTTACTGCTTTCGTCCGCTTGACTTTGAGTATATTCAATATCCTTTTGCGTAGCTTCGATTTGAGAAGCAATCGTGTCTTTTCGTGAATTAATCTCATCAATCGATGAAGTCGCCTGTGAAACTTTAACCTTGCTGTCCGAAAGTTTTACAGTAAGCGATGTAAGCCTTTGATTAAGTTCAACCGTTTTATCCGAAAATTCCAAATTATCGTTTTGAACTCTGCTAAGCTCATTTACCACATTTTCAAGCTCTGCCTTTTTTTCGGCAATCAACTTTTCATTTTGAACAATAACGGCATTTTTTACTTCTATCTGCTCATCAATAGTTGCTCCCGTACCGTCCGCATCGCTTATATCTGCCGTGAGCCTTGCAATCGTTTCGTTATTATGTTCAAGTGTTGCATTAAGAACGCTGATTTCGCCGTCCTTACGAAGTGCCTCCTCTTCATACCCGGAAGCTCCGAGTCTGCTTTGCTCAATTTCCAAATTGATTGAAGTGACCTTTTCGGCAACATCTTCTATTTCTTTTTCTATAGAAGCAAGTTCATTTTCCGATACCTCATAAGAAGCCTTAACCGCATCTATTTTGTGCTCCTGTTCACGCAAATCAACAGTAAACTTATTAATTTTGTTAAGCCAAACGCCGATTTCAAGTGTTTTCTTTTCTTCAGAATATTCAAGAAACTTTTGTGCCTTTTCGCTTTGCGTTTTAAGAGGGCCTACACGGCTTTCAAGCTCACCGAGAATATCGAGAAGTCGAACCAAATTTTCCTGTGCCTGATCAAGTCTGCGTTCTGCGTCTTTTCTCTTGTGGCGGAAGCGTGAAATACCTGCCGCTTCTTCAAACAGTTCTCGTCTGTCCTCATTTTTGGCTGAAATAATAGAGTCGATTTTACCCTGACCTACCATAGAATATCCGTCCGAGCCAAGACCCGTGTCCATAAACAACTCGTGAATATCCTTTCGTCTTACACTTTCGCCGTCTATCTTATATTCGCTCTCACCCGAACGGTAATAACGACGGGTAACGGTTACAATTTCACCGTGGTCTTTGAGCGTACCGTCCGAATTGTCAAGAGTAAGCATAACCTGAGCAAAACCGAGTGCCTTACGCTTTGATGTTCCGCCGAAAATGACATCTTCCATCTTTGAGCCGCGAAGCGACTTTGTGCTTGTTTCACCGAGAACCCAACGAACAGCGTCGGAAATATTACTTTTACCCGAGCCGTTAGGTCCCACAACTGCGGTAATGCCCTTGCCGAAATTCAATTCTGTTTTATCGGGGAATGATTTGAACCCCTGCATTTCAAGTGATCGTAATAACATATCTTTTACCGTCTTATAATCTTTAAATCATCTTTTGCAACCTTGTCGGTTACAGTAACCTTTATGTTATATCCTTCTTCCATAAGGAAGTAAATATTGCGTTTTTGTTGACCCTTGAGTTGAGATACCGAGCGTGGATTAACCATAATTTCATAATCTCCGGGTCTTAGTTTAAGTATTTTATTGAGCATAAATCTACTCTTGACTATCTCGCCGAACGACTCGTGATAAGCACCTGCAACGGCGTTTTTCTTAATATCGTTTGAAGCGTGAAGTCCGAGCCTTATAATCTTTATACCTGCTTCTTCAAACATAGGAACAAGCTTTGTGCAAAGGTTTGCAGCATCGTCAACCGTTTGCGGTTTAAACACCTCGTCCTCGTAAAGTTTGGCAAGCATTGTGCCTTTGAGCACAACTGTCGGATAAATTCGCACAGTCTCAGGTTGAAGAGCAATGATTTTCTTTGCCGTTTCAATTGCCCTTTCGTCAGTATCAAGATACAGTCCTGTCATCATTTGCAGTCCGAGTTCAAATCCGTACGACTTGATAAGATTCGATGCATTTACAACATCCTCAGCCGTATGTCCTCGCAAATTTGCCTTGAGCACCTCATCGTCCATACTTTGAGCACCGAGTTCAATTGAAGTAACTCCGTATTTTTTAAGAAGTGTAAGCACTCCGTCGTCTATAAAATCAGGACGGGTACTGATTCTTATTCCCTTTACTTCTCCGCATTTGACATAAGTATGAGCCGCCTGCAAAAGAGTGAGCATATAATCCCTGTCAATCGCCGTAAACGAACCGCCGAAAAATGCAATTTCGTATTCATAACCTTTTTTGTTAAGTGCAGTTTCAACAGCTGTCTTTACATCGTCTGCCGTAGGCTGTTTCACATTGCCCGTTATTGTTTTTTGATTGCAAAACGAGCACTGCTGAGGGCAGCCGAGATGCGGAATAAAAATGCTTATATTGCCTTTTTTCATATAATTCCCATCAGCGAAAGTGCCTCTTTCGCCGCCTCCTGCTCTGCCTGTTTTTTACTCCTGCCGACACCTCTGCCGACAACATTTGAATTGAGATGAACCTCTGCTTCAAAGGTTTTGTCGTGGTCGGGACCCTTTTCGCCGACTATAACATAATTTAGCGTTTCGTCTTTGTTTTGCTGAATAATTTCCTGCAAGGTGGTTTTGTAATCCTTGAACAAAATATGATGTGTGCTTATGTCTCTTGCAAGGAAATGAAGAATATGTTTTTTTGCCGGTTCCATACCGCCGTCAAGATAGATTGCGGCAATGAGAGCTTCAAAAGCATTTTCAAGATTTGAATCTCTGTCCTTACCACCCATTTTCTGTTCGCCTCTGCCGAGGAGAAGATAATCGCCGAGATTAATTTCTCTTGCAAAATTTGAAAGCGACTGAGTGCATACAAGTGCAGAACGAAGTTTTGACAGTTCGCCCTCCATCATATCCGGAAATTTATGGTACAGATATTCGGCTGAAACAACGCTCAAAACAGCGTCGCCCAAAAATTCCATTCTCTCATTATTGAATTTCTTTTGATTGTCATTTGCATAGGAAGAATGTGTCAGTGCTTCCTCTAAATATATCTTTTTCTTAAAGGTATATCCTATTTTTTCTTCTAAAGTTGAAATATCCATTTTACTGTTCGCTTTGCAATTCCTGTTCTATTTTATTTATCAAATCGGTTTGCAAAAACATAACCGCCTGCTTAATTGCATTTTTAAAACAACGGGCGTCTGCCGAACCGTGAGCCTTAATAACCGGCTTGCGTACTCCGAGCATAACCGCTCCGCCGTATTCTTTATAGTCAAACTGTGTTTTCATACCGTTTATCCCCGAGCGTACCCCGAGATATGAAATTTTGCTTAATGTGTTTTTGTAAAAAGCGTTTTTGATGCCCTGCATAAGCACCTTTGCAACACCCTCATAAGTTTTGAGTATCAAATTACCCGTAAAGCCGTCGGCAACAACCACATCTGCGTCACCGAACGGTATCTGTCTGCCCTCAATATTACCGATAAAATTGTACGAAGATGACTTCATCATTTGATACGCTTGCTTAACAACAGGAGTACCCTTAGTTTCCTCCGTGCCGTTGTTTGCAAGTGCAACCGCAGGATTGGCAACGCCGAAAATATTTTGCATATATATTGAACCGAGAAGTCCGAACTGACAAAGATATTCGCTTTTGCACTCGGCATTTGCGCCGCAATCCATAAGCACAAACGGCTTATTCGCACTCGGCATAACAGAAGCTATTGCCGGTCGCTTAACGCCCTTTATTCTTTTAGTAATTAAAGTTGCACCAACGGTAATTGCACCGGTGTTGCCGGCACTGACAAAAGCGTCGCCCTCTCCGTCGTTGAGAAGTTTAAAGCCTACCGCCATCGAACTGTCAGGTTTGCCTTTGAGCACGGTTCTTGCGTCATCGCAATTATCTATAACCTGCGTGCAGTTGATAATCTTTGTGTTTTTAAGGGCTAAATTATTGTTTTTAATACAACTGTTGATAACATTTTCGTCTCCGAGAAGAAGAACTTCGTCAATAGCATATTCATCTATGGCAAGAATAGTGCCTTTGATTATTTCAAGCGGTGCGTTATCTCCGCCCATAGCATCTACAATAATTTTCATAATTGCTCCAAAGCTCTGTTTGCAAGAGCCGCGTATCTTTCTCTTTTATCTTTGATTTTAGGTTCAATCGGCGGTAAAATACCAAAGTTTGCACCCATAGGCTGAAAATTCGTTACGCTCTCGTCGCTTATGTATTGCGACAACGCACCAATCATATTGTATTCGGACAAAACAAGCGATTCTTCACCCCGTGCCCGTCTTATGGCATTGATACCTGCCATAATGCCTGAAGCCGCCGATTCCATATATCCCTCAACCCCGGTGATTTGACCGGCAAAAAAGATATTTGGATTGTTTCTCAGGCTAAAATCCGCATTGAGAAGCTTAGGTGAATTCAAAAACGAATTTCTGTGCATAACGCCGTAACGGACAAATTCCGCATTTTCAAGTCCCGGAATCATAGAAAATACTCGCTTTTGCTCACCGAATTTCAAATTTGTTTGAAATCCGACAAGATTGAACATTGTGCCCTTGCTGTTTTCACGGCGAAGCTGAACGCACGCCCACGGTCTGTGACCGGTATTTGGGTCAACAAGTCCGACCGGTTTCATAGGGCCAAAGCGTGGAGCGTCAAGTCCCCTCTTTGCAAGCTTTTCAATCGGCATACAACCTTCATAAACATCAAAATCGTGTACAACCGCGCCCTCGGCATTGATAAGTTCATCAATAAAGTTTTCATATTCCGCTTTATTAAAAGGGCAGTTTATATAGTCGTCCTCGCCGCCTCTGTCATATCTTGAAGCACCGAACGCCTTTTGCATATCAACGCTGTCTGCCGTAACAATCGGAGCCGCCGCATCATAAAACGACAAATAATCTCCGCAAAGTTTTTGTATTTCCTCACCGAGTTTGCCCTCCGTAAGAGGACCTGTTGCGATAACAAGAATTTCGTTATCGTCTAAGATGATTTCCTCAACAAGTCGGTGTTCAACCGTAATATTCGGATGAGAATTAATCATATCCGTAACGGTCTCGGAAAATTCATTTCTGTCTACGGCGAGAGCACCGCCTGCCGGAACCGCACAATTTCTTGCAACAGGAACGGTAAGTGAGCCGAGACGAGCCATTTCTTCTTTTAAAAGCCCTGCAGCACTGTCAATTCTTGCCGCCTTGAGTGAGTTTGAACAAACAAGCTCCGCAAAATTTTTACTTTTATGTGCCGGCGAAAACCTTTCGGGCTTCATTTCAAGCAATGTGACATTATAACCCGATTCGGCTATCTGCCACGCCGCCTCACACCCTGCAAGTCCGGCACCGATAACTGTAAATTTTTTCATAATCATTTTTTCTTAGGTACAGGCTTTGTAAATCCGCAGTTTTCTGTGTCCGGACAGTAAAGCACATTGCCTTTTCTTCTGAACAAACTCTTGTTGCATTTTGGGCAAACTTCTTCGGTTGGCATATCCCAAGTCATAAAGTTACAGTTAGGGTAGTTTGAACAACCGTAAAACGGAGTGCCTCTCTTTGTTTTCTTTTCAATTACATCTCCGCCGCAAAGTGGGCATTTAGCCTTTGTTTTTTTGATAAGCGGCTTTGCATTTTTACACTCAGGGAAGCCGGGGCATGCAAGAAATTTGCCGTATCTGCCAACCTTAACAACCATTTTTCTGCCGCACTTTTCGCATACTACATCGGTTTCTTCCTCTTTGAGTTTAATTTTAACGCCCTGCATATCTTTTTTGGCTTTTTCAAGCGGTTCGATAAAATCGTCATAGTAAAGGCGAATCATATCTATATAATCCTTGTCGCCCGAATCAATTTTATCAAGGTCGTCTTCCATTTTTGAAGTGTACTTAACATTTACAATGTTAGGTATTCTCTCTTTAAGAAGATTTGTAACTGCTTCACCGAGTTCAGTAGGAACAAACTGCTTTCCCTCACGAACAACATACTCCTTTTGAAGAATGGTTGAAGTGATGGTTACATATGTTGACGGACGGCCTACGCCGTTTTCTTCAAGTGCTTTTGTGAGAGAAGCTTCAGTGTATCTTGCAGGCGGTTGTGTAAAATGCTGATTGCCCAAAATCGACTTCAATTTAAGGACATCACCTTCGGCAACCGGAGGAAGCGGAGACTCGCTGTCTTTCTTTTGAGCATCATCCGTCTTTTCTTCATAAAGTGCAGTAAACCCGTCAAATTTAACGGTGTAACCGCTGGCCGTAAACACATAACCGTTAGCATTTATTTCAACTTTCATGGTTTCCTGCTGGCAAGACGCCATAAGAGAAGCGATAAAGCGTTCCCACACAAGCTTATATATTTTATACTGGTCGGAAGTAAGCGAATCTTTAACAGATTCCGGAGTTACACCCGGCATTGTAGGGCGGATAGCTTCGTGACCGTCCTGAGCGTTACCTCTTGTTTTATAAAATCTCGGCGTGGACGGAAGATACTTTTCACCGTAAGTTTCTTTAATAAAATCGTTGCCGGCACTGCGAGCCTCGTCCGAAATACGAAGTGAGTCGGTTCTCATATATGTGATAAGACCGACTGTGCCGAGGTCGTTGACATCAACGCCTTCGTAAAGTTCCTGAGCGGCTTTCATGGTTCTTCTTGCTTGGAACGACAATCTGCGTGACGCTTCCTGCTGCAAGGTTGATGTGATGAACGGCGGAGCAGGATTTTTCTTTCTCGTTCCTTTTTTCACTCCGGTTACTGCATATTCGGCATTTTCCAAATCGGCAAGCATTCTGTCCGACTCTTCTTTTGACGGAATTTTATTTTTATCCGTGCCGACTTTGTTGCCGTTATTGTCCTGAACCATAGTTGCTCCGAAACTTTTTCTGTCCGGCGGATTTGTAAACTTTGCATCAATTGTCCAATATTCTTCCGGCTTAAATGCACGGATTTCGTTTTCTCTGTCAACAACAAGACGAAGTGCGACGCTCTGTACACGGCCTGCCGAAAGACCTCTTCTGATTTTTTGGCTTACAAAAGGAGAAAGCTTGTAGCCGATAAGTCGGTCAAGTATTCTTCTTGCCTGTTGAGCGTTTACAAGGTCAATATCAATTTGACGGGGATGCTCCATACCGTTTTTTACACCGGTTTTTGTGATTTCGTTAAATGTAACTCTGTTTTTATCGTCAAGCTTTAATCCCAGCAAATTCGCAAGATGCCACGAAATTGCCTCTCCCTCACGGTCGGGGTCGGTTGCAAGATAAACGCAATCAGCTTTGTTTGCCTTTGTTTTAAGTTCGTCAACAAGTGCTTCCTTGCCTTTAATAACCGTGTACTTCGGTTCAAAGTTGTGTTCAATATCGACACTGAGTCTTGCTTTAGGCAGGTCACGCACATGACCCATCGACGCAATAACATCATATCCCTTGCCAAGATAACCCTTAATATTCTTAGCCTTGGCAGGTGACTCCACAATTACTAACTTTGACATATATGTTTTTATCCTTTCGGTTAAATTCAAGATTGTTTTCTTCTGTAACGCTTGCCTATGCCGGGCTCACAAAGTCCGTCAAGTTCAAGCATTGTAAGAGCGACGAGAACGGAATTTATATCAAGCCCTGCAACATTTGCAATACTTTCAACATCCTTAAAATCATCGTTCATAGCATTAAACACCGCTTTTTCGTTGCCGACAAGCTGTCGTGACTTTTCGTCAATTTGAGTACGGTTGTCACGGTGTTTTTCAATATTTTCAAATGTGATTTCTTCATCCTGCTCGGGTGTCAAATCACGCTCTTTGTATTCATCATTCAAAAGTTCGTCAACGCTTGCAAGCTTTGACATATCAAGTGCCTTATATTTTTCGGTATAGTGAGAAATAATCGACTCAACACCCACAACCGGAACGGCACCGTCCGAAATAAGCTTGTTTGTTCCGATGAATCTTTGGTCAAAAATCGAAGCAGCAGTTGCAAATATATCTCTGTTTTGCGATGCGGCAAAATTCGCCGTGATGAGCGAACCGCTCTTTGTTCCCGCCTCGGCAACAAATACACCGTCGGCAAGTCCGCTGATTATTCGGTTTCGTTGAGGGAATGTGTACCTTGTTGCTTTGGTAAACGGTGGGAATTCGGATATTATTGCACCGTGCTCAGCAATTCTCTTTCTTAACTCTTCATTTGAAATAAGGTAATTTGAACCGAGACCGCAACCCATAACCGCAACGGTTATCCCGTTACATTCCAACGCACCTATATGTGCCGAAGAGTCTATACCGAGAGCTCCGCCGCTGACAATAACGGTATTGCATCTTGCAAGACCCTTTGATATTATTCTCGCAACGCTTTTGGCATAATTCGACGGCTTGCGTGTACCGACAATGCTTATGCTCAGCGTACCGTCTACATCCGGCATTTTGCCGTCAACATACAAAACCGCCGGCGGGTCATAAATTTCTTTGAGCTTTTGAGGATAGTTTTCATCATCAAAAGTTATTATATCCCAATTATGTTTTTTACAAATTTCAATTACTTCGTCTGCTTTTTCAATCGGAGTCTTTTCCATCTTGTCAAGCATTTTATCGGTGATTTTCGGACAAAGCTTGCGTTCAACATAATTACTGTTATACAAGTTTTCGGCAGAACCGAAATAATCAAGTATAGGTTTAATCGCTCTGCCCGTCCCGATTGAGAGCTGGAGCCATATGAGATATCTTGCGTTTTTCATCTGAGCATCTCCCACATTGTTATTGCCGCGGCAACGCCTGCATTAAGGCTTTCCGCTCTGCCGAGCATCGGAATTGTAATCAGTCCGTCGCTGACAGCCTTAATATTTTCCTCAACGCCGTTTGCCTCGTTGCCTATAACCGAAACCGCATTGCCGGAAAAATCAACCTGTGTGATTTTTGCAGCATTTGAACTCGGAACCGTTGAATAAATCTTAAAGCCCTGCGATTTCAAGCTGACAAGTGTTTGTTCCAAATCACTGCTGTCAACTATATTCATACGAAGTATCGACCCCATAGAAGCTCTGAGTGCCTTTGAGTTAAAAACATCACAGCAGTTATAAGTAACTATGCCGTCAATACCGAGAGCTTCAGCCGAACGAACAATCGCCCCAACATTTGCCGGGTCTTGCACATTATCAAGAGCGACGATTTTACCCGAAGTGAACATTGCTTCGTTATCTTTCATCTTAACCGTCAAAAAAACTCCCTGCGGTGATTTCGTTTCCGACAGTTTTTCGGACACTTGTTCGTTAATCAAAAAACTTTTGTTTGCCTTTTTACTCAAAGCATCGATTTCGTTACGATACCTTGCGTATATATCTTCAGTAAACAGCAACACATCGGGTTCATAAACAGAATTAAGGACATCAAAACATAGCCTTGCTCCTTCAAGTGCAAAACGACGGTTTTCGTGCCTTGCTTTTGAAGAGGTAAAAAGCTTTTTTGTGTCCTTAACTAAAATGTTGTTTTTACTCGTGATTTTTTCCATACACATCTCCGTTGCGTGCCAATAATTTTGCAATACTGCATTTCGTTTAAATAAATCACCAATGATACTTATTATTTTTATATAATATACATTATATTTAAAAAAAATTCAATAGCTAATTTAAATATTTCCTGTTAAATTTTTTATTTGGTTGACTAACACCGATTTTTACTTTATAATTAACAATAGAAAATTATGCAAAGGATTAGATTTTATGCCATATTATGACATTGCAGGATTAAGAGTAAAGATGAACAACTGCGGCGGCAGAAGTGAAAAACAGGCTGTGCCGTACCTTGCAGACAATCAGTCGGACGATTTAAAGCCGGATATTGACATCTTTGTTGACGATAAAAGAGTTCAGGAGGCTATGGCAGAACACCCGGAGCTTTCACAAGGCGACTGGGAATATATGCTTACCGGTTCGGATTTTTACACCGCTTTAATCAAATACGACGGAATTCTTTTACACTCGTCTTGTATTGTTGTTGACGGCGTTGCCTACACATTTTCGGCAGACAGCGGTACAGGCAAATCCACGCACACCCAACTTTGGCTTAAAAAATTCGGTGACAGAGCGTACATACTCAATGACGACAAGCCGGCAATAAGACTTATCGGCGACAAAGTGTACGCCTGCGGCACTCCTTGGAGCGGAAAGTACGATTATTCCACACCGGCCGTTGTTCCGCTTGCCGGAATTTGCTTTCTTGAAAGAAGCGAAGACAACTGGATTAAACCTGCCGACACCAACAAGGCAATATTTAACATTTTCAGTCAAACAGTCCGCCGTCTCGGTGAAAACGGAATGAACAAGCTTATGGAGAACCTCAATGTGATTTTCAAAAAAGTTCCGATTTACGAACTTGGATGTAACATCTCGCAAGAGGCTGTTGACTGCTCGTACAACGCTATGAAAAAGGAGTTGTCCGATTTTGAATAAAAAAATATGTGCATTGTTGCTTTCGGCGACAATGTGCTTTTGCTTTACGGCTTGTTCGGGTAACACGCAAGCAAAGCAAAACGCAACCGAGATTGCTGTTACAACAGCAGAAACTCAAGCTACAACTGAAATTCAAGAAGAATCAACTACCGTCAAATCAAAAACGAATGAAACAACAACAGTTGAGAAATCCGATTCTAAAAAGAGTACAAAAAAGAAAAATTTAACAACCGAACAAAGCACCAAAGCTAACGAAAAAGGCAAAAAAACCACAACGAAAGCGAAAGCCACAACTACCGCTCCGTCTTCAAAAAAGGCTCAGCAAACCAAAAGCAAAGACAAAAGCAGCACTGTTTCCTGCACTGTTACGGTTGAGTGTAAATCAATACTTAACCATATGGACGACCTAAAAGAAGGGCATGAAGAATTTGTACCGAGCGACGGCTACATAATCAAGGATTATACCTACAACGGCAAGCCGGGCGACACCGCCTACGATGCGTTAAAAGACGCTTGCAACAGCAAGAACATAAAACTAACATCAGAAAAAACGGCTTACGGTATATATATTTCAGGCATAAATAATCTTGATGAATTCGATTGCGGCAAGCAAAGCGGTTGGATGTACAAGGTAAACGGCAAATACCCAAACACCACCTGCGGCAATGTGACTATTTCGGAAAACGATTCGATAATTTTTGAATATGTATGCACTTATCAATAAATCAACAAACCGCAACATGGGGATAAATCTCAGTGTTGCGGTTGTTTTTCAGTTAACTTTTTTCTTTAAATCCTGAAGAATTTTCTTTTCTATTCTCGACACATACGAGCGTGAAATATTAAGCCGCTGTGCAACCTCCCGTTGTGTGAGCGGTTTTGCATTATTAAGTCCGTAGCGGAGAATGATAATTTCTTTTTCCCTCTCATCTTCCATATTTTCAATAATTTTCTTGACTTCAAGCCAGCGACGCTTTGTTTCTATTTCGTCCACAATATCTCTATCGTCGCTGATAACATCCTCGATAGTAAGCGGATTGCCGTCTTTATCTGTATCGATTGCATCACCCATAAACACTTCACCGCTCTGCTTTTTGAGAGAACGAAAGTGCATAAGAATTTCGTTTTCAACACAGCGTGAAGCGTAGGTTGAAAGACGGGTGCCTTTTGAATAATCAAACGAATCGACCGCCTTGATAAGTCCGATTGTACCGATGGAAATTAAGTCATCGTTATCGTTCGTTTTTGAATAATACTTTTTGCAAATATGGCTGACGAGACGGAGATTGCGTTCAATCAGCACCGCCCGAGCATTGAGGTCACCGTTTGCCATTTTTTCAAGCTGTTCCCGTTCTTCTTTTGCACTGAGCGGTTTCGGAAAACCCGAACCGTTTTGAATGTGAAGCAGTAAAAACAACAGACCCGAACCGATTGCGGTAAGTATAGCTGAAAACATAAAACCCTCTCCTAACAGTATCACAGTAAATACTATGACGGAGAAATGCAATTAATACCGTTGACAAGCTTATACTTTTAATGTTACACTCAAAATATGGAAAAATATATTAAACTTGCAGGTCTTGATTCAGACCTTGAAAAACAGCTGATTGAATATATAAGCAGTCACGGAAAAAAGATAAATTCACTTGCAGAGAAATGCAAAAAGCACGGCTTTTCGTGCCTTGCAAAATGCAGTGATATGATGCGTCTCGCCGTTTGCATTGCATATATCAAATATACCGAAGAGGACTACAAGTGGCTTGGAATAGACGAAAGCATACTGAAAGACACAATGTCCGATATCGGAATTTGGTGCAGAAACAACGATAACAAGGGACTGAAAAATTACCCTTGGATAAAAAACCACCTCAAGGCAGAATTGTTCAAAATAGGCAGACTTCAGTATCAACTTTACACCTGCTACAACGCCACATTTGATTATTCCCAACTGCCGTTCAAAAAAGGTGAACAGACTGTATTTATCCACATCCCTCAAGGCGAAAAACTGAATTTTGCCGATTGTGTGAAATCAATAAAATCGGCAAAGGAATTTTTTGCAAAACATCTCCCTGTGTATAAATTTGAATATTTTATATGCGAAAGTTGGCTTTTATATGAAGAAAATTGGCAGTTTATGAAGCCGTCGAGCAACATTTTGCAATTTCAGTCACTGTTTGACATTGTGATGTCAAAGCCGGACGACAGACAGGCTATTGAACGAATTTTCGGCAAGCGAAAACTAATCAAAAAGCATTACAGCGAAAGAACATCACTCCAAAAGAGTGCAAAAAAATTTATGCTCTCAGGCGGCAAAATGGGTGAAGGTGTGGGAATTATACCGGTGAACAGAATATAACAAAAAACGGAAAGCAATTACACAACGCTTTCCGTTTTTGTTTTTTGGGTAGGTAATTGAGCAATAACAAGTGCAACAAAAATCGTTGCACAGCCGAGAAGTTCTTTGACCGTTAATCTATCACCCATAATGAGCCAACCGGCAAGTACGGCAAACACGGATTCTGTGCTCATAAAAAGTGACGACAGTGTTGGGTCAACATTTTTTTGAGCAACATTTTGTACGGTGAAAGCAAACGAACCTCCGATAACGCCGGCATAAAGAAGTGACAACCAAAGCATACTTTGATTGAGATTTTCAAGCCACTGTGAAAAATCCCTCATCTCGCTCACGGCGGCAGGAATAATCAAAAGCAAAGACGCCGAAAAAAACTGAACGCACGCAAGTTTGATAATATCAGTTTTGTTTTTGAAGCGATCAACGGCAACTATTCTTGCCGCATTCATAACAGAACAAACAAGAACAAAAACATCCGAAAGTTGCACGCTGAAGCCGTCATTTACGCACAGCAAATACAGTCCGCCGACAGTTATAACTATCGACAGCCAAACATTCCACTTGACCTTATCTTTGAAAAACAAGCCGATAATCGGCACAAAAATAACATTGCACGAAGTTAAAAATCCCGCCTTACCCGACGGCGTACCGGCAAACAGACCGAGTTGTTGAAACGCAGAAGTACAAGCAAGAAAAAAGCCGCAAACAAAGCCGTCTTTTATAAGTTCCTTTGTGCTGTATTTTACCTGAACAGAACCGACTTTTTTGCTTTTTAAATCAAGAACCGCAACAACAGGTAAAATTGTTATTCCCGCCATTAAAAACCTGAAAATGCCGAAAGTAAACGGGCCGACAAGCTGACCGCCCTTTGTTTGAAAAACAAAAGAAACGCCCCACGCAAGCGAAATTAAAATTAATAAAAATGATGAAAATATCTGTTTTGATTTCATAAATGCTCCAAAAAAACCGAGGAATTACCCTCGGTTTTATTACTATAATACTTTATCGAAGAAGTCCTTTGCTCTTTCCGTTTTAGGATTATAGATAACCTCCTGCGGAGTGCCTTCTTCAAGAATTTTGCCTTCATAAATAAACAAAACTCTGTTGGCAACTTCACGGGCAAAGCCGATTTCGTGAGTAACGATTACCATCGTCATACCCTCTTCGGCAAGTTCACGCATAACGCCGAGAACCTCGCCTACCATTTCAGGGTCAAGAGCCGATGTCGGCTCGTCGAAAAGCATAATATCCGGGTTCATACAAAGTGCTCTTGCAATGGCAACACGCTGTTTTTGACCGCCGGAAAGCATTGACGGATACGCCTCCGCCTTATCTTCAAGACCTACCTTGCCGAGCATCTTCATTGCAATTTCTCTTGCTTCGTCTTTTTTCATTTTTTTAACCTGAATAGGTGCAAGAGTAAGGTTGTCTATAACATTAAGGTTGTTGAAAAGATTGAAATGTTGGAAAACCATTCCCACATTTTCTCTCGCCTTATTAATATTGATTTTTTTGTCGTCCATATGATTGCCGTCAACAACCATATCGCCTGCCGTTATTTCCTCAAGACAGTTAATACAGCGTAAAAATGTTGACTTACCGCAACCCGACGGACCGAGAACTACCACAACTTCGCCCTCGAAAATATCTGTTGTAATATCTTTTAATACTTCAAGCTTGCCAAAATTCTTTTGAAGATGCGAAGCATGAATTTTTACATTATCATAATTTACGGCCACGATTCAATCTCCTCTCAAGAATTTTTGCTGCATATGAAAGCAAAGTAATAACAATCAGGTACATAACAGCAACGACTGCCCAAACTTCAAATACACTACCTGTAATTGCAACGGCATTTTTTGCCGTATTAACAAGCTCAGGAAAGCCGATTACGGAAAGAATCGATGTGTCCTTTAAAGTAATAATAAACTGATTGATAATAGACGGAATCATCGTTCTGATAGCCTGCGGAAGAACAACCTTACGCATAGCCTGCGAGTAAGTCATACCGAGTGAACGCGCCGCCTCCATTTGACCGATATCAACAGACTGAATACCGGCACGAATGATTTCTGCCATATAAGCACCGCAGTTAAGTGCAAGACAAATAGTACCTGCCTGCAAAGCCGAAAGCGTAAACGAGGCCGAAGATGACTTGTTAATGATATACGGAACGCCGAAATAAACGAAAAACGCAAGTACAATCATAGGTACACCGCGAATCACATCTACAAAAATACGATAAATTGCGTTGCAAATTTTGTTTTTTAAAACGGATAAAATACCAAACAGCAAACCGATAATACACGCAAAAAACAGACCGCACAATGCCAACGTAAGGGTTTTCCCCATTGCCGCAAGCAGCATTTGCCCATAAGTTTCAATAATTTGTTGCATTAATAAATAAGCTCCTCTCACATTGGGATAATTCAATATTATCAACCGTATTCAGTAAGAAAGCCACCGTTGCCCGTCAACACTGCCGGGCAGGTGGCAAACTACTAAACCTAAACAGAAATAAATTAATTGCCGATGTTAGCCAAGATACTTAGCGATAATTTCATCATACTTGCCGTTAGCTTTAATGTTTGCAAGGCCTGCATTGAAAGTATCAAGAAGTTCTTGTTCGTTTGAATTAAATACAGCCAAACCATAACCGGCACCGTCATTTTCAGAGCCTTCAACGATTTCCATATCAAGGTCACCGTCTTTGATTGAGGAAGACATAATAGGTGTGTCCTCAAAGCAAGCGGCACACTGACCGCCTGTTACAGCCTGATACATTGTTGGGCTGTCCTCAAAATATGTAAGCTTAAGGCTGTATTCATCTTTGATTTCTTCTGCATAATCGGCACCCTTTGTACCTGTTTTAACAGCTACAGTTGAGCCTTTAAGGTCATCAAGTGACTTAATGCTTGAACCCTTTTTAACTGCAACGCTTTGGGTTGCTGTGTAATATGAATCAGAGAAAATCCAACCTGAAGTTTTTCTTTCATCGGTAATAGAAGCACCGGCAATCATACCGTCTGCCTGTCCTGATTTACAAGCCGCAATCGATGCGTCCCAACCGAGTGACTTGAGTTCATATTCAAAGCCTTGGTCTTCAGCAATTGCCGCAAGCAGGTCTACATCGATACCTACAAAATTGCCGGAAGCGTCTGTATATTCAAAAGGCTTGAATACTGTGTCTGTTGCGATAACATACTTCTTTGTTGATGTGCTTGAAGCGTCTTCACTCTTTGAAGTGTCTTCGCTTGATGAGCTGCTCGAACAACCTGCAAATGCAAATACTACTGTAAGAACTGCAAGAACAAGTGCCAAGACTCTCTTCATTTTCTTTTTCATTTTCATCTTCCTTCCCAAATAAAAATTATATCCGTTTAGGGTTATATTAATGTTAATTATAATAATTTTTTAACGCATTGTCAATACTCACGGAATTATCACAAATAACGAAAGAGGAAAAAATGCACGATTTTCTCCTCTCATTTTTATACATTATAACGAAAGTTTGTTGTTATAATGAAAATTCGTTATCAAGATTTTCAAACAAATCAATTTGTTTTTTTGAGCCGATAATGCAGAACGAAGCGTTGTCGAATGCACTTTCAAGCTTATCGGCAAGAACTGAAAAATCACTCTTTTGAGCATTTACAATCTGACGGCGAAGCTCAAGTCTGCTCTCCTCCGTAACGCCCTTGATATAGTTACCGTCTGCACCCGTTGTAATTAGGCGAGGGGTCAAAAGCGGCGAAGCACTTGACATGGCACCGATAATAAAGCCAACCAGACTTCTGTCGGAATTTGCAAAATCACGAACATAATCGGCAATTTTACAATATGTTTCAATCGAGGTTTTGGCATTCGGGTCACGGTACGAATATGCAAACAGCGAACCGTTTGCAACAGGTTTAAGCCCTGTTCCGTATGCGCCGCCTTTAACACGAACCTCATTCCACAAATAATCAAGCGACACAATGTGGGTCATTAAAAATGTTTTGCCGTCGTACAAGCCGTCAAAGTCAACCGACATTGCGGAAAACGAAATATCGCCCGGAATAAGAATGGCATCGTTTGATTTTTTCCACGGCTTAATCTGCAATTCGTGCGAAACATCACAAGTGCCGAGCGAAGCGGAAAATGCCTTAACACTGTCGTCAAACGCGTTTGCATCGTCTGCACCGATACCTATAAGAAGATTGTCGGAACCGAAAATTTTATCCGCAAGACTTTGAAGTTCGGCGATAACAGTAGGTTCATTCTCCTGCTCTTTGAGCCATTGATAAAACGAATAGCCGTTTGTAAGCTCATCAACAACTGCATCGTAAGAAAATGCCGTTGCACTTCTCTTTGCAGCCAAAACCGAACCGGACATAACAATTGACTGATACCTGCTTTGGCGTGACTGCTTGATAATGTCAACAATTCTGGAAGCATTGTCAAATTTTGTGGATGTCAAAATTTCCTTTATAAGTTCAAGTGCGTCGTCAACATATCTGTTAAGTGCACTGAACGACGCAACAAATTTAATGCTTCCGTCCTTTGTTGAATTGTACTTTGAAAACGGCGAAACCGCAAATGTGACGCTTCCGCATTTTGTCATAAGTTCCGTTTTAAGCTCCGAAGCAGTATGGTTTGCCGTATCGAGTTCGCTCAAAAGATTTGAAAGAAGTGACAGCTTTGGCAAATCCTCCTCACTAACGCCGGTAATGTCAAAATACATATTAATATATGCAATTCCGTCCGTTTGAGTTGAATGTTTGAGCAAATTGCCTTCAACAACGGTAGGGAGCGGCTCGGGTTTAACTTCAATATCCGCAAGGGTTATCATCGGCATTTTTGCCAAATCTTCCGGAGAATCAATACTTGACTGCCATTCATCAAGTTTTTTCTGCTCGTTTTTATAGTATTCAACATCTGTGTCGCTCCAAGCAGACTTGATTGCTTCAAGCCTCGATTTTTCATCTTCTCTATCGGAATCACCCACCGTATAAGACGGCTTTGCAAGGAGAACACAACGGTGCTCATTATCAAAGAAAAGTTCTGAAATAAGATTTTCAAAATATCCGTTTTCCGCTTTTTTACGCAGATTTTCAAAAATGTCGCCGACAAGCACATTTGTTGTTGCCTCGCCGTCATAAAGCCATGTTTCAAGCGAAAGCATAGCGTACATAAGTCCACGAGGATAGCCGAAATCCTTTTCTTTAAGCTCAAATTCAAGATTGGATATTGCAGCTTCAAGCTGTTTTTTGTCAAGTCCGTTTGATTTAATCTCACAAAGTTTTCCGTTGACAAAATCAACAATTTCATCGGCTTTATTTTCGTCAATATTTTTCAAATCAACCGCAATATACGGCTGAAGAATACCGTCAACCACATGAATAACCGCATCTTCGGCATAACCTTTTTCAAGAAGTGCAGAGGTAAGATACGACTGATTACTTTCACAAAGATAGCGTGAAAGAATGTGCGTTGCGTAAATTTTTTCTTTCTCGTCAAACTTACCGACAACATAGCCCATTTGAAGTGAACTTTGATTTTCAAGCGGCATATCTTTTGACTGCTCAAACATAATTTCAACCTTGCCGGCATTAACAGGCTTTTGAAATTCCGGAAGTTCACTCGGCTCAATAGCGTCAAAATTACAAAGGTATTCCCTATCAATAAATTCAGTTACATTTTCTATATCCAAATCGCCGTCAAGAATAATATAACTGTTTGACGGATGATAATATTTTTTGTGTCCGTTAATAAACTGCTCATATGTGAGCGTCGGGATTTTACTCGGATGTCCGCCCGATTCCCTGCCGTAACAGCTATTTGGAAACAAAGCACGGCAAAGAGCGTTTTCCTTTACGGAATCTGCATCGGCATACACGCCTTTCATCTCGTTAAAAACTACGCCTTTGTATGAAATGTCGCCGTTTTCGTCAAATTCGTAATGCCAGCCCTCTTGATAAAAAATCTCGGGTTTGGTATAAATTGACGGATAAAATACAGCGTCAAGGTAAACTTCCATAAGATTAAAGAAGTCCTTATCGTTTTTGCTTGAAATAGGATACATTGTTTTGTCACTGAATGTGAGTGCATTTAAAAATGTATTCATACTGTTTTTGATAAGTTCAACAAACGGCTCCTTAACCGGGAATTTTTTTGAGCCGCAAAGTACACTGTGTTCCAAAATATGGAATATACCCGTATCGTCGCTCGGTACGGTTCTGAAAGCAATCGAAAATGTTTTATTGTTATCCGGTCTGTCAAGCCACAAAAGCCTTGCACCCGATTTTTCGTGCTTCATTTCAACTATTCTGCCTTTGAGTTCGGCAACATCTTTTACTTCAAGGATTTTAAATCCGTTCATACTGTCATTAATTTTCATACAGAAACCTCCGTGTATATTTGATTATATCATAGTCCATAAAAAAATCAAATACACAAATTTGTCACTATTAATATTATTCGTCACGATAAACAGTTTTTATCCTTGACATAAAAGTTTTCTATGTTAAAATTAGTATGCTGACTTTTCAGAATAAAATGTAAGAGAGGGTTTTTTATGGAAAAAAGAGAGCAATTTGCCTCCCGACTCGGTTTCATCTTGGTATCTGCCGGATGTGCAATCGGTATAGGCAATGTATGGAAATTTCCGTATATCTGCGGAATGTACGGCGGAGCGGCGTTTATTGTTATATATTTGCTGTTCCTTGTTATTCTCGGTTTTCCTATTTTGGTTGCCGAATTTGCAGTAGGCCGCGGCAGTCAAATGGGTATGGGCAAGGCTTTTGAAAAGCTGGAGCCTAAAGGAACAAATTGGCACAGATTAAAATGGATAAGCATTATCGGCTCGTTTTTACTTATGTCGTTTTACACAATGGTAGGCGGTTGGATGCTATACTACGCCTATCTTGAACTTACGGGCAAACTGTCGGGACTTAATGTTGACGGAGTAAGCAATGTATTTTCCGAAATGCTTTCACAACCGGTCACCATGGGAATATGGGCATTCATTGCTATTGTAATTTCGTTCGGCGTATGTGCACTCGGCGTGAAAAACGGTGTAGAAAAAGTCACCAAGGTTATGATGTCGCTTCTTATTATTCTTATGGTTGCACTTGCCATCAACTCGGCAACTTTGCCTAACGCAATCGAAGGCGTAAAGTTTTATCTCGTTCCCGACTTTAAGACAGTAAAAGAAAAAGGCTTGGGCACTGCCGTATTTGCCGCAATGTCGCATTCTTTCTTTACACTCAGTCTCGGTATCGGTGCAATGGAAATCTTCGGCAGTTATCTTGACAAGAAAAAACGCCTCGGCGGTGAAGCTGTAAGCGTTATGATACTTGACACCTTTGTTGCTCTTATGGCCGGATTTATTATCATTCCTGCATGCTTCGCATTCGGTGTTGAGCCGGGTAGCGGTCCGTCACTTCTTTTCATCACACTTCCTAATGTGTTCAATCAAATGGCAGGCGGCAGAATTTGGGGTACGCTGTTCTTCATATTTATGTCGTTCGCAGCTCTTTCAACAATTATTGCGGTGTTTGAAAACCTCATTGCCGCATTTATGGATATGAAAGGCTGGAAGCGGTCAAAGTCCGTTGCCGTGAATTTTGTTATTGTAACAGCCATCAGCATACCGGCAATCCTCGGCTTCAACCTTTGGTCAAAGGTTCAACTTCTCGGTGAAGGCACCGGCATTATGGATGTCGAGGACTTCATAGTTTCATACAATCTTCTTCCGCTCGGCAGTTTACTGTTTGTTATGTTCTGCGTAAGAAAGAATGGCTGGGGATTTGAGAATTTCCTTAAAGAAGCAAACACCGGTGACGGTCTTAAATTTCCAAAATGGGCAAGAGTTTATATGCAATACATTTTGCCGTTGGTGGTTGTTTTTGTATACCTTAAAGGCTATTATGATTTCTTCGCAAATCACGAACCGGCACAAAGATACGGCTGGATGGCTTTTGCAGTAGTCCTTTTGTTGGTAATATTCGGTGTGTCACTCTTCACAGGCAAAAAGAAAAAAGCATAAAAAACTGGAGTTGTAAATCAGCATCTTCAACCTTTGTAAATACTGACGGTTCCCCTTATTGCAAGAGGAACCGTTTTTAATAAAGTCTTATTTTTTTATTTGTTGCCATTCGGTACACAGTTTTTCCAAAGTCCAAACGGCATTGGCAGGGCTTGTTGACGGCAAACAAACAGCCGTTATTCCGACGGACTGTTCAATATATTTACTATAAAGGTCGTCTGCCTTTTTGCCGTTTGTAAAAATATGCTCAACTTTTGAATTTTCGATAATTATGCCTATATCATTCGGTACAACATTTTTTATACTGCTGTCGCTTGAACCCACAATATCGCAAGAATGAACAACATCCCAGACGGCAATTCCGTTTGACAGAAGCATTTTCTTTTTGTCTTGTATATTTTCGGGCACGGAACAATTACAAACACTTGCTATAACTTTCCAAAATCGATTTTGCTTATGTCCGTAATAGAAGCCCTCTTCCCTTGATTTAACAGACGGAAACGAGCCTAAAATCAACACTTTTAAATTCTTGTCCCACACCGGTTCTATTGTATGTAAGGTCATAATCCACCGCCTTTTATTAAAATTATACACGATTTTTTCATATTGCACAACATATTTACAAACAGGCTTTAATTTGGTATATTAGTGACATAAAACACACGAGGGATAGTGTGAAAAATCACACTATTCCGATTATATTGCCCTCAAAATTTGCCTATGGCATAATTTTGAGATGGCTAAATTCCCACTATACGCCTTGTCAGGCTACAGAGAGGCGTGTGGATGATTTTTAATGGACTATTTGTAGCCGGAAAGGCTATGGGAATTAATATGAAAATATTAATTGATGCGGACGGTTGTCCTGTTGTTAAGCAGGCAACGCAAATTGCAAAAGAGCACAATATTGAAGCAATTATTTTTTGTGACACAAGTCATATAATCAACAACGACTACGCAAGAACCGTCACAGTTTCAAAGGGTGCAGACAGTGTTGATTTTGCACTTGTCAACGAAGTAAACAACGGCGATATTGTAATTACTCAAGATTACGGACTTGCTGCAATGGTGCTGTCAAAAGGCGGCAAAGCAATTACACAAAACGGAATGATAATTTCCGACAGCAACCTCGGTCTTTTGCTCACAACAAGATACCAATCCAAAAAAGCAAGAATGTCGGGAACACATTTAAAAGGTCCGAAGAAGAGAACCGCCCACAATGATGAAGCGTTCATCAAATCGTTTAAATCTATGCTAAATGTCGATTAGCGTGTACAAAGAATGTAACTTTAGTCGGATAATGAACATTTTATTAACATTAGCACTCTGCACTTGACAGTGCTAATTGATTGTGGTATAGTGTAATCAGAACGAAAGGAAAGGAAGTCAAGGAGAAGAAAAAGAGGCACAAACCTCAAATACTCCGCTTTGTTTCCTCATCCCGAGTTCATAAAAAACAGGTTTCAATATGGTGTTTTTTATGAAAGGAGCGATGACTTATGTTGATACCTAATGTATTTGGTAAAGATTTGTTCGATGACTTTTTTGATTTTCCGTTTTACGACGACAGAGAAACGGATAAGCTTGAAAAAAAGCTTTACGGTCACAGAGGTAAAAACCTTATGAAGACCGACATTCAGGAAGCCGACAATAATTATGTTATGGAAATGGATTTGCCGGGATTTTCTAAAGATGAAATTAAAGTTTCCCTTAAAGACGGATACCTTACAATCAGGGCTGAAAAAAGTCTTGAAGAAGAAAAAGACAAAAAGACTTCAAAGTATATCCGTAGGGAGCGTTATGCCGGCGTTTGCGAAAGAAGCTTTTATGTAGGTGACATCAGCGAAACAGACATCAAGGGTGAATTTAAGCACGGTATTTTAAAATTAACACTTCCTAAGAAACAGCCTAAAAAAGAGATTGATACAACAAAATATATTGAACTCGATTAATTAAGCTATTTGTTTTCTCCTCTTACAAATAAAATAATCAATTGACCGGCGTAGGTGTAAAAACCTGCGCCGGTCAGTTTTTATATTGAGTTTTAAAAATTATCAGTTAAACATCACTTCACGAGCCTGCATTTTGACTTCCTTTGAAGCAGCAAACGGTATTCTTGTGGTATATTGATTTTTGGCTGCAATCATCTGATTAATCGGCCACTGGAATATTTCTCTGTTCCAAGTGTTTACAGAATCGTTGTAAACCTCTCTTGCCGCTGTTATTTCTCGTTGCAAATAGCTGTTTTGTTGCATAGCATCGGCAATTTCCTGGTGTGCTCTCAATTCCGGATATCTTTCAAAAGCCATATTGATTGACTTGCCTATTCCGTCCAATTGAGATGAAACATTGTTTCTTTCGTTGTCATCGCTAATCCCACTGCGATATTTTGCTATTTTTTCAAATGTATCCTTATCCAAATCAATAGCCTTGTCAAGCAGCTTGGCACAGTTTTGCAATATGACAACTCGCTGTTCCAAATAGTTATCTATTGTTGAAGCATCGTGTTGAAGTTTCTGTTCCAGTTGATTCAAATAGCTTTCTCTTTTTTTCTTAACCACAAAAAAGATTAGCCCCGGAATAATTCCGCAAATCCACAAAAGCACCTCAATTACAATTGCACTCGTTGACTTTTGCACAGGTAACTGCTTGTTTATAACATTGACTTCTCTTCCCTGTTCAAGGACAGGATCTGTTAACTCGTTTAAATTATTTGCCATAAAACATTCTCCTTAAAAATATCACATCACTCTTGCAAAAATAGAATGATAAAAAGTGTACGGACTTTGAGTTTGCGAATATTCGCTGTGTCTAAACTGCCGGTCGCTGAGTTTAAGTTCCTGCAATCTTACGGTTGATGTTTTTTCAACCGGAATATACTCATACCATTCAACGGGAACATCGTGGTATCGCCCGTCACCGCCGTAAACAGGAACATAATCCACCCGTTGAATTGTCTTGTATGCGTGCGATGTTACCGAAATATAATCCGCATCGTTTTCTGTATATTTAAGCTGCGTTTTCAAAATAGCGGGAGTTCTTGCATTTTCATCAATTAAACCCTGCTCACTAAGCCTGTTTACCAACACTTCGGCTTCACGGACAGTGTAATTACGAGAATACGAATTCTTGTAAATATATTCGTGAGGCTTATGTTGTTGATAAAGCGGTATGGATAACAGCGGGGCAAAATCGAAATAGACGGATTGAAAATAGTCCTCATTGAGCCTTATAAATGCGTCTTTACACATTCGAATATCATAAAAACTGTACTGACTTGAATCGATATTAAAATTCCAATTTTGCAAATGCTCCGACACCAACTCGTTTATGCACCTGTTTTTATATATGTCAAAATCGTCGCCGTACGGCGAAGTTTCCTTAATCAAACTCAAAATGTTTTTTTGAGCCAGCGGAGTAAACAAAAGTCTGAACTCGACTTCATTGTCTCGGTTTGTTGCACCGAAAACAGAGTCAAACTCTTCGTTTCCAAGACTTGTAAAGCCTTTGGAAACATCTTTTTTGGTTTGCTTTTGAATCTGCTTTGTTTTAGATTTGATAAAAGATTTTTGCTTTTTCTCCGACAACCGTTCAAAATGCGTTTTTTCTCTTGAAAACGATAAATTCGGTGCCGCTTCGTTTCCGTATATCAAGCTGTTTGAATAATAAAAATACGGCATAGGCTTAACCACACTGGCATGCAACACCTCTGAGCGATGAACTCGTACCCGTTTCCCCTCGGAATTCACGCTGTATTCCGTCCATTCAATCAAAAGCGACCCTGTATATGTTTCAGATGTCCAAGTTTGCGACAACCGTCTTTGAAAAATAAACGGATTCCCCACAATTTCGCCCGACATAATTCCGACCGTAGAAGTGTCCGCTCCGTCCTGTTCCGAATACCCGTACTTTCCGCTCAAATAGTCAAATCTTCGCATATCGTAATTTTTATCAATATTAAGCGTCGGAACCGTCATTTGAACAAGCCTTCTCGTCACATCGCTGTCAAGCATATCCAAAAACGGAGAAATCAACGAAAGTGCATATTGGTAAGCGGCATCCGCCTTTTGTTTGGCGTCAGAAAGCTCCGCCTGAATCAAGGTTATTTTCTTTTTAACAACCAATTGACTTATCAAAAAAGAAGCAATCGCAACGATGGCAGAAACAGCCGTTGCCCCGTAATAAGCATAAACAATTGTTATCACCGAAGTCGCAATTGCAACTATCCCTAAAGTAATCAAAAGAGCCTTGGCAGTTTTTTGAGATTTTAGTTTTTTCTCAATTTCATTAATTTTTTGACACAATATTCTGTAATTATCGGAAGCCTTTATATTTTCGTCAACATTGATTTTAGACTCCGATACCAATTTATCAAAATACTCGTTTGCATTTTTTGAAAAAAGATTTTTGTAAACGGTTTGATACGCAGTTCCGGGTTCAAGCAATATATTTTCATCGTCCATATTAATTCCCATAGCCTTTCCGACTACAAACAGTCCATTAAAAATCATCCACACGCCTCTCTGTAGCCGAACAAGGCGTATAGTGGGAATTTAGCCATATCAAAATTATGTCGCAGGCAAATTTTGAGGGCAATATAATCGGAATAGTGTGATTTTTCACACTACCCTCCTCACGCAAATCTGTTTGCTGTATAACATAATTATAACATATCAACATTCGGTTTGCAACATTTGTAAAAGCGTTAAGATTTATGTCGAATATCGTTTGTTTTATTATATCAAATTACTGTATATTGTAAATACTGTTTATCTGACCTGTCCCGAATATTGTACTTTTGTTGTTCAAAAGAAAAAATGCCGTCGCACAAAAATGTGTGACGGCTTCAATTTTTAATCAGAATTTTTTCATTATCTCGTCGGCAAGAGTCTTTAATTCTTCAACATACGCGTCGGTAAGTCTTGTCTTAATTGTAACAGTCTTGTCAATAAGAGTGATGTTTGCCATTTTTTCAAAATGAGCTTTCATTGCTTTAATTGCACTTGGTGCCCACGAAGCATTTTCAACAAGAGCAACCGTTCTGTTTTGAAACGCCTTATGTTCAAGTCGGTTGAGATAATCATCCATCGGAGTAAACACACCTGCATCGTATGACGAAGCCATACAAACAAGTACGCTGTGACGGAAGCCGTCCTCAACAGCTTCTGCAAGGTCGTCACGGGTAAGGTCGGCAATTGCAACTCTCGGACAGCCTTTTTCTTCAAGAATTTCTTTAAGTTTTTGAGCCGCAAGCCATGTATTGCCGTGAATCGAAGCACAAGCAATAAACACGCCCTCGTTTTCAGGCTCGTATGCGGACCATTTTTTGTAAAGGTCAATAACCTCAGGAATCGTATCTGTAAGTACAGGACCGTGAAGCGGGCAAATTGTTGCTATGTCAAGACCTGCCGCTTTACCGAGAAGCGTTTGAACAGGCTTACCGTACTTGCCTACAATATTAAAATAATATCTTCTTGCTTCGCAATTCCAAGCCTCATCTGCGTCAACAGTACCGAATTTACCGAAAGCGTCGGCAGAAAACAAAATCTTTTCATTGCTCTCATACGAAACCATAACTTCCGGCCAGTGAACCATCGGCGCTGTCACAAATGTAAGAGAATGTGAACCGAAGCTCAAAGTATCTCCCTCTTTGACAGCGGTAACTCTCGCCGGGTCAACATCACAAAATTGCGGGAGCATACGAAGTGCCGCACCGGTCATAACAAGTTGCATATCCGGATATTTATCCGCAATAGCCTGAATACCGTAACTGTGGTCAGGTTCAAGATGTTGAACAACAAGATAATCAGGCTTTCTGTCTCCCAAAACTTCATTTAAATGTTCCAGCCAACGGTCAACTGCGATTTTGTCAACCGTGTCCATAACGGCAATTTTGTCATCAAGAATAACATACGAATTATATGCCATTCCTTTTTCAAGCATATACTGACCCTCAAAAAGGTCAATATCATAATCGTTTACACCTATGTATTTTACACTTTCACTGATTTTAACCATAAATTTTCCTTTCAAATTTAAATACAATACTAATCCGCCGAACCTTATATTCAGACCGATGCTTAATATAACTTAATATCATCTCAAAGTCATATACATATTATATATATCCTCTTCGGTAAGTTCAATAGGATTTCTTTTCATAAGCATTGACATACTCTTTTGAGTAAGCTCTTTTATTTCTTCATCGGTTGTGCAACCTATCTCACTGAGGGTTGTACGCATACCCATTCGTTTTTTCATAGCCGTAATTTCGTCTGCCATGGCCTGTGGCGTATCAAACCCGCAATCCTGTGCAAAAGCAGTAATTCTGCCGTCAGCATCGGCGTGTTCTGCATTGAACTTTACAAAATAATCAAGAGTAAACGCACAAGCCTCACCGTGCGGAACTCCGTAAATATTAGTAAGAGGGAACGAGCACGCATGAGAACCCGTTGTTCTCGGGTGGCTAAATGCAACACCGGCAACGATAGATGCTTCTGCCATCTTTTCTCTTGCTTCCAAATCATCCGGATGATTATACGCACGCTCCAAATACTTAAAAACAAGCCTTGCGGCATAAATCGAGCACGCAGAGCAAATCGGTTGATTCAGCGTTGCCCAATAGCTTTCCACAGCGTGCGACAACACATCAAGTCCGGTTGAAGCTGTAACCTGCGGCGGAACGGTGAGCGTAAGTTCAGGGTCGATAATCGCAATTTTCGGATACATCGCCGGGTCATTCATCGGTTGTTTGAGATTTTGTGCCAAATCTGTAAGGACAGAAATATTTGTAACCTCACTCGCGGTTCCCGATGTGGTGGTTACTGCAATCATGGGAATAGCTTCCGCAGAAGTCACAGACTTTCCACCGCTGTGATAAGATTCAATTTTATCATTTCCTCTTGCAATCGCACAAGCCGCCTTACAGCAATCCATCGGCGAACCTCCGCCGAGAGCGACAGCAAAATCAGCATCAATTTCTCTCATAACATCAACACAGGCATTTACATTATCCGTGGTAGGATTCGGCCTTATGTCGGAAAACACCGCTTTGATTGTGCCGTTTGACAACGAAACAAATTCATCGGCAAGTCCGTTTTTGGCAAACGAACGCGAACACACGAGCACACCGACTTTACCTGTGATTTCATTAATAAAATCAGGAAGTTCTTTATGTCTGCCGACGCCAAAAACCAGCTTAACCGGCAAATTAAAATCCCAATTCACACTAATCACCTCAAAACTTATCATTTTATGTCATTTTACCACAAAACGACTGCAAATAAAATATTTTTTACAAAAAAAGAAAAATTATAAAATAATCCTTGACAACAGCATATTTTTATTGTATAATTTCAAAGCATTAAGTAATTAAGCCGTAACACTCCTTCGGGAGTTTTACATATATCAAACAATAAGCAACGCTTATTTACATATTTCGAGGTGTAACTCAGTTTGGCTAGAGTGCCTGCTTTGGGTGACGAAAGTGACCGTTGCCGGTGGCAGATTAAGGGAGCTTGAGGAAGCGTAGCAAAACAGAGCAATGAACACGGCAGTGTACAGTGCGACGATTTTGCAAGAGGGCGAACAAAGCACAAACGAGCAACTACCTCGCAAAACTTAATACATTTACTTCGAGGTGTAACTCAGTTTGGCTAGAGTGCCTGCTTTGGGAGCAGGATGCCGCAGGTTCGAGTCCTGTCACCTCGACCAAAAAATAACTACGGATGTTTTTATCCGTAGTTATTTTGTTTTTACTTGAAATGATTGAAAAGCCTTTATTTATGCGGTTTTCAAGGATTCAATATTCACTTATGGTCAATACGAATAAAACCAGATTAACTTGAACAAACTAACAAACAAACAAAAAATAGACTATCTGATAAACTAATTTTTCGATTACTATACGCGTTATTTTCTGTGCGTGGTAGCCGTCAAGTTCCTTGTCAATATTCTTCTGAGCCTTGCCGATTTCTTCAACAACCCTACTCGACACATCAATACCCTTGATATTTTGCAAAACATTCAACGCTTGTTCGAACGCTTCGTTTACATCGTCAAAATTTTCATCGTAGTTCAGTCGAGTGTTTCGGGAGTATCTGCTGTTTTCTCCTCGCAGGTCAACATTACCGTCATTTTCAGTATATCCTGTTCCGTTGTCGGAATTTTCTGTTTGTATCTTTCGATTAGCCAATCCGTCATTTGATGTTGCTGTTCTTCTTCTGTCAGACAATTCATAACTGCGTTTGCTGTTTCGGTATCGGCTTTCATCATTTTCAATGCTTTCAAGCAATTCATCTGAGGTGTCGTTAATTTCATTGTAAACTCTCCTATAATTTTCATTTGCCTTTTTACTTACGGTATGTGGATTATCATCAACATCATAATAATAGAGATAAGATTTGCCATTTGTATTTATCTTTCTTATTTCAAAATGAGATGTATCGTTTAAATCACTCATTTTGATTGCAGACATTACCGCCGCATATTCCGACTTGTCTGAAATCCATACTTCATTATACCTCTTTACATCGAAATCGTCAAAGTTTGTATCTTTCGAGTACCGAATATCGGACTTGTTTCGTTTTGCCATTACTTCTTTTATAAGTTGTTGGCGTTTAGGCATTTCAA
>CAVLCA010000009.1:0-83101 GCA_963661495.1 bacterium
TTTTCATAATTGCTTATGTGTTGATAACTTCTTGGCATTAAAAATCCCTCCTGTGATAGTTTCTTTAATTCTACCATAGGAGGGCTCTTTTTTCTATTGTCCATTTTTTACGGACTTGTTCAAAAGAACAGTCTTTTAAATTTCAGTCTAATTACTTTTTGAAGAATGATACGATATCGTTGAATGAATCATCATCGTTTGAAGTAAAGCTTGTAGGAGCTGCAGGAATCTCGGTTGGAGGAGCAACAGGCTTTGAAGCTGTTGTTGACTTAATCGGAGCACCAGGTCCGTCTTCGCCGAAACGGGTTGCGATAACTGTAATAATCATTTCGTCTTCAAGCTCTTCATCGAAGTTAGCACCCCAAATGATTTCGCAATCAGGATGAACTGCTTCCATAACAACATTGGATGCTGCATCAATTTCTTCAAGTCCGATATCTGTTGAGCAAGTGATGTTAAGAAGTACACCGCGAGCACCGTCGATAGATGTTTGAAGAAGCGGTGAAGAAATAGCTTGCTGAGCAGCCATTTCTGCTTTATCCTTACCCTTGCCGTGACCAACGCCCATATGAGCATAGCCGGCGTCTTTCATAATTTCAGTAACATCGGCAAAGTCACAGTTTACAAGACCTGTAGCGTTTACAAGGTCTGAAATGCTCTGTACACCCTGACGAAGTACATCGTTTGCAATTTCAAATGCATTGAGAAGAGTAATCTTTTCTTTAGAAACGAGCTTGAGATTTTCGTTTGGAATAACCATCAATGAGTCAACATTTGAAGCAAGCTCATTGATACCTTCCTGTGCCTGTAACATACGGCGCTTACCCTCAAATCCGAAAGGAGTTGTAACAACACCTACGGTAAGAATGCCCATTTCTTTTGCAAGTTTTGCAACAACAGGAGCGGCACCTGTACCTGTTCCGCCTCCCATACCGGCAGTAACGAAAACCATTTCACAGCCCTGGAGAACGTCTGTCAACGCTTCCTTTGATTCCTCGGCAGCCTTAAGACCAACTTCCGGTCTTGCACCTGCACCACGGCCCTTTGTTGCCTTTTCGCCGATGAGGATTTTATGTGTGGCAGATGACTTGTCAAGAGCAGGTTTATCAGAGTTGATTGCTACGAACTCTACATCCTTTACTCCACACTTAACCATACGGTTAACAGCGTTTCCGCCGCCGCCACCTACGCCTATTACTTTTATTGAAACAACCTTGTTGTCATCAGTATCAATTTCATATCTACCCATTTTACTATTCTCCTTATCTTTATTTTATTCGGTACAACACTCTGTTAGTGTCTCACATTTGATATTGTAACAGTTTTGTAACCTGTTTGCAATACTTTTTATAAAATAATCAAAATATTTTTCCCAAGTTTTATAAAAATATACATCACATTGTTGTGCACAATGCATAAATTATACAATTTGTAAGGTGTGTCGCAAGTGTTTTAACTTTACATACAATTTTAGAGTTGATTTTTATTTTTTCTCTGTAAAGTAAATTTGCTTGCTATTGGTTGCCGTTAGCGTTCCCTCGGCACCCGGATTGCTCTCATTAAGTTTATCTATAGCCGCCAACGCTGTAAAGATTTTTTCTTGTACATCTTTAGTTTCACCTAACTTTATAGTTATGCGATTATCATACACCATATAGTTGGTTACAAGGCTTTCTGAATATATTGCGGTTATCTTTTTGAGCTTTAAATCACTGACGCATTTCATAAGAGCTTCTATATCAGACACAAGGTCTTTGTTTGTTATGGTTGCCGTTTTGCCGGGCACAGCAGTTTCGAACGCCGCTTTTTTAAGTTCTATTCCTTTTTTCGGAGCAGATTTGACATCTGCCTCAAGGATTTTAAAGTTATCATCAAAATATGTATATGTATCGTTGCTGTTTTTTACATAATACACAAATGACGGTTCTGTAACATTAACAATTACAGTTGACGGCAATTTGCGTGTTATCTCCAAATTGTATACATACGGAAGATTTTCCTCGACTTTACTTGCTGCACCTTTTTTATCTATGGCAAACAGATTTTTACCCTTTTCAATAGGTAAAACCGATGTTATTTGCTGCGAAGTATATTTTTTTGTACCCGTAACGGTAATTGTTTCTATCTTAAAGAAAACAGTCAGGCACAACACAAGCACGATTATCGCAATTAAAAACACAAGTCCGATTGCTGTAAAGGCTACTCTGAATTTCTTTTTCAGTCTTCTTTTCTTTTTTACATGCCGAACATTTTGTTCTCTTGATTGAGCAGGAGCAGATTTTGTTCTTTTCTTATTTCCCGCAGGCATTTTTGCATCCTTTTTTCTGTTTAAAGGTTGCTTTTGCTCTTCTCTGTAAACCTTTGGGGGTTCAAGACCGAAAAATCCGAGTTCATCATTAAGATGCTTCATAGCATCAACATTTTCTGTTTTTATTTTTTTACTGTTCTTTTTCATCGTATATCCTCTTAATATCGGCACCAAGAGATTTCAACTGATTTTCAATTCGCTCATACCCTCTGTCTATATGGTGAATTTCTCTGACGGTAGATTCTCCGTTTGCTTTTAAAGCGGCAATAACAACAGCCGCTCCGCCTCGTAAGTCAGTACATTTTACATCAGCCGCGTAGATATTTTTAACGCCGTTAACAACTGCTATTCTATCGTTTACGCTTATATCCGTACCAAATAAATTAAGCTGTTCGATATGCTTAAATCTGTTTTCAAATATGCTTTCTTTAATAATCGATGTTCCGTTTGCAACAGAAAGCGTTGCCATAACAATCGCCTGACAGTCCGTAGGAAAACCCGGATAAGCCATCGTTTCGATTTTTTTAACTCTCTTTAATTTTTCGGGCGATTTCATACACAGCGATTTATCATTTACGCTGACAGTACAACCCATTTCCTTAAAAACGGGCAAAGTCGGCATAATATGTTCAAGACACACTTTGTCTAACTCAACTTCACCGCCTGTAATTGCACACGCCGACATCAAAGTTGTTTCCAAAATTCTGTCGGGAATTACTGTATGCTCAACACCGTGAAGATTTTTTACACCCTCAATTACAATCGTGGGTGTAGATATACCGGAAATTTTTGCACCCGCTCCGTTAAGGAAACTTATCAAATCTCCTATTTCAGGTTCTCTTGCGGCATTAATAACAGTTGTGGTTCCGGGAACCAAGACCGAAGCAAGTATTATGTTTTCCGTTGCACCGACACTTGGAAACGGCAACACGATTTCGGTACCTCTTACATTTTTCTTTGCGGCACACACATTATGTCCGTTAGTGTAAACATTATATCCGAGTGCTTTAAGTCCCTTTAAATGAAGGTCAATCGGTCGAAGTCCGATTTCACATCCGCCGGGCAAATAAAGACAGGCTTTTTCGGCTCTTGACGCAAGAGCACCGAGGAATATGATTGACGAACGAAGTTCTTTCATTTGACTTTCCAATATATCAAATCGATTAATATCGGACGCGTCAACGGTTAATGTATCACCTTTTCGTTCAACCTTTGCCCCAAGGTAGCGTAGAATGTCAATAGTTACTTCAACATCCGACAACTTTGGGCAATTATGTATAACGGAAATCCCTTTGATCAATATGCAGGCGGAAAGAATCGGCAGAATACTGTTTTTTGCACCGTGGACGGAAATACTGCCGTTTAATTTTTTACCGCCTATAATTTTCAAGCATTTCATAAAACCACCTATGGCAGTTTATGAACAATGTCTTTGAAGTGTTAATTATTTTGCAAGAGAAATAATTATATCGGCAATTCTTTCGCGAGAATCTAAAATTGACATATTTTTCGCATTTTTTTCTATATCTGCAAGCTCTGATTTATCATTTATTAGCTCGTTCATAAGAGTTTCGAGTGACTCTGCTGTCAAATCTTTTTCACGCAAAATTCTTGCCGCATTACGCTTAACCAGTGCCATTGCGTTGTGGAACTGATGATTTTCGGCAACATACGGAGACGGAATAAGAATTGATGCCTTGCCCATTGCCTCAATTTCGGACAGTGAAGAAGCTCCGGCTCTGCCTATAACCAAATCGGCAGCTGCCATACAGGTATCCATATTATCAATATAAAGTCTGACTTCAACATTACCTTTATAATATATATCATCGCTTTTTTTAGAAAAGCCGTTTTCTGCAAATTTGTAAAGATAATCTTTACCGTTTGTTCCCACAGAATGTATGTGATAAATATCTGTTCTTTCGGCATCTTCAAGAAGTATGTCAAACATAGCGTCGTTGAGAGGTGCCGCACCGAGTGAACCACCGAATGACAAAACAAGCGGTTTGTCATCTGCTATTCCAAGTTCAATTCTTGCTTCAAACTTTGATTTTTTAAGGAGCTCGCCTCTGACCGGAAGTCCTGTAACTACGGCGTCGCATTTGCCGTCCATATGACTTCTTGCGTCTTCAACCGTGAGCATAACCTTGTCCACTTTTTTGGAAAGTTGTTTATTAGTAATGCCCGGATACGCATTTTGCTCGTGAATACAAGTAGGAATATGAAGCTTAACAGCTTCATCAAGGACAGGCCCCGATACATATCCGCCAAAGCCGATAACAACATCAGGATTAAATTCTTTGATTATATTTTTTGACTCTTTTTCCGATTTGATAAGCTTACCGACGGTTTTGACATTGTCAGCAATTGCTTTTGGCGAAAAAGAGCGTTTAAATCCGTTAATTTCAATAGTTTTAAAGTTAAAGCCTGCATTTGGTACAAGCCTTGATTCCATATGGTCGGCTGTACCGATAAACATAATTTCGCTGTCGGGATACTTCTCTTTAATATAAGAAGCAACTGCAAGTGCAGGATTAATATGACCTGCCGTGCCACCCGTTGCAAATAAAAGTTTCATAATTTCTACCTCAATAATTCTTTGTATTTACTTTGCGTGAAATTGACAAAACAACGCCCATTTCAAAGCAAAGCATCAAAAGCGATGTGCCGCCGTATGAGAAAAACGGCAGTGCTATACCTGTATTCGGGATTGTATCGGTTACAACAAGAATGTTGAAAATCGTCTGAATTGCAACCTGTAATACAATACCCATAACCACAAGTGAAGAAAATCTGTCATCACATCTTTGAGCAATCTTAACGCCTCTCCAAAAAAGAATTCCGAAAAGTGCAATAATAAGCGTTGCACCGACAAATCCGAGTTCCTCACAAACAATAGCGAAAATGAAGTCATTTTGCGGTTCGGAAACATAAAGATATTTTTGCTTTGAATTACCGAGACCTACACCCCAAAAGCCGCCGGATCCAATTGCATAAAGCGAATTGTTTGTTTGCCATCTGAGACCGAGAGGTTGGAATGTTTTGTCTGTCCAAGCCCTAATACGGTCGCCCTGATATCCGGGCAGTACATCGGGGTTGCTGATAACAATTACTGCAACAACAGCAACAAAACATATACCGCCAACATACCACTGCCATTTTGTTCCGCCGCAAAACATCATTGCTATACCAATCATAAGAACAAGGAGTGTGCACGAAAGGTGGTTTTCAAGATAAATCAACACGCAAAACGAACCGATTAAAGCAACCGGGATTAGAAATCCCTCTATATTACTTTTCATTTTGTGATGGTTTTTGCTGATATACGCCGCCATAGCAAGAATAAGAGCAAATTTTGCAATGTCGGACGGTTGAAGAGTTATAGGGCCGATAGGAATCCATCGCTTAAAGCTCTCGCCGTTTCTGTCAACATCAACATGATAAAATAAAACAAGTATCAATAATCCAAGCGACACAAAAAAGAGCGGTCGCTCGATTACTTTCAGAAACTTATGATTTATTTTTGACACAAAAAGCATAACAACAATGCCGACAACGGCAAATATAAATTGCCGTTTAAAATAATAATAGGAGTCACCTTCATTTTGCAAAGCATAAGGATAGGTTGCCGAAAACAGCATAATAAGGCCGATTGTAACAAGTGCAAGCGTTGCGGCAAAGAACGGCAAATCAAATCCGCCGTTTGCTACCAAAAACGACATACCTGAATTTTTGTCAAACGGGTTTTTCGGTGTGTTTTTTGATTTTTTTCTTCTCGGCTGTTCGTAAGGCTCACTTTGTCTCATCGAGCGGCGAGGCGGTTCCAAATCTCTGTTTGCCATATGCGGTGCTCCTTTCATAAATTTTTTAATAATTAATAACCGTAATACATAAGAACGAGTGCAACTGCACAGCCTACTGCATTTACAATTGAAAATACAACACAGATTTTCTTTTCTTTCCAGCCGCACATTTCAAAATGGTGATGAATAGGTGCCATTTTAAATATACGCTTACCGTGAGTCATTTTAAAATATCCGATTTGAATAATATCGCTCATCGTTTCGCACACATAAACAAGGCCTATAAGTACGAGAAGAAGCGGACACTTAATTGCAAATCCGAGTGCGGTAACAATACCGCCGAGGAAAAGTGAGCCTGTGTCGCCCATAAAGGTTTTTGCCGGGTTCCAGTTCCAGCAAAGGAAGCCCAAAACACCGCCGAGGAGTGCGGCAGAAAGAATACCGAGACCGGCAAACTTGAGCATAACGGAAGCAATAATAAATGTAATTGCAACGGTAACTGTTACACTTGAACAAAGACCGTCGATACCGTCCGTAAGGTTAACGCTGTTTACACAACCGACTATAATAAAAATCGAAACAAGCCAAAAAACAACGCCTGTAACAATATTCTTTTCAAAATTAACATTTCCGATAAAAGGCAGATACCATACGGTGTTGTGTGAAAGCCAAAGAGTAGCCGTATAACCGAACGCCATAACAAGCTGACCCAAAGACTTTTGTTTTGCTGTCAAACCCTCATTTCTTTTGAGTTTGATTTTGATAAAGTCATCTGTAAAGCCAATAACGCCGCAACCGAACGCAAGACAAAGGCCGGCAATAATCAGTACCTTATCTCTTCCAACGAGAACGGAAGCGTAATCGCTTTCAAGCTTACCTCCCGAAAGAGCAAAAGTAAGCGTACCAATAACAAAAGCAACAATTATACCGATAATGAACATCAAACCGCCCATATTCGGTGTGCCCTGCTTTGATTTGTGCCAAGAAGGACCGATGTCCAAAATGGTTTGACCGAATTTTAATTTACGAAGCCACGGAATAATTACGAAACCGAGACCGGCTGTGATACCGAAAGATATAACAGCGGTAATAATAAGTGCAACTGTTGTACTCATTGTTTTCTCCATCCTTTATATACAGTATTTATAATATCTTCGAGTTTCATACCTCGGGAACCTTTAAAAAGTACAGCGTCTCCCACCGACGCAGTTTTTAAAAGCATTTCAGACAATTTGTCCTTATCGTCAAACAAAAACGCATTCTCAACTCCGCTTTCTTTTGCACCCTCGACATAATACTTTGCATCGGTGCCGTAAGCAAAAAGGTAATCAACATTGTTTTCACCGACCATATTGCCGACTTGTATATGTGCGTCCTTTGAATAAGAACCAAGTTCAAGCATATCACCCAAAACCGCAATTTTTTTGTTACCCTTTATATCGTCTAATATTTTAAGTGATGCACGCATTGAATCGGGAGAAGCGTTATAGCAGTCCTCAATCGAAGTTATACCGTCAACATCAACAACCTTTTGCCTCATACCTGCCGGAACATAAGTCCCTAAAGCGTCGGCAGCCGATTGTGGGTCAACATTTAAGAAATATCCGACTGCAAAAGCCGCAAGAGAATTGTAAACATTGTGAGTTCCGATTGTAGGAATAACAATATGTTGTTTTTTTTCGTAATATACAATATCAAAAGAAGTCGAGTTGTCGTCCTTTACGATATTCTCCGCCTTAAAATCGCCGTTTTCAATTCCGAAAAACACAACTTTATGATTGTCGTCCTTTACGGTTTGAAGCATATCGTTGTCGCCGTTTAAAATTAGCGGTGCACCTTTTTCAAGTCCCTCGCAAAGTTCCAATTTCGCCTTTAAAATTCCTTCTCTCGAACCGAGATTTTCAATGTGCGATGAACCGATATTTGTAATAAGACCGACAGTCGGTTTAACCTCGTTTACAAGTCGGGAAATTTCGCCGAAATGATTCATACCCATTTCGATTACAGCAGCTTCGGTACTGTTATCAATTTGAAACAGCATTTGCGGAACGCCTATTTCATTATTTAGATTTCCCTGCGTTTTAATTGCATTGTATTTTGCCGAAACAACAAGATGAGTAAACTCCTTTGTGGTTGTTTTACCGACCGAACCGGTAAGGCCGACCACCGGAATATCAAACTTTGAACGGTAAAATCCCGAAAGTTTGAGCATCGCATTTGATGTATCGTCAACCTTTATATATGCTCCGTTCGGCTGAATATCTGAATGAATCATAACTGCCGAAGCACCGAGCGACAACGCGTCATTCGCAAATTGATGAGCATCAAAGCGTTCGCCCTTAATGCAAATAAACAGGCAACCTTTTGTGATTTTTCGTGTATCTATGCAAACCGAATCAAATTCGGCGTCCGTGTTGTATGTTGCACCTAAATACGGTGCTATTTGAGATAGTTTTAATTTTTCCATTACTTGTTAAGTTCCTCTAAAACTTCTGCCACAACTTCCCTCTCATCAAAATGAATTGTACCGGTTGGAAGAATTTGATATGTTTCGTGGCCTTTACCGGCAAGAAGAATAATGTCATTCTTTTTAGCGTGCTTCATAGCCCAAGCAATCGCTTCTTTTCTGTTTTCAACAACCTCGTACGGAGTTTTGCTGTCTTTCATACCCTCAAGAATATCCTTGATAATCGCACCGGGTTCTTCACTTCTCGGATTGTCCGAAGTGACAACACAGAAGTCCGACAAATCAGAGGCGATTTTGCCCATTTTCGGACGCTTTGTTTTATCTCTGTCACCGCCGCAACCAAATACGGTTACAACTCTGCCGTTGGCAATTTCTTTAAGTGAAGAGATGATATTTTCAAGTCCGTCCGGTGAGTGAGCATAGTCAATAATAACTGTATAATCCTGATTAGGCGTAGGTACAACTTCAATTCTGCCCTTTACACCGTTCGAATTACTGATAGCTTCAAGAACATCGGTAAAATCAACGCCGAGAGTCAAAGCAACTGATGTTGCACAAAGCGAGTTATAAACGCTGAATCTGCCCGGAATCGGACAGTTTACTCTGCCGATTTTTTCACCGATAAGGTCATACTTAACACCCTGTGAAGAAAAACGAACATTTCTTGCAGTATAATCGGCTTTCATATTATCAACGCCGTAGGTAACGGTTTTGCAATTACAACCGTCAACGATTTTAAGTCCGTATTCATCGTCAACATTTGTTACCGCGATGTCGCAGGCTTTAAAAAGAAGTTTTTTTGATTCAAAATAATTTTCCCAAGTTTTGTGGTAATCAAGATGATCTTGAGTGAGATTTGTAAACGCACCGATATGAAATCTTATGCCCTCTACTCTGCCTTGAGCAAGTGCCTGTGACGATACTTCCATAATACAGTATTCACAATTTGCATCAACCATTTTTCTGAAAAGCGATTGCAATTCGTGTGGGTCGGGAGTGGTGTAATGTGCAGGATATATTTCACTGCCCACCATATTTTGAACAGTGCCGATAAGGCCGCATTTTTTACCGACATTTTCCAAAATTTGTTTAATCAAAAATGTGGTGGTGGTTTTACCGTTTGTGCCTGTAAGACCGATAAGTTTTAAACTGTCGGCAGGATTGCCGAAAAACGAAGCACATATAGGCGAATATGCCTTGCGTGTGTCGTCAACGATTACCTGATTTGAAAGTCCCAAATCGTGGTCGCAAACAACGGCAGCCGCACCTTTTTTCAGCATATCTTCGGCAACGGAATGACCGTCGAACGACGCACCCTTTATGCACACAAAAAGATAACCCTCTTCAACCTGACGGGAATCGGCTGTTATATCCTTTACTTCAACATCGTTATATTCATTTTTTACCTTTACATCTTTTAAAACCTGTGAAAGTTTCATTTGCTCACTCCCATATATTATCAGTCGAGAACTGAATTTGTATTCTTAAACGATACTGTTATAACCGTACCGGCAGAAACAGTTGCACCCTTTTCGGTTGATTGGCGATACGCCACAACATTTGACGCCGACAGATTTATACCGCTGATTTCAATATTCAAATTATTTTCGCTCGCCAAAGCATTAGCCTCGCTTACAGTTAGTCCCGAAAAGTCCGGAACCGTAACGGTTTGCTTTTCTTCATCGGTGGTGTAAAGAACGACCGTTCCGTTTGTAGGAATTGTTGATGAAGAAGCCGGCGATTGACGGACAACCTTTTTGCCGTCGCCGATAACTTTTGCCTTGAGATTGTTTGAATTAAGAGTTGACTTTGCATCGCTCACGGTCTTGCCGATTACATTTGGTGTGGATACGGAAAGATTTTTGCTTTCATCCTCATCGTATTCCGGCTCAATGTTCAACTCTTGCATACAGGTTTCAACAACCTGTGCCGCAATCGGAGCACAAAGAGCACCGCCGCCCAAATCTTCATTCGGTTCATCCATAATAATAATCATAGCGACTTGCGGGTCGTCCGACGGAGCAATAGCCGCAAACGACACGATATACTTTGTTTTGCCGTTTGTCGATTCGGCAAGTTTGGTTGATGTTCCGGTTTTACCGCCTACACGGTAGCCTGCGACATATCCGTTTTTACCTGTACCGTTATCAACAACGGATTTCATCATATTTCTTACTTTTTTTGAAGTTTCTTCACTGATAACTCTTCTTACTTCCGTAGGCTGAGTTTTTTTAACTGTATTGCCGTTTGAATCGATAATGTGATCAACAACATACGGCTGCAAAAGTGTGCCGCCGTTTGCAATTGCACAAAGACCGGTGCAAAGCTGAATCGGTGTCAAGCTGTTTGACTGACCGAACGATGCAGATGAAAGTTCAACAAGTCCGTACTGATTTTCTTTGTAGTACTGCGAACCCGCCTCGCCCGGAAGGTCGATTCCTGTTTTTTGTGTAAAACCGAACGCTTCGAAATATTTGAAATAATTATGCACACCGAGTTTTTGACCGACCGTAATAAAGAACGGATTACACGAGTTTTCAAGTCCCTGAGTGAATGTTTCAGTTCCGTGACCCGGGTGATAATGGCACTTCATAACATAATCTTTTACTTTAATTGAGCCTGTGCAGGTGTAAGTTGTGTTAAGATTTACAACATTTTCTTCAAGAGCTGCGGCGGCAATAAATGTTTTGAATACCGAGCCCGGCTCATATGTACTTGAAGTTACAAAGTTATTCCATTGGTTTTGAATTGCTTCCGATTTTGCAGCAACTTTTTCGTCTTTATCGGTAATTTTTTCGATTTCCTCGATATTTTTTGAATATGTAAGTTCATACGGCTCATTACAATCGTAATCCGGAAGCGACGCCATAGCGAGTATACCGCCAGTCTTACAGTTCATAACAACGCCGTACGCACCTTTAGCCTTATACTCATTCATCGTGGCTGACAAATTTTTTTCAAGGGTGTACTGAATATTTTGATTGAGGGTAAGTACAAGCGAATTACCGTCAACCGCATCGATAGATGTTTCATAATCTGTCGGAAGATTATGCTTTTGTGCGTCCTTTACAGTAATAATTCTGCCGTTTGTTCCCTTGAGTTCGTCCTCATAATAATACTCCAAGCCGTAAAGACCCTGATTGTCATCTCCGGTAAATCCAAGTATATTTGATGCAAACTCACCGTAAGGATAATAGCGTTTGGTATTTTGTTCTGTACCAATCATACTTGAAAACTTGTTTTTTACTTTGAAATTTGTAATTTTTTCTTTAATATCGTTTTCAACCTGTTCGGCAATAACCACATAGTGGGTATCTTTTTTACTTTTTTCAAGGAGTTCCGCCTTGCCCTCGTCGTCAAGCTTCAAAATTTTCGCGAGACCGTTTACAAGTTTATCTCTGCTTGAATCCGTAATGTTATTTGAATCAAGAAAAATATCCCAAGTTGTAGCGGATTGTGCGAGAACATTACCGTCGCTGTCATAAATCGAGCCACGCTTCGCGGCAATTTCAGTATCGGAAAGTTGTTGGCTTTCCGCCTTTGCAGAATACTCCGCACCCTTGACCGTTGAAATATAAAAAACTCTGAATGCGTCAAGCGAAAAAAGGAAAGCGATAACAAAAGCCAAAATCGTCATTCTTTTAAGTCCTTGCTTTTTAAATTCATTTGACATTGCTATCACCTCGTTTTCGTCATATTTCGACTGCCTGTAAAAAAGCATTTTAGAGAGTTGGAAAAATCCGACTCTCTTATATAGTACGCTTTATAATTTTATTTATTACTCAATTGCCTTTCGGCAAGGGTTTTACTTTTGTTTAATTTTTTCATATAGTTTTCTTTGTACTGATTTACATCCATATACTGAATTTGATTTGATTTCATTTTTGTCATATGAAGTTTGTTGACCGCATAATCATCAATCATACTGATTGATACCATCGCATCGAGTTCGCTTTGCAAACTGATATTTTCGCTTTGAGCGTTCGCAATATTCACCTTTGCACTTGATATCTCTCTTGTAAGTTCATTCTTAACGGCAAAGGAATAAAGTGTTAATCCAACAAAAGCGATAACCGTAACAGCAACCATAATAAGTGCAACCGCTCTTTTGGTGCAAATTGCCTGCTCGTGCTTTATTTGCGACGAAGACTTTACGCTGTCGTTTTCACGAACCCTAAACGGATTTCTACCGGCTTCGGGATAGTCATCTTCTCTGTGTTTCGGTGCGGCGGACGAACGGGATACATTGAAGCCGCTAATCATATATGATGTGTCATTTTGATAAGAATATCTGCGAAAATCATTTGTATTTGTCACTACATCCACCTCCGTTTATATAATGTAATTAATTATTATAATTAATATTTTTCAAAGCATCTAAGTCTTGACGACCTTGCTCTCGGGTTTTCCTCAAGTTCCTCTTTTGTAGGTGCTTTTGATTTAAACACAAGTTTGCCGAGTGGCTTATTGCCGCACACGCAAACCGGAAATTCTTTTGGACAGGTACAAGGATTTACCCATTTGTTAAACTTTTCTTTGACTATTCTGTCTTCGAGCGAATGAAAAGTTATAATCGAAATTCTGCCTCCCGGTGCCAAACAGTCAAGCGCCTTATCAAGCGTTTTGTCAAGCACATCAAGTTCGGCATTTACCTCTATACGAAGTGCCTGAAATGTCTTTCTTGCCGGGTGTGAATCACGCATTTTTGCTTTCGGATAAGACGCTTTAATGATATCCACAAGCTCGCCTGTTGTTTCAATAGGCTTGTCCTGTCTGAAAAGAACAATGTTTTTTGCAATTCTGCGAGAAAATTTTTCTTCACCGTATCTAAAAATGATATTGGCAAGTTCTTCCTCACTGTAAGTATTGACAACATCCTTTGCACTTAACCCCGATTTGCTCATTCGCATATCAAGAGGTGCGTCCTTGTGATACGAAAATCCTCTGTCAGCTGTATCAAGTTGGAAGGAGCTTACTCCCAAATCAAGCAGCATTCCGTCAATGGACGCCACATTTAGCTCCTTCAAAACTTGATCAACATTAGAAAAATTATTCTTAACAATAGTGACATTTCCCAAATCATCCAGACGCTCGTGAAGAACCTTAATCGCATCGGGATCTTGGTCTATCGCAATAAGTCTGCCGGCTTTTGCGGCAATTGCCCTCGAATGACCTCCGCCGCCTGCCGTTCCGTCAACTATTGTTTTTTCTTTATTAATATTGAGTGACTCAATGGATTCGTCAAACAAAACACTCTTATGCACAAACTCCATATCAGATACCTATACCGTTGAGCTCGTCCATAATATCGATAACTTCTTCCTTGCTGATAGAAGCAACCTGTTCTTCAAATTTGGCTTTATTCCAAATTTCGATATGGTTAATATTACCGAAAACAACTGCTTCTTTTTCGCCTGCAAGTGCAACCTTATCTTTAAGACGGTCGCCCACAAGAAGTCTGCCTTGAGCGTCAAGGCTGACTTTGTCCGCCGATGAAACAAGATACATGGAAATTTTTTTCTTTTTTTCGGTAGGAAGTTTGCTGTTTTGAACGTTGTTTAAAAGTTCTTCCCACTGATCCTGCGGGTAAAGAGAAATGAAATCACCGAGACCGAGAGAAGCAACAAATTCTTCGCCAAGGCGTGAACGCATATGAGAAGGTATGGCTATACGACTTTTAGCATCCAATTTATGCACACGGTAGCCATACAAATAGTTATCCATTTTGCTTCCTCCTCTCGAAAAAATCAATTATATTCCCCACATTTTTTAAGAAAATAGGGTTTTGAGTGTTATCTCGATACACTCTATGGGTATCCTCCCCACTTCTATTTCATTATAATAGCATATTGCGACTAAGTCAAGAAAAATATTCTATAATCGTTCTTTTTAAAAGTTAAATTTTAATTACAGGATTGTAACTCTTTTGTAATCTTTGAATAACATTTAAAATTGCCAAACAAGTATAGATATGCTATAATGTTTTTATTATATTTAGAAAGCTATGGTGATTAGATGGAAGAAAGAAAAACCACTTGGGGTGAAAAAATCGGCTTCGGTGTGGGCGCAATAGGGCTTGACCTGAGCTACGGTATGTTTTATTCATTCCTAAGTTATTATTTATCAAGCGTTTTGGGACTTAAAGAGGGATTCTTATTGCTCCTAACCCCACTTGCAAGAATTTGGGACGGTATCAACGACCCTATGATGGGAACAATTGTTGACAACACACGCACAAAGCACGGCAAATACAGACCGTGGATTTTAATAGGTGCAATGTCAAACGCAGTTGTACTGTTCTTACTTTTTACAAAATTCGGAATGAGCGGCACGGGTTTATATGTTTACATCGGAATTATGTATGTACTTTGGGGTATGACAAACACAATGGCAGACATTCCGTATTGGAGTATGATACCGAGTTTTACCTCGGACCCTAAGGACAGAAACCTCGTTTCAACTGTTGCAAGAACATTTTCGGGTTTAGGTCAAGGCATCGTAACGGTTGCTTCCCCTATTATTTTGCCGTTGCTTTCAACAGGCGTTAAAACGGATAAAGGATACAGTGCAACCGGATTTTCAAGATGGGCAGGTATTCTTGCAATTATGCTTGTGCTTTTCTCGGCAATTTGCGTATTCACTACGAAAGAAAAGAATGTAGTCTACGGCGAAAAAACAAAGTTTTCATTCAAAAAAATCTTTACTGTTATCAAGCACAACGACCAGCTTATTGTATTTATGATAGTTGCAATGCTCTCAAACGCCGGCTGGTATTTAACATCGGGCACAGCCGTTTACTACTTTACGGATGTACTCGGTAGCCCTAAGGCACAATCTTTGTTCCAAACAATCGGTGCAGTGGGTTCGGTTCTCGGCTTGCTTGTTATTCCTATTCTTTCAAAATGGCTTAATAAAAAGGTTATTTATCAAATCACCTTGGTAGTAACTATCATCGGATATGTATTAATGTTTGTGTTTGGCCCTATTCTCAAAAACACTATTGCACTTGATATTGCATACATTATTTCGTCAACCGGCATTGCTGCAATGTTTGTCGGACAGACAATTTTCCTTGCAGACATTGTTGACTACGGCGAATACAAAAACGGTGAAAGAAACGAATCAATCACTTTCTCAATGAAAGGATTTTTGCAGAAAATGGCATACACCATTCAAACCATCGTTTTATTCGGCGGTTTGGCAATTATGAACTACAACGAACAAATCACATCGGCATCAAAGCAAATCAACAATGCCACAAAGACCGGTATCGGCATTATCTGCTTTGCAATTCCGCCAGTACTTATTCTGCTTTCGCTCATCGTATTCAGCGCAAAATTCAAGCTTCACGGCGAGCTTGCCGAAAAGGTACACACTCACATCGTCGCTAAAAGAGCAAACGAAAGCGAGAAATAATCAATGACAGAACAATTTGATATGTCAAGCGTAAACTATCCATACGGTGTTTTGCACGACCAAAAATTGAACAAGGTTACACTTGACGAAAACAAAATGGTTTTTACATTTGATATAGTTATATATCCGAACAACTATTATGATGAAACTTTCAGAAAATACGAAGACTTTAAGCATTGTGATATGGTTGTTGAAATGCAAGATGAGCCGTACAATGATATTGAGTTTGTCACTTCCGTTAACAGCAAAGGTAAATTCAGCGGTCTAAGCGTTAATGAAAGCGAATTCATTGACATAATCAACAATGCTTCATCGGCAGAATTTATAGACTGTTCCGCCACCTGCTGCGGCGAGTTCAGAATTCAGCTTGCAATCGGATTTTACAACGCCAAAGGCAAATATAAAAAATACAACAAATACGATATGTGCTACATAACGCTTGACACAACTACAATTAAATGGAATTGGTATTGATTTAATAACACGAAAAACCCCACCGCAAATTTAAGTTTGCGATGGGGTTCGTTTTATATTATTTAGTTTTAGCCAAGCAATTCTTTGAGAATTCTTGTAACCTCACTTGACGGAGCCTTGCCCTTGAGTGCCCTCATTGACTGACCGACAAGGAAGTTAAAGGACTTATCCTTGCCCTCTTTATATTCGGCAACAGCCTTTTCGTTATTGGCAATGATTTCTTCAATAACAGACTGAATGGCACCTGTATCGGAAACCATTTCCATATTGTTTGCCTTAACATATTCCTCCGGAATAACATCATCGGTAAACACAGCCTTGAGTACTTTTCTTGCCGACTCGCGGGAAACCTTGTTTGAATTTACAAGATTGATAATTTCACCGAGACTCTCGGTTCTGAAAGAAATATTTTCAGGAAGAGTCTGAGTATCGTTCATAAGTTTCATAAGGTCGCCCATAATCCAGTGAGCGGAGTCCTTTGGATTTTTGGTAATCTCAACGGTTTTGTCAAACAACTTTGCATATGCCTTATCGGAGCAAAGAATGTTTGCATCGTACTCCGTAAGAGCATATTCACTGACATATCTTGCCTTTTTAGCCTCCGGAAGTTCAGGAAGAGAAGCTTTGACTTTTTCAATATATTCATCGGAAAGCTCAATAGGCGGAAGGTCCGGTTCAGGGAAATACTTATAGTCCTGTGCGTCCTCCTTGCTTCTCATTGAAGTTGAAACGCCCTTGCTGTCATCCCATCTGCGGGTTTCCTGAACAACTTTTTCGCCGTCCTCGATAAGTTCGATTTGGCGCTCGGTTTCAGCCTCGATAGCGTTGTGAATACCTCTAAACGAGTTGATATTTTTCATCTCTGTTCTTGTACCGAACTCGGTTGCACCTTTTTCCATAACAGATACATTAACATCGGCACGGAGCGAACCCTCCTGCATTTTGCAGTCGGACACACCGCAGAACTGAAGAATGGCACGGAGTTTCTCAACATATTCGACTGCCTCGTCCGCACTTGCAATATCAGGCTCGGACACGATTTCCAAAAGAGGCACGCCGCAACGGTTGTAATTTACAAGAGTGCTGTCCGACCATTCGTCATGAACGAGTTTGCCGGCATCCTCTTCCATATGAATTTCGTGAATTCTGACTTTCTTTTTGCCGCCGTTTACACTATCGTTAATCTCTACCCAGCCGTTTCTGCAAATAGGGAGATAAAGCTGTGAAATTTGATAAGCCTTTGGCAAATCGGGATAGAAATAGTTTTTTCTGTCAAACTTATTATACTGTGTAATTTCGCAGTTGAGAGCAAGACCGGTACGAACAGCGTACTCAACCACCTTTTTGTTAACAACAGGGAGAGTGCCCGGCATACCGGAGCAAATCTCGCAAACATGAGTGTTTGGCTCGCCGCCGAACTCTGTTGTGCAGTTGCAAAAAATCTTTGTTTTAGTGGCAAGCTCTGTATGAACTTCAAGACCACAAACGGTAACATAATCCATATTTACTGCCTCCTATTAAAGATTCGGTTTTCTTTTATGCCAATCGGTTACATTTTGATAAGCGTAGCCGGCTGAAAGAATTGTTTTTTCATCAAACGGTTTGCCGATAAGTTGCATACCCACAGGAAGCGAATTGCTGTCAAATCCGCAAGGGAGAGCAAGCGACGGCAAGCCTGCAATGTTAATCATAACGGTATAAATATCACCGAGGTACATTGCAAGAGGGTCGGAAAGACCTTCGCCGATTTTAAGTGCTGTTGTCGGAGCAACAGGACCGAGAAGAAAATCGTATTTTTGGAACGCTTCGTTAAATGCCTTGCAAATAAGGCCTTTTGCCTGAAGTGCTTTTTTGTAATAAGCGTCAAAGTAACCCGATGAAAGTACGAAGTTGCCGAGCATAATTCTCTTTTTAACTTCCATACCGAATCCCTCCGAACGGGACTTGAAGTAAACATCGGTAAGATTGAAAGCATCCTTTGACTTATAGCCGTACTTAATGCCGTCAAAGCGGGAAAGGTTTGAGCAAGCTTCCGCACAGGCAATAATATAATAGGTAGGAATTGCATACTTAACGATAGGCATATCAAACTCTTCTACCTCTGCACCGAGGTCTTTAAGAGTTTGAGCGGCGGCTTTAACGCTTGCCGCAACCTCGTCACTGATACCCTCGCCGAAATAATCGTTTGGAATGCCGACCTTTTTACCTTTAAGGTTATCAATCTTAATATCTTCAAAGTCAAAAACTTCGCTTTCCATTGAAGTGCCGTCCTTGACATCCTTGCCCTTGATTACATTAAACACACCGGCAACATCAAGAACATCCTTGCCGATAGGTCCGATTTGGTCAAGAGAAGAAGCGTATGCGATAAGGCCGTAACGGGATACCGCACCGTAAGTAGGTTTAAGGCCTGTTACACCGCAGAACGATGCAGGCTGACGGATTGAACCGCCTGTATCTGAGCCAAGAGCAACAATGCTTTCGTCAGCGGCAACGGAAGCTGCAGCACCGCCCGATGAACCGCCCGGAACTCTTGTGACATCCCACGGATTCTTTGTTGCGCCGTAAAATGAGGTTTCTGTTGTTGAGCCCATTGCGAACTCGTCCATATTAACCTTACCGAATGTTACCATATCGGCACCGTTAAGCTTGTTAATAACAGTTGCGTTATACGGCGGCTTGAAGTTTGAAAGGATTTTTGAAGCACATGATGTAAGTTTGCCTTTTTCGCAAATATTATCCTTAATAGCAATAGGAACACCTGCAAACGGTGATGTTGTCTCGCCTGCATCAATCTTCTTTTGCACCTTCTCAGCCTGCTGCAAAGCGGCTTCTTTATCAAAAGATACATAGCAGTTATAAGTGCCGTCCTTTTGCTCGATAGCTTTGGCAACGCTTTCTACGGTGTCCATAGAAGTAATTTCTTTGTTTTTAATTTTTTCTGCAACCTGAAGGGCAGTCATTTCGTAAATTTCCATTCTGTTCCCTCCTTAGTCCACAGTCTTTGGTACAACAAAACAGCCGTCCTGGCTCTCGGGAGCGTTTGCAACTATTTCGTCTGCCGACATTGACGGCTGAACCTCGTCTTCCCTCATAACATTTGTTACCGGGAAGCAATGGCTCATAGCCTCAACACCGTCTGTATCAAGTTCGTTGAGCATATCAATATATGTGAGAATATCCTGAAGTTCATTGCCGACCTTCTTCTCTTCATCCTCAGAAAGAGTGATACGCGCTAATTTTTCAAGATATTTAATTAAATCCGGAGTGATTTGCATTGTGTTTGCCTCCAAAAATTATTTGTCTTTTTCTACCGGTCTGCGAAGCTTAATATGTGTTTCGCGAAGCTGAAGCTCGGTTACATAATTCGGTGCACCGAGGAGCATATCCTGTGCGTTGCTGTTCATAGGGAATGCAATAATTTCACGGATATTTTCTTCATCTTTAAGGAGCATAATCATACGGTCAACACCCGGTGCCATACCTGCGTGAGGCGGTGCTCCGTAGTGGAACGCATTGTAAAGTGCGCCAAACTTTTCTTTAACTGTTTCTTCGCTGTAGCCAGCCATTTCAAACGCCTTAACCATAACATCAGGTCTGTGGTTACGAACAGCACCCGATGAAAGTTCAACGCCGTTACAAACGATATCGTACTGATAAGCCTTGATTTCGGTAGGTTCTTCGTTAAGAAGTGCGTCCATCTCACCCTGTGGCATTGAAAACGGATTGTGTGTAAAAATAAGCTGACCGTTTTCGTCACGCTCAAACATCGGGAAGTCTGTGATGTAACAGAATTCAAATCTGTCCTTGTCAATAAGGTCAAGACGGTTTGCAAGCTCTGTTCTAATCATACCTGCAAGCTCATTGACAACCTTTGGTGTGTCGCAAATAAAGAACAGGGTGTCGTCTGTCTTGAAGTTGAAAATTGAGCGAAGTTCTTCTTTCTTTTCGTCCGGCAAGAACTTGTCGATAGGGCCTTTGTATGAGCCGTCCTCAAGAACTTCAATATAGCCGAGGCCTTTCATACCGATTTCAAGAGCGTACTTGAGCATCTTTTCAAACCAGCCCTTTGACTGCTTTGCACAACCCGGAACATTGATACCGCGAACCGGTCTGCCCTTAAATGCCTTAAATTCCACATCGGAGAAGAATTCCGTAAGGTCAACGATTTCAAGCGGATTACGAAGGTCCGGTTTGTCCGTACCATACTTGAGCATTGCTTCTTCATAAGGGATTTTTACAAACGGCTTCGGAGAAATTTTCTTTCCGCCGCCGAACTTTTCAAACGTATCATAAAGAACCTCGTCGGCAACTTCAAACACATCTTCCTGAGTTGCAAAAGCCATTTCAAAGTCAAGCTGATAAAATTCACCCGGTGAACGGTCGGCTCTTGCGTCCTCGTCACGGAAGCAAGGTGCGATTTGGAAATATCTGTCAAATCCCGAAGTCATAAGGAGCTGTTTAAACTGTTGCGGAGCCTGTGGTAAAGCATAGAACTTGCCCTCGTGCTTACGCGACGGAATGATATAGTCACGGGCACCCTCAGGTGATGAACAGGTCAAAATAGGGGTTGTAATTTCGGTAAATCCGAGAGAAGTCATTTTCTGACGGAGATACGAAACAACCTGACTTCTGAAAATAATATTGTCGTGAACCTTTTTGTTTCTTAAATCAAGGAAACGGTAAGTAAGACGGACATCTTCACGGGTTTCTTTACTTTCGCTGATTTCAAACGGAAGATTTTCTGTGCAAGGATTGAGCACCTTGAGTGTATCTACCTTAACTTCAAGTTCGCCTGTTGCGATTTTAGGATTGATTGTTTCTTCATCACGCTTAACAACAACGCCCTCAACGGAAATAACGCTTTCCTTACGAAGGTGATTGATAAGGTCGTCATCGTTAACAACAACCTGTGTTGTGCCGTATTCATCTCTAAGGTCGATAAAAGCAACACCGCCGTGGTCACGGATAGTGTCTACCCAACCTGCAAGCTGAACTCTTTGGTTAAGATTATCAAATGTAAGTTCATTACAGTTATGTGTTCTGTATGCCATAATAAAATTCCTTTCGTGGAAAATTCTGAATAGATATAAAAATCCAAATTAACGCTAATATTATAACACAGTTGAATTACTACTTCAATAACTATTTTATATTAATTATATATAAATATATAGAAATACAGATAACCCAAAACGGATTATCTGTACAGATTCACTGTTTTTTGTACAGTTGCGTTGTTTTATTAAGTTTGTAAACAATTTCCGAATTTGCAACTTCATCATATTCGTAATAGGTGTTTTCATCATCAACACAGTAATACTTTTCATAATCGGCGATCGCCGAATGATTTGCAAATATTTTCGCTTCGGCCTCATCAAGGCTCAAATAATAATCATAAATATCATTTGCGGCAAAAGTGTGAGAATAATTGAAAGTTCTTATATCCCCGTTGCTTTTGATTTCAATCGTTTCGAGAGTTAAAACAAGTTGGTCATGATAATTGTTACCGGCGACATTATAAAGTGCGTTTTCAGCCTCCTTGTTTCCGCTCTCGGCAAGAGAAATAAGATACGGCACGGCACTGTCGGAAAGGTCGGCAATGCTGTTGACATCAAGGTTTTCGATACTGTGATTATTATACGCTTTGATGTTATAATCGGCAATTTTTGCGTCAATATTTGAATATGAAATTGCAATTAAAATCACCGAACAAAATACAATTATTACCTGCATATAAGGCACTTTAGGCACAAAAATGTGGACAACAAGCATTACTGTCGTGACGAGCATCATCAACATAAAGGCGAACACCAAAATGCGGTTTTTCGAAAGACCGTAAACACCGATATTCATCACCATTTTTTGCATAGCGATTACAACAAGGAGTGCCGAAAAAGCCGACACGAACACACAAAGAGCCTTTAAAAACTTGCCGTTTTTGTTTTTAACAAATGCCGATATTATGCCGATAAGCGTCAAATTGATTGCGCAAACCACGCACATTTCATAAAAACCGCGGCGGGCAAATTCGGAAGCGGTATTGTTATAGCCCTCAGGCAAAATATACGAAAACGCACTGAAAAAATACGCGAGCTGTGAAAAGAGATACAAAAGATATGTTGCAGCGATTACGCACATAAACGATGTGCAAGCGGTATATGACAAAGTTCTGCGATTAGTTTTTGTCTTATTCTCACGGTTTGACTTATGCCTCATTGAAAAGATATAGGAATAACAATACGGAAGCAAAATGAGTGCAACCACAAATTCGCCGATATACGAAAGCGTTTTTGAAAACACACTGCTCACAAGTCCCTCAAATGCGGCATCCGATTTTACAAGGAGCGGCACAACGGCACACAATACAGGGATTGCAACAAGCACTCCGACAAAAGCCGAAAGGGACTTTTTATCTCCGCTCTTCCCTGCTTTGATTGAGCCGACAACCTCGGGCACAGTTTTGAAAGTTCCCGAAGTTAAAGCCTTAACGGATGAAAGCATTATTTTATACGAGCCGAACTTTTGTCTGTCGGTCACATAAGACAGGCAGTACAGCACATAAAGAAACGCAGACACAAGCGGCATCAAATATTGCGTTATGCTGTCGTTATAAAGCGTTACGGGCACGGCGGACAGCACGCTCAGTATTCCGTAAACAACACCTATCGGTAACGGTTTACGCTCTTTGCCAAACAGATACGCTGTTGAAAATGCAAACAAAAGCACATAAACAAGCGTAAATCCCAAACCTATCGCTTTGGCAAAAAGCACAAAATCAACAAACAAAAAGCATAAAACCGCAACAGAAAAAATTGATATTTTATCTTTCTTATCAAGCGGTGAACATTGTTTTGCTATCATAACAAACCTCCGAAAAATCGTGTGAGGAAACGGAGTTCCTCTACGGTTTAATTATTCTTTATATTCCAAAATATCGGCAGGCTGACAATCAAGTTCCTTACAAATTGCGTCAAGGGTTGAAAAACGAATTGCCTTTGCCTTGCCTGTTTTAAGTATTGACAAATTAGCCTGCGTGATGCCCACACGGTTGGCAAGTTCAAGTGAGGACATCTTGCGTTTTGCAAGCATAACATCCAAATTAACTACAATCATTGCGTCCTCCTATATTGTCAAATCGTTTTCTTCTTTAATAAGATTACCGGCTTCAAAGCAAACTTTCAGTACATTACAAATAAGTGCCATAAAAAATTCGCCGAGGGCAAGAATCAAAATATAAATAACGGCAACCTTATGAAGTGCAAAAATCAAAACAAAAGAAAGCAAGCCGACGCAACCTGCCCAAAAGCAACACCAAACTATAATCCTAAGAAGTTTAGCTATTTTGCTGCAAAAAACATTTTCTTTTTTTACATTTTGCATAATCATATCAATGCACACAAGGGCTATATACCCTGCCGGTGCAACGCAATAAAACGGCACAGTTATCCAAGTACTGTTATATGAATTGTATTGCATAACGCTCTCTTTTCCGAGGAAATACGGAAGTAAAAACAAAGAAGCTGTCAACCCCACATAACCTATACGAACAACAACTTGTGTAAATTTAGCCGAAGATTTCATAATAAAACACAGCCTTTCTGAAAAATGGTTTTTGTTTTCTTAGTTATATCACAACGATTATCGTTTGTCAATAATTATTTATCATTTTTCATAATAAATTTGTTGAAAAGCAAAAATAAAAAGGACTCAAGCGAGTCCTTTTATACACTAATTTTCGGAATGTCGGGGACGACATTCCTTACGAGTGTTCGTAATACACTATTCTTTTACTCTGGTTAACAAGGTGTAACGCATAGGTTCAAGGTGAACATAGCCGTCAACCGAAACCTCATCAAAAAAGTTATACGCGTTATCCCATTGCTCGCCGACAAAAACATCAACATCCGTATCGTCAAGATTAACGGCAACGAGAAGTTCGCTGTTTTCATCCGTGCGAAGATACGCAATCGTTTTATGTTCGCCGTAAATCGGAACAAATTCGCCGTTTGACAACACTTTGCAACCGAGTCTTATTTCTCCGAGCCGCTTATACCATCGAAGGAGTTCGGCATTAGGTTTATCCCAGTTCATACAAGCACGGTTAAACGGGTCTTTGAGCCCCTCCATACCGATTTCGTCACCGTAATAAAGCGACGGCACGCCGGGCAAAGTATACTGAATAAGCGATGCGATTTTCATAAGTGAAAGTCCGCGAAGGTAATCGTATTCGGACAATTTATTATGCTCATACTGCCAATGTCTGCCGTAGCCCTCACAACTGTCACCGGCAAGACGACTGATTGCCCTTTCGGTATCGTGAGTGCCGATATGGTTCATCAAAACGCTTGTAACCTGCGGCGGATAATTTTCAATCACCGTCATAACACGGTCAAAAAATTCATAAGCATTGGGATATTTTACAAAATCCAAAATCGCATTTGCAAACGGGTAGTTCATAACGCTGTCAAGCTGTTCGCCGAGAAGATAACGGCGTCGCTGACCGTAAGCAAATTTTGTGGTTGCATCCTCCCAAACTTCTCCGATAATAACGGCATCGCTTTTTTCCTCCTTAACTGCCTTACGAAGGTCATCAAGGAACACATCGGGAAGCTCATCGGCAACATCAAGTCGCCATCCGGCTATACCGCATTTGAGCCATTTACGCAAAATTCCGTCCTTGCCGCAAATGTATTCACGATAGCTTTCATCTTCCTCGTGAACCTCGGGCAAGAGCTTAATTCCCCACCACGAATCATATTCATCGGGATAATTGATGAATTTGTACCACGAATAATACGGGCTGTTTTGACTGTTGTATGCACCGACACTGTCGTAATTATTATAAAGATTAAAATATTTACTGTCGCAGCCCGTGTGGCTGAATACACCGTCAAGAATAATCGAAACGCCGTACTCGTCCTTTGCAACCCTGCAAAGATTTTTCAAGTCCTTTTCGGTACCCAAAAGCGGGTCTATCTTTTCATAATCGGCAGTATCGTATCTGTGATTTGAATTTGCCTCAAAAATCGGGTTGAGATAAATACAGGTTACACCCAAATCTTTAAGATAAGGAAGTTTTTCCTCAACGCCCAAGAGGTCGCCTCCAAAATAGTCGTTATTCCAAATGCCGTTCATCTGGTCTTCACGCCAATAAGGCTCTTCACCCCATTTACGAAGAACCCGGTTTTTTCTGTATCCGTCTTTTTTCTTACCGGAATTATAAAAACGGTCGGGAAAAATCTGATAGATTATGCCACCTTTGAGCCACTCGGGAGTGGTAAAATTTTTATCGTAAACGGTTTGCTGAAAGTCTGCACCGTCGGGTGAAAACTCACCGTGACCGTGACCGACATTACGCACAAAGCTTTTGCCCCACGGGGTATCAAGTTCAAAATGATACCAATAAAGTCCGGGCGTTTCGGCTGTAAAGTGAAGTTCCCAATACTCCTTGTCATCACCGCACATACCTGCCCAAAACATAGAATTGTAAACATTATTTTCATTTTCCTTGTGAACACAAAGAACAGCCCCGCTGCATTTCATTGAGCGAGGAACAATTATGCGAAGTTTTACGGGCTCATCGGTTGCGATGGCACGGATTTTATCTTTATATTCTTTACTGCGAGAATCAAATACCATATTATATATTTCTTATTTTCACACGACAACTCCCCTTAATAAATAAGGGGAGCTAATTAATTATTTTTTCTTTGACTTTGATTTTGAAGCAGACTTTTTTGCAGGTGCTTTAGCCGTTTCCTTTTTAGGAGCGGTTTTTAATTCCGCTTTCTTTTCAGCCTTTTTAGGTTCTGCCTTTGCTTCCTTTTTTGTCTCTTTTTTAGGCTCTGCTTTTTCTTCTTTAGGAGCCATAGGCTTTGACTTTTTGGAAGCCTTTGGAGTTTCTTTTGCAAGCTGAACCGGCTTTGTATGCCAAATATAGTTTGCATAATCCAAAATAGCTCTGTCGGCAGAGAAGATACCTGCACCCGAAATGTTCATCAACGACATCTTAACAAACTTTTCTCTGTCTGCATAAGCCTTTGAGATTTCTCTTTGAGCACGCTGATAATCCGTAAAATCGGCGAGTGCCATATACGGGTCGGTATTTATGAGTGAATAGTAAATTTCATCAAATTTCTTGCCGTTTACGCCGTTTTGAAGGAAGGACATAGCCTTTGCAAGAGCTTCATTATTTTGAATATAGCTTTGCGGGAAGTAGCCCGATTTTTTAAGCTGTTCAACTTCCGGTGTTTTCATACCGAAAATATAAATATTCTCATCACCGACAGCATCGTGAATTTCAACATTTGCACCGTCAAGCGTGCCGAGAGTTATGGCACCGTTGAGCATAAGTTTCATATTACCCGTACCCGAAGCTTCAGTACCTGCAAGAGAAATTTGTTCACTGATATCGGCAGCAGGCATAAGAACTTCGGCAAGGGAAACACTGTAGTCTTCAAGGAATACAACTTTAAGTTTGCCGTTTACATCAGGGTCATTATTGATAACTTTTGAAAGTGCGTCAATAAGCTGAATAAGTTTCTTTGCCATAAAGTAACCCGGTGCCGCCTTTGAAGCAAAGATATATGTCTTTGGATAATAATCGGCATTAGGATTTTCTTTAAGCATTTGATATTCCGAAATAATATTGAGAATATTAAGTTGCTGTCTTTTATATTCGTGAAGACGCTTAACCTGAACATCAAAGATAGAATCAGGATTAATGTCTATACCGTTACGCTTTTTGATAATTTTTGCAAAGCGAACCTTGTTTTCGTGCTTAATCTCGTCAAGCTTTGCGAGAACCTTTTTGTCATCCTTGAACTGACGGAGTTTTTCAAGTTCGTCGCTCTTTGTAATAAAGCCGTCTCCGATAAGAGAAGTGATATAATCCGTCAACGCCGGGTTTGACTGACAAATCCAACGACGGAATGCAATACCGTTTGTAACATTGCAGAACTTCTCCGGTGTAAGATTATAGAAATCGTTAAATACTGTATCCTTGAGAATTTCGGAATGAAGTGCAGATACGCCGTTTACGCTGTGAGAACCGATTACACAGAGGTTTGCCATACGAACAACGCCGTTTGAAACAACCGCCATACGCTCAACCTTATCGGCATCATATGTTGCCGACCAAACATAAGCACGGAAGCGATTGTCAATTTCCTTGGTGATTTGGTAAATACGAGGGAGAAGACGGGAATAAAGTTCTTCGCTCCAACATTCAAGTGCTTCCTTCATTACCGTATGATTTGTATAAGCAACGGTGCGTGTAACGATTGACCAAGCGTCATCCCAGCTATAACCGCATTCGTCAAGCATAATTCTCATAAGCTCAGGAATAGCCATTGTCGGGTGGGTATCGTTAATATGAATCGCAACCTTATCAGGAAGATTGTCAAGAGTGCCGTACTTTGTGAGATGGCGTTGAATAATATCCTGAATAGATGCAGAAACAAGGAAATACTGCTGACGGAGACGGAGTGACTTACCCTCCGGTGAATTGTCGGCAGGATAAAGAATCTTTGTAATTGCTTCTGCCATTGCGGATTGCTCCATAGCTTTCATATATGAGCCTTCGTTGAAAAGGGTCATATCAAGCTCAGGCTTTTTTGCAGCCCACAAGCGAAGACGGGATACGCCCTCGCCCTTACCCGAAACATACATATCGTAAGGAACAGCCTCAACAATATTAGCGTCTTTGTGGTTTACATGGTGATAGTCGCCATCCCAGCTGTCTTCAATATAGCCTTCAAAAGCAACTTTGCAGGCACGCTCTTCACGGGGAACAAGCCAAACTTCACCGCCCGGAAGCCAAAAATCAGGAAGTTCCGTCTGCCAACCGTCGATTAATTTTTGCTTAAAGATACCCGCTTCATAGCGAAGAGAATAGCCCATTGACTGGAATCCCGTCGTAGCAAGGCCGTCAAGATAGCAAGCCGCAAGACGACCTAAGCCGCCGTTACCGAGACCTGCATCAGGTTCTTGCTCATAAAGATATTCAAGCTTTACGCCCATTGAAGAAAGAGCCTTGTCGAAAGTTTCGGTAAGACCGAGGTTGTAAAGATTATTTTTAAGCGAACGACCCATCAAGAATTCCATACACAAATAATAAATCTGCTTTGAATCCTGACCTTTTGCAGCGTGTCTGAAATCGCTGTTTTTCCTTGTAAGTTCATCACGAACAATCATTGATACAGCTTTGTAAAACTGCTCATCTGTAGCAACATCGGGAGATACCCCGAAAAAGTGAGAAAGCCTATCGGTAATAAGCTTCTTTGCTTGTGCTGTAGAAATAGTTGTTTTCATACAATTCCTCCAAAAAACATATTCGAAAACTTGAGTAATTTTTAAAATTTTGTATATTATACACTAAAAAAGCGGTTGTTGCAAGGGATAGTATTAAATATATGCAAAATACACAAAACGGCAAAAGACTTCTTGTACAATTAAGAAGTCCTTTTAATTAATCATTTTGTTGTTTGTTTTTCTTTAAAAACTTGCCTAAAATTCTATTGGCAAGTTCCTTAATCGGCTTAACATTTACAATAAGCATTGCAAGTACAAGCACACATTCAATGCCGTACATCAAAAGTCCCGATTTAAGCGTTATCATAACAACACACTGCACTGCTAAAATTGCTACTTCGGCAATAAGAATAGGCGTGTTGAAATTAATTTTGATATATTTTTTTGTATTTGCACCGCGGAACACAAATACAACAACAAATGAAATCACCGTTGCGATTGCCGCACCGATTGCACCGATAAGCGGAATAAGAATGAGATTGAGCACTACATTCATAATTGCACCCGTCATAGCCGTTACCATAGCCATAACCGACTTTTTCTCTGCCATATAAACAGAAGCAAGGAAGTTTACGAGACACGAAAGCGTCGTTGCGATAATGAGAACAGGAACATATTTCCACGAAGAATAATAATTTTTTGCAACCAAAATTTTAGTGATAAACTGACAAAACAAAATGAGTCCCGAAGAAACGGCAAATATACCGCCCGAATAAACACGAAACACCTTACTGAAAAATTCTGCCTTGTCCTCACTGTCGTACTCATCAACGGCGGAAAGCTGCCAAGCATCAATAAAGATAGATGAAAACATCGTTACAAAATTAGGAATTTTTGAAGCAGCTGTGTAAAGTCCGTTTTCGGCAGAACCGACAAATCCCGTAACCATATATCTGTCCGACACATTGATTATCCACCATAAGATAATGGTTGGCATAAGCGGAACGGAATACTTGAGCATATCAATCTTGGTTTTTTTATTAACCTTATGAAAATGCAGATTGTCCCAAAGCCTTGTTGCGATAAACAAAAATACAACAGATGCAAAATCAGACGCAATAATTGCAAGAACATATCCGTTAACTCCCATATCGAGCGGGCCAAGGAACAGCAAGTTGAAAAGAAGAGTTGTTGCAGTTGCAAGTATGCCGTCAATAGCAAAAATCCTGACTTGACCGCAACCTCTTACAAACTGTTGGCAAAGCTGACGCATACCCGAAACAAGTACAAAAAGGTACAAAATGGGGGCATAGTCACCGAGCGGCATATCGTTGATTTTGATTAAGGTAACAGGATAATAGAAAATCAAAAATACTAAAAATCCCTTAACCGTTGTTCGCACACCTACGGTAAAAACATCGCTTTTGTTTTCGTTTTTATCAAGTGCAAAGCGAAGAGCCGCACTGTTAATTTGCAAAAAGACAATAGGAATAAGCACATTTGCGGTTTGCTGAATAAGGTCTGCCGTTGAATAGTCCGAAGTCGGAAGCTTGCTCGTAACATACGGCATAAGCAAAAACGACAAAATTTTTGAAGAGAATGTGCCTATTGCAAAAATTATTGTATTTGTGGCTAATTTTTTATACTTATCCAAAAATCTTTACCTCTTAATTAATAACTCCATTTACCGTCACCAAAAGTCATAACATTTGACGAACCGGTAAGGTTTGACGACGCACGGTAAATCTTGTCACCGTTTGAACGCTCGCCTATAATAAAATCATATTCGCCGCCGTGCTGAATAAACACATTGTCACTTGAAGTAACATTGCCGGAATAAAGCATTGTTTTTGTGGTGTCGCTGTTCATATTAAGCTCATACATTTTGAACTTATCGCCGTCAAGGTCGGCATAAAACATTTTGTTTTGGTCAACAACCACCGGTTTGTTGAGGTGAGTACCCTCTATCAAGGTCACTGTTTTTTGTGAACCGTATTTTTGACGAACGATATTATATGTGCCGTCGGTTTGCTTTTTGTAATAATACATAAAGCCGCTATCCATTAACAACGAACTAACCTCGCCGTTTGCGGTATCCGCCTTAAAATTCTCTACAGTTCCGCCGACAGACGGTACACACAAATACGAAATATTACCCAATGTGTCCTCGCTTGTAAAGAACACTCTGTCAAGGGAAATGCCGATTAATCCGACTTTGTTGCCGTTGCCCGAATAAAGTGTTGTCGGTGTAAAGCTTTGTGTGTCAACAACAACGACTTCATTATTTACAGAAATGCAGTAAGCGGTTGTGTCGTAGATGTAGGCAAGTGAAACATTGTCTGCTACTTTTGCAAGGTTTTTGCCTGATTTTGTAACCTTATAAAGTGCATTATCACTTTCGTTGACAAAATAGAAGTAATCGCCCCTGATGTTAAACGACGACAGTGTATCGTTTGACTTATAAACGCAACTGTAGCTTTCGCTGTCCGGCAAGAATTTATATATTCCTCTGCCGTCAACTATATGATATACCACTCCGTTATCCTTGTCTACTTTGCCGCCGTTAAGGATATTGCCAATCATTGCACCTTTTTTTGACGATTCAAACTCAAAGTCCGAATGATCAAGATATGACACCTGAGACAAAGTTGTTGCTTCGGTTGTAGTTTCGACAGGAAGTGTTGTTGTGGTGGTAGTTCTGCCGATTATACTTTCGTCAACGAAATCGGCAACCTCTTTATTCTGCAAAACACTGCTGAAATAAAAATCGGTGAAAATATATTTTACTGACAGCAATCCTGCTGCAATGAGCACAACAAGTACGGCAATAATGACAAGCAAAGCCTTGCCGAATCCGCCTTTTTTCTTTTTTCTTTTTTTCTTTTTCTTTCTTTTATTATCAACCTGAGGTTGAATATATGCATAATCGCTGTTTTTTCTTTTCATTATCTTACTTGTCCGTCTCCGTAAATCAAGTATTTTGTTGATGTAAGCTGTTCAAGACCCATAGGTCCTCTTGCGTGAAGTTTTTGAGTAGAAATTCCGATTTCTGCACCGAGCCCGAATTCCGCACCGTCCGTAAACCTTGTTGAAGCGTTTACATAAACCGATGAAGAATCGATACATTTCAAAAACTTTTCGGCATTTTCGCTGTTTTGAGTGATAATAGCTTCACTGTGACCCGTTGAATTTGCATTGATGTGCTCAATAGCCTCATCAAGAGTGTCAACGGTTTTAACGCTGATTATATAATCAAGATATTCGGTTGCGAAATCGTCCTCAGTTGCCGGCAAAACAAAATTACAAGCCTTTTGTGCACGCCCATCGCCTCGAATTTCAACATCCTTTTCTTTGAGTTTATTCGCAATAATCGGCAAAGCTTCATTTATAATTTTGCTGTTAATGACCAGACTTTCACACGCATTGCATACAGATATTCTCTGCGTTTTTGCATTAAATATAATCTCTGCCGCCATATTAATATCGGCACTGTCGTCAACATAAATGTGACAATTACCCGAACCTGTTTCTATAACGGGAACGGTTGAATTTTCAACAACAGCTTTGATAAGTCCTTTGCCGCCACGCGGAATAAGGCAATCAAGATACTCGTTCATATGCATCATATCATTTGACGACTGTCTTGTCGTGTCACCGACAAGTTGAATAACATCTTGCGGAAAACCGGCTTTTTGGAGAGCACCACGCATAATTTCTGCAAGTGCGGTATTTGAATTAATAGCTTCTTTGCCGCCACGAAGAATTACGGCATTTCCGCTTTTGAGACAAAGTGCCGCCGCATCAACCGTAACATTCGGGCGTGCTTCAAAAATTATACCGATAACACCCAAAGGCACGGTGATTTTTTTAATAAGAAGTCCGTTGTCTTTTTTGTACTCGGTCAAAACTTTACCGCAAGGGTCAGGCAACAAAGCAACCTGACGGGTACCGTCTGCCATTGCTTTAATTCTGTCGGCATTAAGCATAAGACGGTCGATTAGTCCGTCACCGAGTCCGTTTTGTCTGCCGTTTTCTATATCAATTTTGTTAGCAGACACGATTTTGTCAATATTTTCTTCAAGCATATCGGCAATAATACCGAGAGCGTTATTTTTTTGTTCTGTTGTAATCTGTGACATAAAAGTAAGCGTTTGCTTTGCCATTTTGCCCTGTTCAAAAACTGTCATATAATCACCTGTTAATCAAGACATTTAAATATTCCGATAAACTAAATGTTATCACAAATTAATTCGGCATAAACCTTGTGCCGATATTTTCTCCGTCAAGCACATTGTATATTTTTTTAGGTGCAACTCCGTTCATAACAACAACAGGAATGCCTGCGTTATTTGCTATTTTTGCCGCCTTTACTTTTGTTGCAAATCCACCTGTTCCTTTTTCGCTTGCACCGCCGGCAACAGCTTCTATTTCGGGAGTAATTTCATTCACAACCGGAATAAGTTTGGCGTCCGGATTTTCGGCAGGATTGCCGTCGTAAAGTCCGTCGGTATCTGTTAAAAGAATAAGTATGTCCGCTTCAATGAGTTCGGCAACGGTAGCCGAGAGACAATCGTTATCACCGTTTAAAAGTTCCTCAATGGATACGGAGTCGTTTTCGTTTACAACGGGAATAACGCCGTACTCAATGAGCTGATTAAATGTATTCGTAAGGTGCATCTTGTTTTCTTTATTTTCAAGTGCGTCATATGTAAAAAGGAGCTGTGAAACAACAACATCGTATTCGCCGAAAAACTTATCATAAAGAAACATAAGTTCGCCCTGACCTACAGCGGCAGCTGCCTGTCTTCCCTTTATACTTTGGGGCTTTTTATGCAAACCGAGGCGTGCCGTGCCTATTCCGATAGCACCCGATGACACAAGAATAACCTCGTGACCCATATTGTGCAAATCGGCAAGAACGGATACGAGTTCTCCGATTTTTTGAATGTTTGTTTTTCCTGTTTTATGAGTAAGGGTGGAAGTGCCGACCTTTACTACAATTCTCTTCTTTTGCATAAAAATTGCTCCATTATTATAATTCAGTATAATATTATAGCACAGTAATATTTGCGTTGCAATTAAAAAGATGTATTTTTGGCTAAATTGTGTAAACAATAGAGGTGAAAAATGATAAAGGAGTATAGAAATGACAAAAAGAAGCTATATCAGGATTGTTTCATACATCGGTTTTATGCTTGCAGTCATTGTGATTTCAAGCGTTTTGAGTGCAACGAATATGAAAGCGTACAAAAGTGAGCTTGAAGTTTCGTATCAACAAAGCCTTGCGGAATTTGCCGAATGTCTTGACAAGGTTGACACGGATATAACGAAAAGTCTTGTTTCAAATTCTAAAGGCGAAGTGTACGATTTAAGCAGAGATTTATATGCACAGTGTTCAACGGCGAAAAACGCTATGAGCCGTTTGCCCGTCAGCCAAATGAAACTTGGAAACGCATACAAATTTTTAAGTCAATGCAGTGATTATGCACAATATATCGGTACGAAAATCGACAAGAACGAGATTATAACCGATGAAGAACATCAAAATTTAAAAAGTCTTCTCGGTTACGCACAAAAATTCAGCGAACAGGCAAAAGATATGGTTGCAAATGTGAATTCAGGTGCAATGATAACCGAGGGTGAAGTCAAAAGCGTTAATCAAATCAATGTTACTCCGCTGTCAAACAGTTTTGATACAGGTGCGGAAATTTTTGAAGACTTCCCCGCTCTTCTTTATGACGGACCGTTTTCGGATCAGGTGCTGAAAAAGGCGTCAAAACTTGTTAAGTCGGCAGATGTTAAAACAAAAGAGGAATGCAGAAAAGTGTTTGCAAATGCAATCGGAGCAAGCGTAAACAATGTATCATACGAAACCGACGACAAATCAAAAATCCCGTGTTACACCTTCAAATGCGGCAGATACACAGGATTGGTTACAAAACAGGGCGGATATATCAAAGAAATTTTATATTCGGGTAAAATTCAAAATTCAAATATCACAGCGGAAAATGCGTGTAATCTTGCCGTGAAAGCACTTGAAAAGTTGGGATATTCGGATATGACGGTCTGCTACTACAACATTGAAAACAATATTTGTACGGTCAATTGTGCATACCGAAAGGATAATGTTTGCTACTATTCGGATTTAATCAAAGTCGGCATATCGATGAACGACGGCGAGCTTGTGAATACGGACGCAAAAACATATCTCACAAACCATACGAACAGAAAGTCAAGTACTACCAAGCTGTCAACTAATCAGGCAAAGAAAATGCTGTCAAAATATCTTGAGGTAAAAAGCTCAAAAATTTGTGTTATCCCAAAAGAAAGCGGCAAAGAAGAACAGTGCTACGAATTCACCTGCAAGAGCACGGATACGGGCGATGATGTTCTTGTTTACATCAACTGCGATACAGGCGAAGAAGAGGACATTATGACAGTGTTAAAATCGGCAAGCGGCACTCTGGTAAAATAATGAATAAACAAAAAAATGTTGCACACACTACCACCGAAAGGATGATATAAACTATGAAAAAGATAATCATTATTGCACTTGCAATTATTATGGCGGCTGTAATTTTTGTCGGCTGTTCAAGCAAAAAGAACAGTAATGCCAACACAACGCAAACTACGGAAAAAGCTACCGTCACAACGACTGCAAAAGAGACCACGACAAACAAGGTTGAAGAAGACCTATCAAAAGCAGGCGACGATGCCGTCAGCCGTGCCGACAAAGTTGGCGACGATGTGGGTGAAGGCGTTGACGATATTGCCGACGGTGTAGGCGGAAGCGTTGACAAAGCCGGTGACGCTGTTAAAGACGCATTGGATTAACCGGTCTTATAAACGCGAATAAACAGTCCCGAATTATTCCGGCACACCGCATATTAAAAAGGCTTTCCCGATATAGGAAAGCCTCAATTGGTTTATTTACTCATTAACCTTTAAGCGTAATGCCGAGCTTTTTAAGTGACTCGATAATGCCGTCGGTTACTTCCTGAACTTCTTCTCTTGTAAGAGTTTTGTCAGGATGTGCAAAGGTTATACGGGTTGTGATCGAGCGTGTGCCATCGTTTTCATCGTCATAAACATCAGTTACATCAACATTTTTGATGAGCGGACTGTGAGCGTCTGCAATTGCCTTTGCGATAGGTGCAAACTTGCTTGCAACAAATGAAAGGTCAATTTCCATTTCAGGGAACTTTGACGGTTCAACATAATTGATAGAAGCATTTTTGATTTGTGCAAATGCCTCAACATCGATTTCGGCAAATACGACGGCAGCTTTTTTGTCGATTTTCTTTTGAACTGTCGGGTGAACAATACCGATTTGACCGATTTCAACACCGTCGCAAACAATCTTATTGAGATTTCTCGGATGCTGATAATTAGAAGTTGCTTCAATCGGTTCAAATGTAAGCGATTTATGCTTCAACTCGTCCGACATAACCTCAAGAATATCACGAAGCTTGTAGAACAAAACAGCGATAGGAGTTATCTTGCTGAAAAGTGTGATTGCGAGCTTTTTCTTTTCTACACAAAGATTGTTTTCATCAATTCCCTCAACAACTCTGCCGACCTCAAAAATACCGAAATGCGGTGCAAATGAGGTGTTAGCCTTAACCTGACAAAGCTGGGTAGGAATAATGGATTTACGAATGGTTTCGATATTAGGATTTGTTGCACCCTCAAGCTTAATTTCGCCCTCAACATCGATACCGAGAGCTTTAAGTTCGTCATAATACGCCCATACATATGAGTGAAGCTCGTGAAGTGAAAATCTCTTTACAAGCAAATCCTTGATTTTATCTTCAACAGTCTTTTCAACATCAGGACGAACAGGATAAAGCGGTGCAAGACAGGTATGAACATCAAAATTATCGTAGCCGTAAATACGGGTAATTTCCTCGATGATATCGGCTTTCATAGTAACATCTTTTGTTGCTCTCCACGACGGAACGCCAACCTTAAACTCATCATTTTCAACACTTGCAGTGAACCCGAGTGATGTAAGAGTTGAAATAATCGTATCATTTGAAATTTCGATACCGGTGTACTTATCAACAAAAGCCTTGCTGAAATCAAGTTCAACCTTGTCATAATGATAAGCGTAATCGTCCGTAAGTGCCGAAACAACGGTTGACTGCTCATCGTACTTTTGAAGAAGATTTACAAATCTTGCGATAGCGGTCGTTGTCATTTCAGGGTCAAGGCACTTCTCATATCTCATAGAAGCGTCCGTTCTGTGCGAAAGACGAACAGTTGATTTACGAATCGAAGCCGCATCAAATGTTGCGGATTCAAGAGTAAGCGTTGTTGTATCGTCGACAATTTCGCTGTCAAGGCCGCCCATAATACCGGCAATTGCAACAGGAGTGTTATCGTTGCAAATCATAAGAGTATTTTCATCAATATTTCTTTCTACACCGTCAAGAGTTTGGAATGTAAACGGCTTTTCGAAACGCTTAATTCTGATTTTTTCAACCTTGCGACTGTCGAACGCGTGCATCGGCTGACCCATTTCAAGCATGAGATAGTTTGTAAGGTCTGCAAGGAAGTTAATAGCTCTCATTCCGCAATAATAAAGGCGGATACGCATATTGACCGGTGAAACCGAACGCTTGATATTTTCAACCTGCAAGCAAGAATATCTTTGACAAAGCGGGTCTTCGATTTTCATATCAACCTTTGGAAGGCTGTCATATTTTGAAAGTTCGCTTACCTCAAGCGGTTTGAGTTCTCTGCAGGCAAGAGCGGCAAACTCTCTTGCAATACCGTAATGACCCCAAAGGTCAGGACGGTTTGTAAGCGACTTATTGTCAACTTCGAAAATAATATCATCAATAGCGTAAACTTCCTTAATATCCGTACCGTTAGGAATATCGTCCGTAATTTCCATAATACCGCTGTTATCGTCGGAAATGCCGATTTCCTTTTCCGAACAGCACATACCGTTTGACATATATCCTGCAAGCGGACGGGGTGCAATTTCAATCTCGCCGATTTTTGCACCGACCTTTGCAAAGGCGGTTTTCATACCGACTCTTACATTAGGAGCACCGCATACCACATCGGTAAGCTCGCTTTCGCCTGCGTCAACTTTAAGAAGATGAAGTTTCTTTGAATCCGGATGATTTTCTACGGATTTAATTTCTGCAACCACAACACCCGAAAGGTCGGAACCTTTAAAGAAGATGTCGTTTTCAACCTCTGCGGTAGAGAGTGAAAACTGATTTATAAGTTTAAGCTTGTCAAGTCCGGACAAATCAACAAAGTCCGAAATCCAATTCATAGATAAAAACATAATGTCACTCCCCTTTCTTACTCATCATCGGTGAACTGGCTCATAGCCTTGAGGCTGCCGCCGTTCAAATCACGAATATCTTTAATGCCGTATTTCATCATAACAAGTCTTGTAAGACCCAAACCGAACGCAAAGCCCGTGTATTCTTCAGGGTCAATACCGCCCATACGAAGAACTTCCGGATGAATCATACCGCAAGGGCAAAGCTCAAGCCAACCGCTGTGTTTACAGCTTGGACAACCCTCACCGCCGCAAATAAGACAGCTGATGTCAAGTTCAAATCCCGGCTCAACGAACGGGAAAAAGCCCGGACGAAGTCTAACCTTAATATCTTTTTGGAACACCTCGGAAAGCATTGTTTTCATAAAGTAGATAAGGTTTGAAATAGAAATATCCTTGCCTACCATAACGCCTTCCATTTGGAAGAATGTGTTTTCGTGGCAAGCGTCTGTTGCCTCGTTACGGAAACATCTTCCCGGGAAAATAGCCTTAATCGGATTGCCGTTATTAATAAGATCGTCCTTATATTTTCTCAAAATAGCGTTTTGTGCGGCAGATGTCTGCGACTTCAAAAGCTGACCGTTTGTAAGATAGTAAGTATCTTGCATATCACGGGCAGGGTGATCTTTAGGCACATTTACAGCTTCGAAGCACTCATAGTCGGTTACTACCTCAGGATAATCCTCAACGGTAAATCCCATTGATTTAAAAATCTGCTCGCATTGACGCTGAACGATTGTTATCGGATGATATGAACCTCTGCTCAAATTTGTAGGAAGCGAAAGGTCAAATTCAGGCATAAGCTCAATTTCCTTTTGTACTTCCTTTTCTTTCATTTCTGCGGTTTTTTCGGCAATTCTTTGAGCAACCGTGCCTTTAAGCTCGTTTACTCTTTGACCGAAAGCTTTTTTGTCCTCAACCGAAAGGTCTTTCATCGCTTTAAGCAAATCGGTCACACTGCCTTTTTTGCCCAAATAAGCAACACGAACATTTTCAAGTTCAGACAAATCCTTAATATTTTCAAGTTCACTTTCAAACTTGGATCTTAAGTTTTTAATCTTTTGTTCCATTAAATTCCCTCCTTAAAAAATAAAAACGCCTCATAGATATGAGACGAACAGTTCCGTGGTACCACTCAAATTGCATATAAAATATGCCGCTTTTACCTTTATCGCAGGTGTACGCCCCACTTAGTTTCTCGCAGGGTGCTCGCAAGCTGAAATTCAAAACACAGGCAATATGCACTCACACCAAACCGTGCATTCTCTTTGATTGTTACTGCATTTTTACTTACACTCGGTCAACGCTTTAACCATATATTTGTTGCATAAATTATAAACCTTGACGGCTGTTAAGTCAAGGTTTTTCAACAATTTCTTTAAATATAGTAAAAAAGTGTTGAAATTGTTATCAAAAATGTATATAATATACTTTGAATTAACATATACCAAAATCACCGGTATATAACACTAAAGCGGAGGTGGATCAAAAGTGAAAGACAAAACTATGACCTTTAGAATCGCAAACGACAATGAGGATGTAATGAGAGACACCCTTACCGCCGTGTACGACGCATTAAAGGAAAAGGGCTACAATCCGATAAATCAGATAGTCGGCTATATCTTATCCGAAGATCCAACATACATCACCACTCACAACAACGCAAGAAGCTTAATCCGTAAGATAGACAGAGATGAGCTTTTGGCAGAAATGGTGAAGTATTACCTCAGCTAATATAATATTAAGGGAGGATTACCTTTGGCAGAAAAGTTTTTTGAATACAAAGGAAAGCCTTTGGTAAGAAGCGGCAACACGATTTACTACGGTGATATGAACGACTCATATGTTGTTTGTCTTACAATCAAAAATGCCGAGGATTACAAGGACATTACTCTTGCAGGTGACATCACAATTCAGTTACTTGCTACTGACGAAACATTGTCACCAAAGGACAGAATTGTTAAAAAGAGTGAAAAGAAAGGTCTTTTCACGGCACTTGATTTGGGTGCAACTTGGCTTGAACGCCAGCTTAAAAAAGAAGCGTAAGCAATTCATAAGTACAAAAGAACCGATAAACATACCGGTTCTTTTTTATTTATCAAAGTAATATTGACAACTAATATATAAAAATATAAAATAAAACTATAAATTATTTGGAGGCAAACCATGGCTGAAAAAGTAAAAGAGAAAAAGAAACACAAAGGGCTTAAAATTTTGGGGATTATAATTTTAGTAATTGCACTCATCATAGGAATCGGACTTGGCGTTATCAACTATATGATAAAGCCTGTTGACGACGCAAGCGACAAAGCGATATATGTAGGAGGGATGCTTTCGTCACAAAGCGTAGACTACAAATCGGACTCGTCAAAAGGGCTTGAAAACGACCTTATTATAAAAATTATGCAGGTTGTGTGGAAATCCTGCGACAAAACTGACAAAGCAAAACATGCAACGCAGACTCCGCCAAGCGATGTTGTAAAGGTAAAAGATGTTGCATATCTTGACGACGGCAATCCGTATCATCAACTTGATGTATTCTATCCTGAAGGCGAAATTTCATCGGAGGGCTTACCTGTTATCATTGATATTCACGGTGGAGGTTGGATGTACGCTTCAAAAGACCTCAACGAATATTATTGTATGGAGCTTGCAAGCAAAGGCTATTGCGTATTCAGTATAAGTTACAGGCTTGTGCCAGATGTTACCGTTTATGAGCAAATCAAGGACTGTACCGACGCACTCGCATGGATAAACAGCAATATGAAAAACTATCCTGCAAACAAAAAAACAGTTATGCTCACGGGCGACAGCGCCGGCGGACAGCTCGCACTGTACAGCACTATACTCAATAATAATGCCGACGCAAGAGAAATTTTCGGCACGGTTGACACAAAGTTAAACATAAAATGCCTGCTGCTTACCTCCCCTGTTACATATGCAAAATCAGGCGGTTGGTTCAGCATTTACACGACAAAGATGTGGGGCAAGGATTACAAAACCAAAACCGGATACAATTATATGGACCTTGATGAAATTATGGAGCTTGCAAACGATATGCCCCCGACATATTTCATAACAAGTTCCGGCGACACTCTTGCCCACGACCAAACGGTAAACGCCTATAACTATTTTGTTGAAAAAGGCTACGAATGTGAAATTCAAGATTTCACCGAACTCGGCGAAGACGGCAAAAAACTGCCGCATGTGTTCAGCGTATTAGACCCGTTTGGCAAATCAGGTCAAAAAGCAATCAACGATGCTCTTGATTACTACCAAAAAGCATTGCTTAAATAATCATGAAAAAAAGAACTTATATTGTCAAAATGATATTCCCGATAATATGTATTATTGTCGGTATATTGTTATCAGGATATGCAACAACTGAATATATAAACGACTGCCAAAAAGTGAAATAGCAACCGACAGAAGCCATAGTTACAGATATGGACAGCTATGAAACTTCCGGAGGTCTGCACAACCTGCCAAGAACAATTTATATAATTACATACAATTACGAAGTCAACGGAATTGAATATACTAATGAAATAAGAGCTGAAGTTCCGAGCCAAGTAGGCAGGAACATAAATATCAAGTACAATCCCGATGAGCCGTCAAAATCAACAACAATAACAGCTCCTGATACTTCAAAATTTATTATAATATTGTTTTTCGGCATTGTGTCGATTTTCGGCGGAATAATATTCACGGTGATTATTTGGAAAAACAGACTTATTTTCACCGATAATGAATACGAAAAAAACGAACCGTATCATCAGGGACCAAATCGAAAAAGTGTATCAAAAACATATTTAAAAACAATTTTGTTCTTTGCTTGTTTTTTAGTTTTGGCAATTATTTTGATGTATTTTCAACCGTTTGCACAAAAGAACATAAAATCAAACGACTTTGTTCAAATAATGCAATCCGAGGGATACACAGCAGAAAACTCTTTGGAAAAAGCACAAAAAGAATTCGGTATGGGCTCAATAATAACAGAATCATATTCGGTCAATACTTATAACATACGAATTGATTACTGCGTACTTAACTCCGACAAAAACGCAAAGCTGTTATATGATTCGGCTTCATTGCCGGCAGATACCTACACAATTACCGATAAGCAATTTTTAGGTTCACAAGATGATGAATTCTTTTATTGCAAGGCATATATAAATAACACTTTCGTTTACGGTGGTTGCAAAATCGAGCAAAAAGATAAACTTTTGCAAATGCTTAAAGATATGGGATATTATTCCGAATAAATAAGAACTGCTTCACAAATTTAAGTGAAGCAGTCCTTATTTTTTTAATCTCTTGATTCGATTATGAGTTTGCGGTCATCGGAGCTAACCAACTTAATATCGGGTGTGATATGCACCTTACCGATATTTTTGTAGAAAACAGACACCTTTTCTTTTTCACACACAACAGAGAAAATAAGGCGTGTGCAGTTGCCTCTTTTGTACTCAAAGCTTTTTCCGTCATCGTCAAAGAACGAACTTTGAAAAGAACCTATTTCAAGCGGATAAACAGTAAAGAGGAGCTGTTGCTCGCCGTCAAACCCGTATTTACCCTCATCGGTAGGGAATACGCAACCGCTGCGAATAAAGTAAGGCATTGTTGAGGTAGGCGGAATGTGAAGACTGACATTTTGACCGCCTTTATAATATTTATTATCGAGATACCAATCGTCACCCTCGGGAAGATATGCCGAAATAGTCTCTATACCCTCGTCAAGAACGCAGGTTGCAAGAACATCTCTGCCGACCATAAAGGATTCACAATCCTCTTCTATATCCTCATCGTCATAATAAAGGAACAGCGGAGCATTCATCGGCTCGTCGTAAGACACGCTGTTATATGCCGAATTGTAAAGATACGGAATAAGTTTTTTACGCTGAGCGAAAATTTTTCTTACATCATCGATTACATCTTCATATGTCCAAGGCATTGTGGCTGTGCCGTCAACATTCCAGCTGTGAATGGTAAATCTCGGTTCAAACAGTCCGTGTTGAATCCAGCGGAGTAAAAGTTCCTTTGACGGCATCTCACCGGCAAATCCGCCTAAATCGTGGCCGTAGAAAAACATACCGGACATTGAAAGCGTAAGACCGATATAGTGACCGTAATACAAATCGTGGAACGATGTCATATTATCGCCCGACCAGGTTTGTGCCATTCTTCTGACAGCTATATTACCGCTTCTTGTTGAAAGAAACGGACGAAGTTCAGGGTGTTTTCTACGCTGTGCCTCATAAGAAGATTTGACCATAAGATAAGTCAAATCAGGTCTAACATCTCTTGCACGGATTTTGCCGAAGCCAAAACCGTTTACTTTAGCATCGCTATCCTTAATATCAAACTCGTTATTATCGTTCCAAGTAGCAATAATGCCGTTATCAAGAAGTTTTTCTGTTACCTGACTTCCCCAAAAATCATATGCCGCCTTGTTTGTAAAATCAAGATATGAACCGAGTCCGTCCCAAAACTGAGTAACAAACGGAGTGCCGTCCGCATTTTTTACAAAAAGCCCTTTTTCGGCAATCATACCGTACATAGGATGTGTTGTAAGAAATGCCGGCTTGATGTTAGGAATGAGATGTATATTTTTATCCTCATAGCTTTTAACAAAAGCTGCCGGGTCGGGAAATTTATCCTTATTCCAATTAAACACGCATCTTTGGTTGCCGATTGAAGTGTAGCCCGATGAAAGATAAAATCCCGAGCAGGAAAAGTCAAGTTCTTCAACTTTATCAAGAAATCCTTGCATTTGCTCGCCGGCGTTTTCGGCATCTGTATATGCCATTGTTGAAGCGCAGTAATCAAAACTCCATTTTGGCGGGAAAGCCTGTTTGCCGCACATACGGGCAAACGAACGCAAAATCTCTAACTTCGAACCGAAAATCACATAGTAAACTATGCAATTATCCTCGGTTTTAAAAAATTTGTACGGTTGATAATAGTTATTAATTTCAACGCCGAAATCCATATAACAGGTGGCACTTGTATCATAATACACGCCGTAATTGCCGACGCTGTTTTCACAAATATAAAACGGAATGTGTTTGTAAAGAGGGTCGGAACTTTCGGCGTCGTAGCCGAGAGCGTCGGTCGTTTCAATTCTGAAACTTCTGCCCGATTTATCCATAAACCCGCTTTTATCGCCCAAACCAAATATTTTTTCATCTTCTTCTCGGGAAATATAATGATAATATCCCCTGCCGAACTCGTTTTCAAGATTATACGAAAGCGGTCTTCTGTCCTCAAACAGCACCTCGCCGTCGTCTACAAATGAAAGGAGAAAATTGTGAAAATCCACATCGATTTCTATTCCCGAAGTCAAGGTTATTTTTTCACCGTTTTCGGTGCTTTCGACATTTGGGCAGTCAAAGTGAAAGCCCTCCGTATCAAGCCTGTTTCTTGCCGGTGAATTAGGTTCTCCGTACGGATTTATACAAAAAGTAGGCAAAATATCTTCACCGTGACGGTAAATCGCAATTCTGACAATATTTTCTTCAACAAAATCAAGTCTTGCGTTAACATCATCGCAGGCATAAAGTCTGTAATTATCGGTGAAATCCACCAAGTTAAAATTATGATTAAATTTCATTAGAATTCTGCTCCGTTATTTGAAAAAGTATTTTTAAACAATTTTTTTGTATCCCATTTTTCACATCTTGTATTTTCACAAAAGCGCATAGGTTTGGCATATCCGCTTTGCCAATCGGGAATTTCGGCACATTTAGGATTGCCTGTTTTTACAAAAGATGTAATCGCACAAATCATTTGATGTGAAATTGTATAATCTATATCCTCAAACGGTCGCCAATTATTGCCGAGAGTGCCGAAAGCATACAACAAATCGCTTGAATGCCACGCACCGCTGTTGTCGCCCGGCAAATCACGGTTGAAATTGTACACATAGCACGGTGCACCGATTTTTATAATTGTTCTTGCGAATTTTTTGGTAACGCCTTCAAGTGCAATAGACACCATATCTGTTTGAGTAACGCCGAGCATATACGAAATATTGTTCGGCACAGTTAACATATTAAAAGTGTTTTTTGTAATCATTTTGCCGTCCTTGACAGGCAAAGTATAAAGCATACTGAGTTTATCCTCTTTGCACGCGTCAAACCACGCATAATAGAGAATTTGAGGGTCAACCGTTTTAAGTTCTTCAATATTATTAACCCCTGCTTTAGAAATAATATTATCCCAAAATTTCTTTGTTTTTTGCGGCGACAGCGGTTTTGCAATCTCGCGTTGGAGTGCTCCGCCACTCATCATAACGGCACCGCTAAACCAGTTTTTGCACACCGGAGTGCTGACCAAAATATCAACGCTCATCGCGCCGGCACTTTGACCCATAATTGTGATTTTGTTTCCGTTACCGCCAAATGATGAAATGTTATCTTTTACCCATTTAATTGCCGCAAGTTGGTCGTAAAGTCCGAAATTACCGCATCTGCCCTTTTCGTCTGTTAAATCGGGATGAGAGCAAAAACCGAACGGGCCGAGGCGATAGTTAATCGAAACAAAAATCACACCTCTTTTGGCATATTCCGCACCGCTGATATGATTTTCGTTTGACGAACCGCCTGTAAAACTGCCACCGTGGATATACAAAAGCACCGGAGCGTTTTCGGTATTTTTAGGTGCATAAATATTGAGATAAAGACAATCTTCGCTGTATTCAAAGCTCAAATTTTGTCTGAATTCTTTATGGTAAAATGCATTGCAAACTTCGTCATCTTCAAAAGCACGGCGTTGATATGAGCATTTGCCAAACGCGGTTGCGTCATACGCTCCTTTAAATTTTGTCGTTATAACAGGATACTTCCAACGCTCTGCCGTTGCATATTTTATTCCTCTGAATTCATTATATTCGCCAAAATCAACGCCTCTGATTTTGCCGCATTTAGTATCTAATTCAACTGTATTCATAATATCACCAAATCAAAGTGTGTCAACATAGCCTTTGATATCATAATTTTCAAACGGCGTTGTTTTGCAAAGATAAAGAGGGTGATGCGGATGACCGTTTTTGAGTAGTTTGCCGGCATGCACCCATTTTGTATTGTATTTTTCTCCGATCTCTATCATTTCTTTAACACAGGATTTCAGATAATCACGCTCGTTGACTATACTGCCCCACGCCGCCCAAACCGTGGCGTTTTGCGAATGAGAAAGAACATAATCAAACGCTTTCATATTTTCATTATGTAAAAAAATATTAACATCAGCATCCATATCCTTAGGTCGGGTTGCTCTTTGAGCATAAACATTGAACATAATAAAGCTGTCAAAGCCGTTAAAATGAGCAAGCCGTTCTACGGATTTAAGTGTGTTATCAAGATTTTCGGGTTCTGCCGTGGATGGATTAATACCTATGCAAATAACCGGGTTTTCGCCTTTGGTACCAAGCAAATAACGATAATCGCGATATTCGCTCGGAACATAAATCCACTTTTCTGCATCAAACGATGTTGCCGACAAGGAGTCATTATAATCTTCATCAAAACTTTTTATCTCTATAAAATGAGAATCGTCTGTCGGAATGTGCATTTTCTCACTCTTTTCTTAATTATAATATACTACTAATATAAACAAATTACAACAGGAACTTAAACTTCTAATAAACACAAAACCTATACGTTTATCGTTTTATATTCAAGTCCCCAATCTCTCATTGCAGACAAAATCGGGTTTAAACTTCTGCCGAGTTCTGTAAGTGAATACTCCACTCTCGGTGGAACTTCGGCATAGACCTTTCGATTTACAAGTCCGCACGCTTCCATATCGCGAAGTTGAGCGGTAAGTACCTTTTGCGAAACCGTACCGATTGATTTTTTAAGCTCGCCGAACCGTTTCGTACCGTCCATCAAGTCACGCAAAATGAGCACTTTCCATTTGTTGCCTATAAGCTGAAGCGTAGTTTCTACCGGACAGGCAGGAAGAGGTTTTTCCGATTTACAAATTCCCACAGTATCACTTCCTTTAGTATCTATTTGTAACTTACAGCTATATTTTACCATACATCTAAGTACGATGTCAACGCTCAAAAGTGAACGGTTTGTAAATTCAAAGCAAAATTTTATGTTTCAAAACACCGATAAATACTGAAAAGTCACTCAAAAGTAACTATAAAACATTAAAGTGCGTACTTCACACAGTAAAAATTCTGCGATAAAATAATGTCAGAGTTAGGAAAGTACTTACAAAACTCAAACACATACGGAGGTACAAAAAATGAACAAGAACACATTTGAAAAAGTTAGTCTTGCAAAGGGCGAGGTTAACATCTACGATTTCGGTGCCGTAAAACTGCACGCATACAAAACAAACGACTTTATGAACGACGAAGTTTACATCGTTGAAAAGAACGGAAAAGGTGTTATAATCGAGTCGCCTTGCTTCTTTGACAATAACAAAGGACTTGAAGAATATCTAAAAAGCATACAAATTGAAGGTGTGCTTGTAGCCTACCACGGTGCCGGCGGCACATTTATGCCGAATGTAAAAAAATATGCAACCGAAAACGCTGTTGAATATTCAAAAAACGGTGGCGGAAAGGCACTTATCGACAACTTTACAAACGCTTTCGGCGACATCTTTGACAAAGAAGTCCACAAAATAACCGATATTTTAACCGATGGAGAAACTCAAATCGGAGGAATCAAATTCATCATAACCCCAACACCTGAAGCGTTTGACATTCAAATCCCTGAAATAAATGCTGTTTACACGCATATGCTCGGACACGACTGTCACTCCATAGTTGCCGGAGAGCAACATGCAGACAGCATTATCGCTCAACTTAACGACTACATCAAAAACGGATATGATTTGATTCTTACATCACACTACACACCGGAAGATTTGAAGGACGCCAAAGCCAAAATCGACTATCTTGAAAATCTAAAGGAAATGGCTAAAGAATGTAAGAACGGCGACGAATTCAAAAGCAAGATACAAAAAGAATATCCGCAATACAGCGGACAGAATTATCTTGATATGACGGCAGGATTTTTCTTTAAGTAAGACGCTTACCAAACAACGCAACAGATGCAAAAAGCTGTGAAACCCAAATCGAGCTTCACAGCTTTTGTTATTTTGTAGCAGAATTTTTATAATTACCGTCTTGATAGTAATTATTTAACCATGAATCCTGACCGATTAATCTAAACTCCACATCATGCGGCTTTTGAATATAATAAGCATAACCGAGACGGTCTTTAGCATAGCTGTGATGAAAATAATCTGTATTTGTTAGAAGGCAAATATTAACTGCCTTTTGACCCTGTTCAACCTGATACTTAACATAGTCGTTCACTTGATTATTCATAACAGTAATATTTGCGTACAAAGGAATTAAGAAAGCAAACACGCCTATAACGCTCGCTTTAAAAATCCCCAAAATCGCCTTTTCTTTCAGTTCGATATACGGTAAAGTATTATTGAGTGCAACACAAAATGCAACCGCAAATGCAACATACGAATAGAAAATACATCTTGGCGTCACAGGATTAAGAACGACAAAATAAGACGATGTAAACAAAGCAAAAGCAACAATAAAATCAAATAAAACAGCTTGCTTTGTTTCAAAAAGCGAACCGCATATAAACAGCGAAATCACATACAAAACAAAGAGAACAGTTGTAAGAGCCGTATATAAGTATTGCATTTTGGCATTTGCAAAATTACCATTATCCAAAACGCTTGACACGACCGAATATGCAGGATATGCACAAAGCGAAAAAGTTACAAACGCTCTCAGTTTATTTGACAGGTACTTTTTACCTTTATAAATCAACACCAAAAGAACGGTGGAAAGCATTATATACAGCAAAAAGAATTTAGGAAGCCAACAGACAAATTTTCCGTATATATCCCCTATATTTGTCAACAAACTATCGAGCGAATCTATTCGGGCACCGTAGTTAACTGTTCCGTATATTCCGGAAGCATCGTGAACATAAAACCGTGCGTAAATCATAACCAAAGCACCTATGCCCGAGCCGATCAAATATGCAACCGAATAAAGCAATTTACTTCTGTCTTTAATTAGACAATAAGCAAAAACAAGTACTGCCAGCAGCGCAGAATTTAATGTATTGTTTTCGGTAAAAAGCTGTGCCGCACTTGCAAAAATCAACAATTCCGTTACAGTCAGTATTTTAACGAAAAAGGAAGTAGTTTTACTGTCACGCTCTTTTATCAAGCAAAGACAAACAAGGGTTAAAAGCATAGGTGGAATGTAATTTGAGAATCCGCTTATCCATGCAAAGACCTCACTGAAAAACAAGCCGCCGACTCCCAACATCAAAAGCATAACCGAAGCCGTTACAACCTCGGTATGTTCCTTTTCACCGTTGGTTAATTTGACAATAAAATATACTAACGCACCGACAACGGCACTCCTAACAACAGCGGCAAGGATTTGAGACTTACAAAGCACAACGGCAAGCAAATTACCAAGCACTCTGCCATTACCGTATCCGGCAGCAAAATGAAGAATTTTATACGGATTTGTTATATTCAAATAATCATAATATGCGTCGTCAACCGTATGCGGAGATAAATACATTATTACGGCGAACAGCACAAAAAAGACTGCATAAAAAGCAAACAATCGTTTTTTATTTTTCGTCATCTTGCTTTATCTCCTCATTTTTCAGAGTTTCTTTTAATATATAAATCGGTCTGCCTTTAACCTGGTCGTACACCTTAGACAAATACTCGCCGAGAATTCCGAGGCTCATAAGTTGTAAACCTCCGAGGAATAAAAGTAAAACTACAATTGATGCATAACCGGGAACATCAACGCCGTAAACAAGTCGTTTGATAACCACTAAAATAAGATATATTACCGATATGAATGCCGAAAAGAAGCCAATATAAGCAGAGGCTTTAAGCGGGAATGACGAGAACGAAATTATTCCCTGAACAGCGTATTTTAAGAGTTTAAAGAAGTTCCACTTAGATTTTCCGTTTTCACGCTCCTGCACTTCGTAAGGAATATACTTTGTATTAAAGCCTACAAAGCTGAATATTCCCTTGGAAAATCTGTGATACTCACCCATACTTACAACGGCGTCAATCATTTTACGGTTCATAAGTCTAAAATCGGACGCGCCGTTGACGAAATCGACTTCTGCCATTTTGTTTATGATTTTATAAAACGATGATTTAAAAGCCACCATTATTTTATTTTCCTTACGCTCTGCCTGGTAAGCGGTAACGCAATCAACCGAGCTGTCATTGTTTATGATATTCATCATTTCAACAACAACTTCAGGTCTTTGTTGCAAGTCTGCGTCAATAATGCAAGCGTAATCTCCGTTTGCATTTTGAAGCCCGGCATAAATTGCCGCTTCCTTGCCGAAATTTCGACTGAATGACAAAACCTGCACCCTACTTTTGTCTTTAGCAAAAAGGCCGTGCAATTTTTCAAGCGTTTCATCCGAACTGCCGTCATCGACAAAAACGAACTCATAATCCTCAATACTATTTTCAAAAGCCGTCACGGTTTGAGAGTAAAAATTCTCCACATTTTCTTCCTCGTTATAACAAGGAACAACCAATGATAACAAAAAATCACCACCATATACTTTTACATAATAATTATATTATATTACAAAAATTTGTCAATATAAAAGACCGTGAACTCAAACAGAATTCACAGTCTTAGATTATTGATAAGTACAGCGTGTTGAAGAAGTGTTTTCGGCACGCTGAAATGTACAATTATTTTACAAATTTTTTAAGTCTGTTAGTAAGAACAGCGGCAAGAGCAATTTTCACTGCGTCCGGGAGCAAAAACGGGATTACACACCAACCGAGAATTGTCATAAGAGAAGCAGGTTCGTTTGTCTTTGCATAAACAACCGCAAACCAAGCTGTACCGAAAGCATAGCAAACCAGAATTCCCACAACCATTGACAACACAAGTGCCCAAAGTTTGTTTGTTTTATCAGATACAATACCAACGATGAGAGCCGTAAAAATAAAGCCGATAATATAGCCGCCGGTTGAACCCAAAAGAACACCGAATCCACTCTTAAATCCTGAAAATACAGGAACACCTATTGCACCTATAAGAATATAAAGAAGAGTTGAGAGTGTTCCTCTTTTTGCTCCGAACAATCCCGAAATGAGAACAACGCCCATAGTTTGAAGCGTAATCGGAACAGTGAGCGGAATTGAAATCCACGAGCAAACCGCAATAATTGCTGCTGAAAGACCTATGTAAACCATATCGGTTATTTTTGAATTTGTTTTCTTCTTTTCTGTTTGTGCCATTGTCACATACCTCAATACATTATTTTCGGCTTTCGCCAAATCGCTTTATATTGTAACACATAATTCTGAATTGTCAACCCGATTTTATATAAAAGTTTACAATTAAAGATAATATCACAAAAAACACTGCTTGTCCATTTGAACAAGCAGTGTTTTGTTTATAATTTATTTATTTCGTCAACAATGTCGAGGAGGTTTTGCTCAAGTTCTTTTGCCTGTTTATCCTCTTCTTCATTGAGTTCTTTTCAATCGTCTGCCTTGTCGTCTCTCTTGGCAATGAGTTCAGAAAGAATACGCTCGTGTTCTTTATCACTGAGTGCATATTTGAGTGTCGGCAATGCAGAAAGGAACATACCGATTGCCGGTGGGATTGAAATAAGGAAGAACATTGCTTCTGCATACTTACCGGCACCTGTTCCGCCGTCATATGTAATAAAGTTTGCACCGTTTTCAATAGCCTTGTTGAGCTTGTCAACATTAACGCCGCTATAGCCTACGGCTGCATAAATTGCAGATGAAATGATTGTTGAAATACCAGCTGCAAGCTTTGTGATAAAGCTTTGACCGGAGAAGAATACGCCGTCTGTACGAACACCGTTGTGGTATTCCTCATAGTCTACACAGTCGGCAATCATAACCGATTGAAGTACATTGATACCGCCGAAAGCCGCACTTGCAAAAAGCATACAAATACCTACAACGATTGACCAAACGGTAGATGTAAGGTCGCCGCCCGAAATCTTGAAGAATACAAAGATAAGAGCAAAAGGAACAGCACCTGCGATTGAATAGAAATTATAAAGCTTTTTCTTTTCAACCTTTTTAATAATAACAGGAGTAATACCCATAGCAACAAACTGACCGACAAAAAGTCCGATTGCGACACTGCCGAGGCCGATAAGGATTTTGAAATCAATACCGGCAAGAGAACCGTCCTCGTTATATTTAAGGATATTCATAATATTACCGTTTGCATAGTAATATGTAACAAGCGTCATAGCAACAATCATAAGAAGCTGAATCGGGCTTCTGAGAATTCCTGAAATGAGGATTTGTCTGAAAGGCTTGTTGCCAAACATAATTTGGAAATTTTCCTTAAATGTATAGCTTCTTTCGGACTTTTCAACACGCTCTCTTGTGAAAATACCTGCAAATTCAAAAAGAATTGTTGCAATTACGGTCATAACAACAACCGTTACGATAAACGATTTTTGCATATCGCCGTCAAATACGCCTGCAAGAGCCTGTGCGATTTGAACAACGAGGACGCCGATACCGCCGACACCGGCAACCATACGGGCGAGACCTAAAATTTTGCTTCGGTCATTTTCATCCTCTGTCATAAGAGAAGTGATACCCCAAAGAGGAATATCGCAAACGGTAAAGCACATACCCCAAGCAATGTAAGACACAGCCGCCCAGCCTACTATGAGTACTTTTTGAGCAGTTGATGATGCTTCAGCATAATTGCCGTTGATAAATGTTAAAATTGTGATTACACCGATAATCGCCGGAAAGATGATAAGATAAGGTCTGCACTTACCCCACTTTGAATGGGTTTTGTCAACAATAGTACCCATCATTGGGTCATTGATAGCATCCCATATTCTGGCGATTGTCATAATCCAGCCGAGAGCCATGGCAGGCAAACAAATTACATTCTGAAAATAGAAGTAAAGACCTGTCGCAACAATGTTGTAAATAAGGTTCTGGCCGAACATACCGGTAAGAAAGCCCGCGGCTTCTTTTTTGGTATAAGTTTTAGCTGTAGAATTCATTTTTACACCCCTTTTAAATAGTACATATATAATAACAGATTATATATGATTTAACAAGAGATTTTTGTTAAAAATGACAAATTTGATAACTTTATCCCAAATTGTTGATGCAAAACTTTTTCTGAAACTTATCACAGACCTTTTTGCAACTGACGGATTTTCAAATGCCGCAATATAATTCGGAGTTTGCGATACTGTATGTATGGCTTCGAGCAACCGATTAAGTCCCCGTGTTGACCTTGTGGCAAACACTACAGGACATTCAAGCACATAAGCAAGCGGTGCTTTGTTAATATTCACACCCATACGCTTCGCTTTTTTAACATCTGTAAGATATAAGACGCATTTTTGATAATCGACCAAATCAACAAGCATATCAAAACAGCAAAGCACATCAACGGCTGAAAACACAACTATACGCACCTTGGCATCATCGGGCTTTTCAACACGGTAAAGAGAAGATTTGTAATAAAACCTGTCGCCCGCACTTTTTTGTGACAAAGGAGAAGTCAGTTCACGGATGAGTTTTTCGCTTTCGCCGACAAAGCCGACTGTGCTTATTGATTTGATTTTAAGCATAAATATCACCACAGGATATACTATTACTTATCCTTCGGTTTGGTTACAAAACTGACAACAAGTGCCGACAAAAGTGCAACAGTTATACCCCCTGCCGATGCACAAAGAGGGCCGGTAACAACGCCTAAAAAGCCCTTTTCTTTAATCATTTCCTTTGTTCCGCTTGCAAGAGCCGAACCGAATCCCGTAAGCGGGAGAGTTGCACCTGCACCGGCGAAATCAATAAGTTTGTCATAGAGTCCCAAACCGCCGAGAACAACACCGAGGCAAACAAAAAGAACAAGTATTTTAGCCGGAGTAAGTTTTGTTAAATCAATAAGTAATTGACCGACAACGCATATCAAACCGCCGATTAAAAACGCTTTCAAAAACATCATAAAAAATCACCTAAACCTATTTTAACCGGTTTAGGTGACATTATTACAATATGAAATCAACCGAGGTCAATCGGGTTTTCGTTATCGTACTTAGCTTTTCTACCGTACTTTTCTTCAAATCCCGGGTTGATATAGTCCTCAACAATTCTGCCGTCACGGACACGAACAACACGCTCCGCTTCCATAGCAATTTCGTTATCGTGGGTAATAACAATAACCGTTCTGCCCTCATCTTTAAGCTGGTGCAAAATTTTCATAACATCTTTGGTGGAACGGGTGTCAAGGTTACCTGTAGGCTCATCGGCAAGAATAACGGGCGGTGCCGCCGCAATAGCACGGGCAACCGCAACTCTTTGCTGCTGACCGCCGGACAAAGCTTTTGGCAGGTGATCCATACGGGAACCAAGCCCTACCTTTTCAAGAGCTGCAATAGAAATTTTTCTGCGTTCATCCTTTTTCATTCCGCGATAAACAAGCGGAAGTTCAACATTCTCAAGAGCCGTGAGCGACGGAATAAGGTTAAAGCCTTGGAATATAAATCCGATTTCCTCGTTACGGATAACCGACATTTCGTCATCGGTAAGGTCGTCAACCAATTTGCCGTTGATATAATATTCGCCCTCAGTAGGCGTATCAAGCAAGCCTATCATATTCATAAATGTAGATTTACCCGAACCGGACTGACCGATAATAGCAACAAATTCACCACGGTCGATTGTAAGGCTTACGCCGTCAAGTGCGTTAACCTGATTTTCACCCGGATTATAAATCTTATACACATTTCTTACATCAACAAGGTGTTCCATAGAACCGCTCCTTTACAATAAGTATAATATAATTATACAGTTATTAATATTCAAAGTCAACAATACAAAGTGAATATTCACACAGCATTTACAAATACTGTAGATATAAACCGAAAGGCTATGGTGATTAATATGAGTATATCAAACAGTGACTATTCAAAAATGACCGACAAAGCAAGTCCTAATTCTCCCGTTGTGCCGAACTGCATAAGAGCTTTTCTATTCGGCGGTGGAATTTGTCTTTTTGCCCAACTTCTCAACACTTTATTTGGAAAAATCGGATTGAATGCGGATGAAGTTAAACTTGCCACGCCGTCAACTGTTATCATAATAACTGCTATACTTACGGGAATAGGTGTGTTTGACAAAATAGCACGCTACGCCGGAGCCGGAACAATAGTGCCGATAACCGGATTTGCGAATTCGGTTGTGTCCCCTGCCCTTGAATTTAAGCACGAGGGATTTATCCTCGGCACAGCGGCACAAATGTTCACCATTGCCGGACCTGTAATCGTTTACGGCACGGCGACATCCTTTTTATACGGACTGATAATTTATATCTTCAAACTATATTAAATACGGTCTTTATACTGCTCGGCGGTGATGATGCCGTCCTTGACATTAAGCTTACAAATACGGGCATTGCGTGCATCAAATGCGTCTGCACCCAAGCCGTCATCATAATCCCTTGCGTGATAAATTGCATACCACTGACCGTCTTCTTTAATCATAGAATGATGACCCGTGCCCTCTTCAAAATCATTTGCTTTCATCACAGGGCAATAGGTGTTATCATCGGGATACTTTTCAAATTTAATCTTGCGAAGGTCGGTTTCATCGGTTTTTGCTCTTGCATAGCCAATGTAATAAGTAGGCTGTTCAAAGCAGTTACCCGAATACATAACATACTGCCAATCACCCTCTTTGAAATAGAACGCTCCCTCAATAGTATGCCAATGCTGACCTTTTTTATATCTGTCACGGCGGAAAATATCTTCATCAAGAGTAGGCACTACAACAGGTACAGGCTTGCCCTCTGCCGTGAACGGGTCAAGAAGCTTGTCAACAACGATGTATGTGCCGATTCTGTCCCCTTCAAAGGTATTTGTGGAATAAAAAATCCAAAGTCCCGCTTCGTTTTTTACAACATGAGAATCGATTGAAAACGGGTCGAGAAGCTGTTTAACAACCTTGAACGGACCGAGCGGATTGTCGGCAACTGAAACATGCATTGCACCCCTGTGACCGCCCTTGTCGGGTGTGTAGCCCTCAATTTCAAACGAATTATACATATAAAACTTGCCGTCAAGTTCAATCACACTCGGTGCCCACCAAGAATCGTGTTTGCCGTCGGTAAGTACCATACCCTCAAATTTCCAGCCTTTTGTAAGCTTGTCGGACGAGTATGCATAAATGCCCTCGTGACCGGTAGTGTAAATATAATATCTGCCGCCCGATTTCAAAATAAACGGGTCTGCCTGACCGAGATAATTTTCTCTGTCAACTTCTAATAAGTGCATAAACTTCTCCTGTTACTGTTTATTCTTCTTTTCAGCTTCAAGTTCTGCCTTTTCTTTATAGAACATATTAGCCTTGAGATAAATTTCGATAAATCCGCGAATAACCTCTGCCATCTCGCCCTCTTTGTAATTCAAAAGCAAAATATGCTCATCGTCATCAATGGCAAGCGGACCTTTTTCGTAATCGTTAAAGGTTGGCATAAGCGAATAATTCATCTTTGTTTTAACAATAGAAATCATTGTGTAGTCCTGCGTTGCATTAACAAATCCTTTTTTCTTTGTATAACGCTCAATGGTTGAGGTGTCAACGCTGTCGTTATGTTTTTTTGTATAGCAAGCGTCAAGCACTTTTTCAATATAATCCTCAAGTGCTTTATCGGTGTAAGGTGCTTTAAGAAGAAAAACGGTATCGATATCGGCAATGCCGTACTTATCGCTGTCGCCGCAAGGAATACCGATTAAATTTTCGTCCTTATCCACATAAACCGAAATTGTGTAAAACTCTCTGTCCATAACAGACCTCCTAAAAATCAGTATAATATAAAATTATATAATATATAATTGAAAATTTCAACAATAAATGATAAGATAAATAAAAAGTGTAAAAACAGGTGAACATATGAAAAAAGCATTGGTAACCGGCGGTGCAACCGGAATAGGCAAGGCAACAGCAATTTTGTTGCAACAAAGCGGATATGATGTTTATATTACATACAACAAGACCGAACCGGATTTTGAAGTAAACAAAATAAAATGCAATCTTGAAAACATTGATGAAATCGAAAACGCAGTTAACGAGGTCGGCAACATCGACTTGCTTGTTAACAACGCCGGTGTGTCGCTAATCAAAATGATAAACGACATCACACCCGACGATTATGAAAAAGTAACAGCGGTAAACGAGCGTGCAGTATACTTTATGAGCAAATTTGCCGCACTGAAAATGATACAAAAGCAAAGCGGTGCAATAATCAACATAAGTTCAATGTGGGGGCAAGTAGGTGCGTCGTGTGAAACTTTGTACTCTATGACGAAAGCAGGAGTTATCGGACTAACCAAAGCACTTGCAAAAGAGCTTGCACCAAGTTCAATAACCGTAAACTGCATTGCCCCGGGAATAATCAACACGAGAATGAACAGTATGTTCAGCAGCGACGAATTGAAAGAAGAAGTGCCTCTCGGCAGGCTCGGCACACCGGAAGAAATAGCAAAAGCCGTATTATTTTTTGCCGAAAATCCGTACATCACCGGTCAAATTCTTGGCGTAAACGGCGGAACGGTGATATAATAAGGTAATATAATAAAATGAAGCCGTAAAGAGTATCTGGCTCTTTACGGCTTTGTGTTATTGAGGCGTGATAAGAAGTGTAATCTTTTCACCTGTTAGTTTTGATTTCTTATGAGTTTTTGTAGGAGTTGGTCCGCAAGCGTTTGAGCCGACTCCGAGATGGTAGGAGTCAAAATGTAAAAATGTAGTATTACATTCCTGAAGTTCCTCGATATGCTGTGCCTTTGCACACTGCTGTGAAGTGTAACGGTCGGCAGAGAAAGTCATTCTGCCGTCAAGCGACAGGAACATAAGTCCGTGTTCGTCATCATCGGTAAGTTTTGCCCAACGCACGCCGGTACGCATAGACGACTCCTGCGGTTTGATATATTCTTCGTGCATATCGGCAACCTTTGATTTGTAAATTCCAAGTATAGCATGTTCGCAAAAATCCGACGCATTTACACTGTCGCCCATACCGTAATATTCAACATTTGAATATTTTTTCGGTATTTCTAAAGTCAAACCGAAGCGGGGAGCAAAAACAAGATTTTTAGACTTCGTACATTCTGCACTGACCTTAACCGCACCGTCATTGTAAATTTCATAGGTCATTGTAACTTTGCAAACTTTCTTTTTCTTGACAGTTGAAACATAGTAGTTTGCCCTAACAACAACTCTGTTATCCTCTGTATGAAACGCCTCTGCTACAGATTTCGGCTTTTCAACAAGCAGTTTTTCCGTTTCAAGAGCAAAAGCTTTCCAGATACGCTTGATATTACGGTCATTATCAATCGGTGCTCGATATACGCTTATTCCAAATCCCTTTGTACCGCCGAACGGTGCGGAGTTTATATATTCCCTGCCGTTCTTTTTATAGCCGATTACTTCACCCGAATCGGTGTCAAAAACAAACTCGCCGCCGTTAAAGTAAACATAAATTCGCTTTTCGCTTGTTTCAACTGTCGGAGCATTTTTTTCGGGATTTTCGTACACCTTAACATTCTCGGCAAAGTTGACCGTTTGCTCTTTGGCAATCTCAAATTCACCGTCAAAATATGTAAATATCACCGCTTCATCGCCTTTTGCATGCTCAATTTCAAGCTTAACAGTTTGATGAGAATGCGGTTCAATATCAAGCAAAAATTCTCCGCTTTGTGTTACATTTCCGTCAACAAGATAATCCCACCTAACAGTATAGTCCGCTTTTGTAAAGCACTTATAATTATGAAATTCAAAGCTGTCGCCGTCATGCTTAACGATACGAACCGGGCGATAACAATTTTTCATTTGAAGTGCTCCGGAATGAGGAGTTCTGTCCGGAAAGAAAAGACCGTCAACACAAAAATTGCCGTCGTGCTTATTTTCGCCGTGGTCGCCACCGTAAGTATATTTATACGCTCCGTTTTCATTATAAATCGCATGGTCGGCAAATTCCCATATACAGCCGCCCATCATATTATTTCCACGCAAAATTGCCCTTACATAATCTTCAAGACCGCCTGCACCAACGCCCATAGCGTGAGCATATTCGCACATAAAAAACGGCTTTTTGTAAAATTTCTTGGGAAGTCCCGAACCGTTTGCAATTTTGTTAACAATATTCTGCCACGGATACATCATTGAGAGAACATCGTACGCCCATCTTTTTGTACGCACCACGCCCTCATAATGAATAGGAATATCCGTAAGCTTTTTGAGTTGTTCATAGCAATAATCTTGATTTAAATACCCGTGTGCTTCATTGCCGAGTGACCACATAGTAATGCCGACGTGGTTTTTATCACGCTCAAACATTCGGTACACCCTATCCCAATATCGCGGTTGCCAATCCTTATTATGAGAGCAGGAACCCGGCTTGTGCAGTTCCACCTCACAGCCGTGAGATTCTATATCCGCTTCATCAACAATATAAATTCCGTATTCATCACACAAATCAAGAAAAATAGGGTCGGGCGGATAATGAGAAGTTCGAACACAGTTGACATTGTATTCTTTGAATATTTTTACATCCTTTTCCATATCTTCGACGGTCATAACATAACCCGTTTTAGGATTGGTGTCGTGATGATTGACGCCTAAAAGTTTGATGTTTTTATTATTGAATGTAAAGACATTGCCAGTGATTTTAATATGCTTAAAACCTATCGGTCGACGGATAAGTTCAATAATCTCGCCATTCTTTGAAAGCGACACAATCAGCGTGTAAAGATTCGGTTCTTCGGCAGACCACTCTTTAACTTCAAGTGACGAAAAGGTGATTTTGTCAATCTGTTTTGAATCGACATTGACCGATTTTGAAGCGATAAGCTCATTTCCATCAAAAAGCGTTGCCGAAAGTTCACACTCATCAACAAGTTTAAGCGACGGCAAAACAGTTAAATCATATGTCAGGTCGGTGTTAAATTTGGTTTTTGCTTCAAAATCATAAACGGAATTTTTTTCGTTTTTATAAAGCAAAACATCACGGAATATGCCGTTATCACGAAACATATCCTGACATTCAAGATAAGTACCGTTTGTCCATTTATGGTTAACAACAACAAGATGGTTTTCGCCCTCAACAAGGAATTCGTTAAGTTCAAACTCCGCCGTGTTGTGGCTTCCCTCGCTGTAGCCGACATATTTTTCGTTTACAAAAACATCAAGTCCGCCGGCAACACCTAAAAATGAAATAATGTAATTTTTATTCAAATCCTCAACATCAAATGTTCGATGATAGACCCCTACCGGGCAATCAACGGGAATTTCGGGCGGATTAGGCTTAAATTGATAGCGTGAATTGACATAATACGGTTTTTCGTATCCCGTGTGTTGCCACACCGACGGAACTGCTACCTTATCAAATTCCGCAGTTTCAACATCAAGTTCGCTCGGAAGTTCCGACTCGTTTTTATAATAAATAAAATCCCACTCGCCCGACAGCACATCGACCGCAGACGATGAATAACGCTCGGTTCTTATATCCGTTTTTGCCATTTCCTCGGGTGAACAAAACGGAATAAAGTAAGAACGCGGAGTTAAAACATTATCTTTAAATACATCAAAATTTTTATAATTATCGTTTTTGATTTTAAATTTCATACTTTCCCCTTTAAGTACATTCTATTTCAACTTAGCTATAGTTACGCCGTCTTCACCCTCGCCGTATTTACCGAGACGAAACTCGTCAATATTCGGATGGTGGCGAAGCTCGTCCGTTACAACACTTCTGAGCACACCCATACCCTTGCCGTGAATAATGCGAACCTCAGTAATACCGTTAAGGAGACATTTATCAATAAATATTCCGAGATTGCTTATTGCCTCCTCAGCTGTTTGTCCCCTCAAATCAAGTTCTGTTTTTACATCTGCGTCCGCACGGGAAGAAGTTCGGTATAAATTTCTTTGAGGTTTAACCGGTTTCTTCTTTTTCTTTTCAATAAGCATAAGGTCGGACATTTTAACCCTTGTTTTGAAAAGCCCCGACTTAACGGTAACATTGTTGTTTTTAACCTCAATAACTTCACCCTCGCCGATACCTCTGATAATAACGGCGTCACCTACAACAACAGGACGCGGAAGTTTATAATCATCGTCCCAATTATCGGCTATTTCCTGCGGGTTTATAAGATCGTCCATTTCACCCATTTGATTTTTTATAGCACGGCGTGTCTTTTTTGCAAGTTCCGTTGCGTTTTCAGGCGATTTTTCTTTTTTCATTTTTTCAAGTTCAAGAAGAAAATCCGACGATTGACGCTTTGCCTGATTGATAAGTTTTTCGGCTTCTTTTTTTGCTTTTTCAAGTTCTCGTGCCTTAAGCGTTTCTATCTTATCTTTTTCAGACTGAGCTTTTGAAGCCATTTTTCTTGCTTGCTCGGTTGCTTTTTCGGCGGTTTTCTTTTCATTTTCAAGTTCGTGCCTTGCTGCTTCAAGTTTATCAAGTACCGCTTCAAAATCCCGATTATCCGAACCTACTATTTCCTCGGCACGGCTGATAACATCGTCTTCAATACCGATATGCCGTGAAATTGCAAAAGCGTTTGAACGACCCGGAACACCGATAAGCAAACGGTAAGTCGGCGACAGAGTTTTAACATCAAATTCGCAACAGCCGTTAACCACGCCGTCAGTATCAAGTGCATACGCTTTAAGCTCAGCGTAGTGGGTAGTCGAAAGAATTTTTGCACCCTTTTGTCTGAGTTTTTCGATAATTGCAACGGCAAGAGCCGCTCCCTCAATAGGGTCTGTACCTGCACCGAGTTCGTCAATAAGCACAAGTGAGCCTTCGTCTGCAACTTTTAATATGTTTGCGACATTGGTGATATGTGATGAAAATGTAGACAAATTTTGCTGAATACTCTGTTCGTCACCTATATCGACCAAAATTTTATCGAACACGGATATTTTGCTCGACTGATAAGCCGGAATAAGAAGACCGCACATAGTCATAAGAGTAAGAAGTCCTACTGTTTTAATAGATACGGTTTTACCGCCGGTATTCGGACCCGTGATAACAAGAGTATCATATTTTTCACCGAGTGAAATATCAATCGGAACAACCTTATTTTTGTCAATCAGCGGATGCCTTGCCTGCTTCAAATCAATAACGCCGTCGGTATTAATAACAGGCTTTACCGCTTTCATTTTATTTGCAAGGTGAGCCTTTGCAAAAATGAGATTAAGGTCAACTGCGGCGGCATAGCTGTGCTTTATGCTTTCGCCGAAATTACCTGCTTCAACCGACAGTTCAAACAAAATGCGGTTGATTTCCTCCCGTTCCTTGCCTTTGAGTACCTTAATATCGTTGTTTGCCTCAACAACAGAAATAGGTTCAATAAACACGGTTGAGCCGGAAGAAGAAGTATCGTGCACCAAGCCCTGAACATTACCTCTGCATTCGCTTTTAACCGGTACAACAAACCGTCCATCACGCTGGGTAACTATCGCTTCCTGCAAAAACTTTGTATAATGCGGCGAATGAATCATCGCGTCAAGCTTGTCACGAATTGAAGCAGACTTTGCCCTGATTTTGCGGCGAATATCATACAAAGTTTCGCTCGCTTTATCGGAAATTTCTTCCTCGCTGATAATACAGGTAAATATTTTATCCTCAAGATATTTATTAACCGTTATACTTTCAAACAAATTGTCAAGCGATGTTCTCACACCGCTGCAATGACCGTGCCATTCATAAAGTATGCGTATTGAACGCAAGGTTGACGCAATATTGAGAAGTTCACGGGTGTTAAGCTCACCGCCTGCCGAAGCACGGGCAAGAGAGCCGTTTACATTATAAAGACCTCCAAATGACGGAGCACCGAATCTTGCAAGGAGCGAATAGGCGTCCTCGGTTTGATTAATCATATTGCACACGGCAACAAAATCCGAAGTAGGCTTAATTTTGAGTGCCATTTCAGCGGCATCCTCACAAGAGGTTTCATTTTTTAACATTTCAAGAACCTTGTCAAGTTCCAAAGTTTCGTAATTTTTTTCCATAATCAAATAATCGCTTTATAAAATTCTAAAGTAGTTAATTTTCCGTCAACACGGGAGAGCAGATATTTTTCAACAACAGAGCATAAAAGTGCCGTATTTTCATCGCTCAACTTAAAAGAAAACACCTTGCCGAGATCGACAAAGCAAATAAATCTCATTGCGGTAACAACGGCAAGAGGTACAGGAGTAGCGTTATTGCGACAGCAATCTTTGCAATAAATGCAAGCCTCCTCGGGGTCAAAATACATAATATCGGTTTCGTATGTACCGCATCGGTAACAAGCAGTCAAATCGGGCATATAGCCGCCGAGAGCAAGCATACGCAGTTCGACCGCAACTTTGATAACAGAATGCGTTTTTTTACCTTGACATAAAAGATACAAGGCGTTCAAAAGCAATCGAAGCATACCGGGCATCGGCTGCTCCTCGGAGCCCAAAAAGCAGGCAAGCTGAGCAAAATACTGTGCAAGAGACAGAGTTTCTATATCCGAGCGAAGATTAAAAAACACTTCTATTGCAGTTGCGTTGTCGATAACATATGCTTCCTTGCTCCTGTAAAGCGAAAACTCACTGTATGCAAAAAGCGAGGTTGCAGATAAATTTTGACTTTTGATAGTCTTTGCACGGCGAACAAAAGCCTTAATCAGTCCAAAATCTTCGGTTATAACAGTGACAAGCTTATCGCTCTCACCCACCGTCTGTTCTCTGATTATAAGTCCTTTCGTCTTTGTCTGCATCAGTCTGCACAACCTCGTTTTTATTTTCTGATTTTTTATATTTCAAATAGTCCGAAACGCTTCCCGTAGACACAAAGTTTTGCCACAAGTTATCCATAAAAACACCACCGTTAATATTTTATCCTATGGTGTTTAAAATGATTTGTGCCAAATTAATCCAAACCGAAATTGTGAATTAAACCTTCGCGGTTACGCCAATCTTCCTTAACCTTTACCCAAGTTTGAAGATTTACCTTTATGCCGAAAAAGCTTTCCAGGTCCTGACGGGCATAGGTTGATATTTTTTTAAGCATCGAACCTTTTTTACCGATAACCATACCCTTATGGCTTTCTCGCTCACAATAAATAATCGCCTCGATGTCGAGTATATCCTGATTGTCACGCTCACGCATTTTTTCAATCGACACGGCAATACCGTGCGGAACTTCTTTGTCCATAAGGCGGAGAATTTTTTCTCTGATAATCTCTGCGGCAAGCACTCTTTCGGGCTGGTCGGTAAGAGTGTCATCAGGGAAGAAATGAGGAGACTCAAACGCAAGTTTTTTCATTTCGTCAACAAGCTCGCCTATATGCTCACCGGTAGATGCACAAACGGGAACGATTGCTTCAAAATCAAACAGCTTGTTAAGCTCCACAATGCGTTCAAGAAGTTCCTCCTTGTCTTTAATCATATCGATTTTGTTGATAGCAAGAATCACAGGCACCTTGAGTTTTTTGAATTTTTCAATTAATTCGTATTCGCCTTTTTTTATTTCGCCCTTTGATTCAACAACAAACAGGCAAGCGTCAACTCCGCCGATTGAATCACCGACAGCCTGATTCATTTTTTCACCAAGCTTATTATGCGGTTTGTGATAGCCCGGCGTATCTGTGAAAACAAGTTGAGTTTCACCCTCGGTGAGAACGCCCATAATCTTTGTGCGTGTTGTTTGCGGCTTTGACGACACAATTGCAATTTTTGTGCCCAAAAGTTTGTTAAGTATAGATGATTTGCCCACATTCGGACAACCTACAATAGCAATAAATGCTGTTTTTGTCATTAATTAATCTCCCATATAATAGCTGTTATCACGCTTGAGTCCGATTTTGGTAAGTACTTCTTCTTCCTTTTCACGCATATGTACCTGCTCGATACCGCCGTTTTCGTGGTCGTATCCGAGAAGGTGGAGCATTGAATGAACAGTCAAAAATCCGATTTCTCTTTGAAGAGAATGATTGTACGCTTTTGCCTGTTCCATAGCCTTTGGCACGCTTATAACAATATCGCCGAGAATTTTTGCACCCGTATCCATATTTGTATCGTACTCGCCGTTTTCGCCCATAGGGAACGACAAAACATCAGTTTCTCTGTCTACATTTCTGTACTGTGCGTTAAGTTCGTGAATTCTTTCATTATCTACAAAACACACGCTCACTTCTGCGTCCGAGCCAAATTTTTCGGCTTGCAAAACCGCATTACAACAGCGGCGAATCAACATTCTTATTCCTCTGGGAACAGTAATTTCTTTTTGTTCGTCGGAGATTATAACTTTCACTTTATTCATTACTTATTTTCTCCTTTTTCTTCTTCAATTGTTTTTCATCATATTTTTCGTACGCTTTGATAATATCCTGTACAAGTCGGTGACGAACAACATCCTTTTGTGAAAACTTGATAATTTCAATATCGTCAACATCTTTCAAGATATTCAAAACTGTTTTAAGTCCTGATTTTTTACCGTCAGGCAAGTCAATCTGAGTAATATCACCGGTAACAACCATTTTTGACCTGAAACCGAGACGGGTCAAGAACATTTTCATTTGCTCCGGCGTTGTATTTTGTGCTTCATCAAGAATGATAAAGCTGTCGTCGAGAGTTCTGCCTCTCATATAGGCAAGCGGTGCGACCTCAATCGCTCCACGTTCCTGATAATTTTGAAAATTTTCCGCACCGAGCATATCAAACAATGCGTCGTAAAGCGGTCTCAAATACGGGTCAACCTTACTTTGCAAATCACCCGGCAAAAATCCGAGTTTTTCACCCGCTTCAACTGCCGGTCTTGTAAGTATAATACGGTTGACTTGTTTTGCTCTGAACGCAGTAACAGCCATTGCAACGGCAAGATAAGTCTTACCCGTTCCGGCAGGACCGACGCCAAAAGTAATGGTATGCTCATCAATAGCCTGAGTGTACTTTTTTTGACCCAGAGTTTTCGGCTTAACCGGTCTGCCCTTTGCGGTTATGCAAACCGAATCGTTTGTCATTGAAGAAATCTTATCTTCATTTCCCTCGTTTACAAGCGAAAGAATATATCTTACATTTTGGTCGGTCAAAGTTTCGCCCTTGCCGATAAGAACAAGAAGTGAATTAACGGTTCTTACCGCCTTTGATACGGCTTCGGCGTCACCCATAATTTTCAAATCCGAGCCTCTCGACACAATGCTTACGCCAAACTCACGCTCAATCATACGAACATTTTCATCAAACGAGCCGAAAAGCGACACAGCCTGTTCCATTGCGTCAATCGTTATTATCTGTTCTGTCATAAATTTCCGCCTTTACCGAATCAATTTTTCTGTCTGTTACATCAAGAACGGTAAACCTCACTCCGTCATATTCGGCAGCAACGCCCTTGCTTTCTTCGTTTGGTACGGTGCCAAGCCTATTAATGACAAATCCGGCAATTGTGTTATAATCACCCTCCGGCAATTTGATACCGAGTGCTTCTTCAACATCTTCAATATCGCACGCACCGTCAAAAACGAAAGTATTATCGTCAATCTGCGTTACCGACTGTTCCTCATCATCGTATTCGTCTTCAATCTCACCAACGAGTTCCTCAATAATATCCTCCATGGTAACAAGACCGGCAGTTCCGCCATATTCGTCAACAACAATAGCAAGCTGAATGTGCGTTTCCGTCATTTGAGCAAAAAGCTTACCGCAAGGAATGGTTTCCGGAACAAAAAGAGGCATTCTGATGTAATCCTCGATTTTTTCACTTTTAGGGATTTCGCAACCCACAAATTTCAGCAAGTCCTTAACATAAACTATACCCTTGATATTATCAAGGTCTTCCTCAAACACGGGAATTCGTGAAAATCCCTCATCAATGGCAACTCTGACAACATCAATTATTTCCCCGGTTATTTCAACAGCGGCAATATCTGTTCTGTGAGTCATAATATCGCCGACATTGGTATCGTCAAATTCAAAAAGATTGTTAATAATATCCCTTGTTGATTTTTCAAGTTCTCCCTCGTCATCATCGACAAGTTGCTTGATTTCCTCCTCGGTTGAGCTTTCTTTTTTAAACAAATGCTTTAAACTGCCTACAGCCATAAAGGCAAATACCTCCGATTTAACAAAATTATACAGTAATCCATTATTTATTATTATAATATATAAATATTAATTTGTAAAGCGGTAAATAATATGTTATTATCTTAGGAAGAGGTGATATAATGCTTGAACTCATTAAAGAACAAAACATTTGGGACACGCTTAAGAGCAGTACAAAACCGCTTATTCTTTACGGTATGGGTCTCGGTGCGGAAAAAATAATGGCGGAGCTTGAGCAAAGAGGACTTAAAGCCGATGATATTTTTGCAAGTGACGAATTTGTAAGAGGACATTCATTCAAAGGCTACAAGGTGCTCAAGTACAGCGAGGTGTGTGAAAAATATAAAGATTTTAACATTGTTCTTTGTTTTGCAAGTCATATAGACAGCGTTATTGAACACATAGAGAAAATAAACAAAGAACACACGGTTTTTGCTCCCGATGTTCCGGTTGCCGGCGGAGGACTTTTTACCCGAGAATACATACAGGAAAACGAAAGCGAATTTGACGAAGTTTACTCCCGCCTTGCAGACGAAGAAAGCAAGAGGGTTTACCTTGACATTTTGTCATTTAAGGTATCGGGCAAAATCGAATATCTGCTCCGTTCGTTTTGCGAGAAAGATATGGTTTATTCCGAAATACTGAAGTTCGGCGACAGTGAGGAAATAATTGACCTCGGTGCATACGACGGCGACACAATAAGAGAGTTTACCTCCGCTACCAACGGCAAATACAAGCACATAACGGCACTTGAACCGGACGCAAAAAGTTACAAAAAATTGCTCAAGAACACCGACGGAATGAAAAACCTGACAACACTTAATATGGGTGTGTGGAGCAAAAAAGATACGCTTATATTCAGTGCCGACGCAGGGCGAAACAGCAAGTTGTCGTCAAGCGGAACAAGCGTTGAAGTGACGGATATTGACAGTTTGAACATTCCGGCTACATTTATAAAAATGGACATTGAGGGCAGCGAAATGCGAGCTCTCGAAGGTATGGAGAGCACTGTGAAGACATATTTGCCAAAGCTTTACATCTGTGCATATCACAGAAACGAAGATTTGTTTGCACTGCCTCTAAAGGTGTGGGAACTTGACGAAAAATACAAAATATATTTCAGACATTCAAAATACATACCGGCATGGGAATCAAACTTTTATTGTACAATATAAACATAACAAAAATCATAACCACCAGTTGAACTGGTGGTTTGAACAGGCCCTAAAAGGGCCGCCTACTGGCTTGCCGACTGAAAGTCGGCACTGATTAGTTTGACATCGCATTACTATCTCAAGCAGCCGCTCTCGTGCGGCTGTTTGTTTTTTGCTTACTTATTCTTGTTACCCGTAAACGGGTCTACATACTCTTTGAGCGATACCTGATCATTTGCAAAATCTTCTTCAAGCTGATTCTGTATGTACTTCTCTATCACTTTCTTCTTTCGACCGACTGTATCTACATAGTATCCTCTGCACCAAAAATGACGATTACCATACTTGTACTTCAAATTTGCGTGTCGGTCGAAAATCATAAGTGTACTTTTCCCCTTGAGATATCCCATAAATTGTGCTACACTTAAGTACGGTGGTATTGATGCCAAAAGGTGTATGTGGTCTTTACACGCTTCTGCTTCTATAATTTCTACACCTTTCTGTTCGCACAATTTACGGATGATTTCTCCTATATCTTTCTTTATCTTTCCGTATATTTCTTTCCTTCTGTACTTTGGTGCAAACACTATATGATATTGACACCTGTATGTTGAGTGCGACAATGTTTTTATTTCATTGTTCCCATTCTTTTTTATCATATTTTTAACCTCCTGTATTTTAGTAACGCGGCTGCCAAACCGTTTCTATTATACTAGGAGGTTATTTTTTCGCCAATACATTCGCCTTGCTTTAAGCTCGGCGGGTTTATTTTTACTAAAGCACTTTCATTCCCCCCCCGGTTGAACCGGGGGTTTATTTCTTTACTAAAGACCAATATAAAAGCTGTCTTACAAATAATGCAAGACAGCTTCTTTATTCGCTATGAAATTGTGACTTATTCTGCGTCGTCTTTCTTTTCTCTCATAAGTACAAACTTTTCCATTGGGAAGAGAACTACCATCTGAACGAAGCCTGCTGCCATAGAAGCAAGAAGACGGGCGATAGATTCGTTTGTAACTATCTTGAGGAACCAATTGCTTGCTTCAACCTTAAGAAGTGCACCAACGATTGCACCCTGCATCCAAGTTGAGAAGAGGATGAGTGCAAGAAGAAGCACGATATAAATAACAAAATTGTACCAAGCTGAGTCGGACTTGAATGTTGTCTTTCTGTTCTGATAGAAACCGTAAATGTTAGCAATAAGGTTTGAAAGAAGGAACGGAAGCACATAGCCCCATGTTACTACGCCGTCGATAACATACTTTGTAGCCTCTTCTGAGCCTGCTGTAAACATTGTAGGTGTGAAAATGCCTCTTAAGAATTCAGGAAGCAATGTGTGAATTTGGTCACATACCAACGGAAGCAAAGCCGCAAGTGCCAACTGAATAATTGTTACAAGACCTGATACAACAAGGAACTTTACAAGTTGCCAAAGAGTCTTAATAAAGCTACCCTTTTCTTCGGCAGCGTTATCAATGCCGCCAAGACTGAATTTTTTCTTTTCGTCTGCCATAAATTTACTCCTTAAATATTATGTTTTCTATGTAAATAGCGAATTTACTAAATCATTATAACAAGTTTTAATTCAATATGCAACAGTTATTTTAGTAAAATAGTACAAAAGTTACGATAACAGTAAACCGAGCATTGCGGTGCCCGAAACTGCGTGAATAATTGCTATAACCGCCCACACGATAAGTGCAACGATGCCCGCAACAATTGCAAGGAGAAGAATCACAATAAGAATAAGAATAATCAACACAAGAGGTCCTTTTTTACTCTTATTTACAGTATCCTTAAATTCCTTTTCTTCAAATGCCGAAGCGGGTGCCGGATTTTCGTCATCATAAATAGGATAAAGCGGAAGTGTTGCCTCGGCATCACAATAGCCGCTGTTCCAAAGAAGAGGTTCAACAAGGCCTCTGACCGAAGTTGCACCTTTGAGCACTTTGCCGATTGAAAAATGAATTGTATTCAAAAATGCGTCAATTACATTAAGAAAACCGCAGGTAAGTTTGTATTCCCTTGTGTCCGGAGTGTACGGAGAATCGCCGCAGTACAGGTTTTGGATAAGTTCAAGAATAAAATCAATAACCTTATTGTTTGCAATATCGGCTATATCTGATTTTTTAAGACCGCTTTCTTTTTTGCAAAGTCGCCAAATTTTCTTAAAAGTCAACTTGTTAAGGAACTTGCCTACAGGTTTTATTATCCAAGCAAACTTTTTGACGGTTTCGCCCGGTACCGAAAAAGCAGGCGTCATTTCGGCAAGGCGGTCAATATCATAACCCATTGCCCACAAAACTTCCTTTATCATACCGAAGAAAAAGTTTTTCATATAATCGGGAAAACTCTTGCCGTCGGTATCAAGTCCGTCAACATTATCCACAAAAACAGTGTCAATATCTATCTTTGCGTTTTTTGGGTCAAAAGTAACATTTCTCATTACAGGCGGACAGCCGATAAGTGCACCGCAGGTAATATCATAAAACTTGTTGCCTTTTTTGGTTGTGATATCGCTGATATCGTGAACATGGGTATGGCCCGTAAGCATACAGGAAAGACCGGCATCCGCAAAAATTTCCCGTGTTGTTTCGTAATTTCTCTGCATATTTCCGCCGCCGATAATGTTATAAAACGGTGACGGTGAAATCATAGGGTGGTGCGTCATAGCAATAACAAACTGGTCGTTCTTTTTTGCATCCTCAAGCTGTTCCATAATCCAAGCCATACAATCATCGGAAAAGCCTGAACCACGCTCACCCTCCGGCTTGTAATTTGTGTCGTCATTGAGAGCAAACAAACGATAACCCGGTGCAAGCTGAACAACATAGCACATAGACTCCTTATGCACTGCAATAGCCTCATTGGGACCGAACTCATAATACATATCCCACAAATCGTGCCTATCGCCAACGGCAGGAACTTCAACCCTTTCATCGCCCTCATAAGCATAGGCAATGCCGTTGTCCTGAAAATCGTGGGTGGCTGTTATAACATAAACCCTCTTGCCTCTTTTTTTGAGGTCACGGAGCATTTCAATAAACTCCTCGTGCGACTGCATTTCACCGTCGTGAGTGGTATCTCCGGAAAGGAGGACTATATCTGTTGAGGTATCCTCGCACAGCATATCAAAAGCTCTTTTGATAACAAGAGGACTGTCCTTAATCACCATTTGCGACTTTGATTCCATCTTGTCATAAGCCTTGCCGTGAGTACCGAGTTTTGTTGAATAATAATGAACATCAGTAATAAACTGAACCTTAAGTGGCTCGTTATTTGAGCCTACAATTTTGTCTGCCATATTCTTCTTACCTCTCAATCAAACAGTCTCAATTTTAAGTATACCCTTATTAACATCTTTGTCAAATGTAAATTCCAAAGAGCCGCCGTTGCGAAGCTTAAATTCAATCTCTTTACCGTCAAGGGTAGCTTTATACGAATTCTTATCACTGAGGGTAACAATCACAGAATATTTTTCATTGTTGCCGAAATATTTAAACGAAATCTCGGCACTATTGTCGGTTACATTTTGATAATCCGTCCACACATCAAGACCTGTAGTAACCGTACCCGGCTTATAGTAAGCGTTTGCCCAAATACAAATAGGAGCAGACAAGCCGCCGAAATTATGGAACCAGCCGCCACGACGGGTTTTGATTCCGAAACATTCATATGTAAAATATGTAAAATCAGTTTCCTCTTTCCACATTTCAAGGGCACGGTTCGCAATTTCAAATGCGAAATCGGCATCACCGTTATCAAGCATTGTTTTCCAGACAAACCATTGATGGCTCATCCAAACATTGCCATTCCAATAGCCGTCGTCAAAATAGTATGAAGCGGACATATCAACGGCTGAAACGCCTGCCGCAGACCACATTTCATTCGGGTTTTTAATATGAGAAATGAGCTTTTGTTTTCTCTCGCCGTCAACCGAGCCTGCAATAAGAGGATAAACACCGTCAAAGCCCTTGTCCCAATTTTCGCCGTCCTCGGTTTTCATAATATAAGGAGCGTTTTTGTCCTTATCGTACATTGTGTAGCCGAAATAGCCCGACTCTTCGTCCCAAGCGTAATTATTAAGTGCTTCGGTGGAGTACTTAATATCCGCATCGTAAACAGCAACATCGTCTGTTTTACCGAGATATGAAGCAACCATTTTCAAAATTTTACCGGCACGGATAATTTGGCTTGTTGAAAGGCAAGGACAGGAATATTCTTCCGCCTTGTCGGCAATCATTTTGACCTGAGCCGGATAATCGTCCATACCCGAACAGGAATACCAATAATCATATGTTGTGAGAAGTCCGTTATCAAACTTTGCACAGGTTGAATTGTGAGTTCTGCCACGCAAAAATTCATAATAAAGTTTCATTTTATCATAAAGGAAGTTAAGCTTTGACTTGTTGTTTGTGCGTTTAAGAAGTTCAAAGTACTCAACAAACTGCGTGGGTACAAGCGAGCCGTGAAGCAAGAAGCAAAAATCGTCATTGTCGTCATCGCAAAGATACATATCAAGTGCATACTGACACAATTCGTTACTGAATTCGAGAAGACCCATTCCGATAAAGCCGCTGTCCCAAGTATAAAAGCTATCCCAACGCTTGCCCGGAGTGTGATGAATTACATTTTCGCCGTGCTTATAAACAGGATAAACGGTATTGGTCAAAAGCGTTGCACGCAAAATATCCGTTGAAAGAGCGTACTTTTCACCGTCTTTGTTGAATTTTGCCGTTTCGCCGAGCACCTTGCGTTCGTTATAAATTTTTTCATATTCGTCACTGGTCAAAGGCTCAAAATTCGACTTTGCAACAACCGCATATTCAATGTGCGTGCTGTGCGGTTCAATAAAAATCGACTTAATAAGTGTGTTTTGGAAGAAGCCGTCATCGGAAGTTTTACGCTTAAACGAACCTGAAAATGTTTCCTTTAAATCATCATATGTATGGTCGCCGTTTGAAAGACGGTTGATAAGTGCATCCTCAAGGCTTCCGCTGTCGAGAGTACGAAAACGGGTGTTCGGATTTGAAGTTATAACTTTAAATTTACAGTCATTATATTTGTAATCGATATCAACCGTATAGCCCTTACCGTTTTGAGCTGTGTTAATTTCCGGTTCAAAATCGTGTTTCAACTCAACAACTTCAAGGCTGTTACCCTTCTCATACACGGCTACAAAGTCGAGTTCAACACCTGCTGTGCCAAGGCTTACAAGTTCAAAGTTTTCCGCAAAAGGAAGTTCGACAATTGTAAGTTCATCACTGTGAGGTAACACGGTTTCTGCCCCGTTTACGCTGAATTTTGCATCAGCGTCGGTAACTGTCTTGTATCGCAAAGCAACAACCGGATTGTCGATACCGTCAGCCGAAAGTTTGTAAGCAACCTTGTCCCCTGCTTCACAGCCGAAAGGTTTCAGACCGAGATAGTGAACATGAGCATTATCGCATCTGTCGCCCAAACCGTAGCCGAGATAAAATTCCTCACTTTTGAACATACCGCGGAACATACCGTCGGGAGTTTCATTTTCCCAAGGACGAATTTTTGCATACGAATACTGCGAATACTCGTTTGCTTTGATAAGAATATAGTTTTCGTTCTTTGCTTTGATGTAATATTCCTTTGAATTCGGGAATTCAAGCGACGAAAAGAAATTAAGAACTGTATTTTGCGAAAGGTCAGTATTGTTTACAAACTCAACTCTTGCAAGATACGCTTCTTCATTGATTTTTGAAAAAGACACATCGGCATACACCATATCTTTCCACATAAGCTCATATCTGTAGGAATAAAACGAATAATCCGTTGCACACTTCCACAAATGATAGCTTGACGGAACGGTCACATTGGGAACAGGTGTTGACGAATTCCAAATTGTAGGATGAACGGCAAAATCAAAGCGTACCGCATCAGCACTTGATTTACCGTTTTTGTTATCAATTGTACCCATAATTCTTGAAAGACCCATATATTTTTTTGAATACGGACCCCATACAGGCATAAATACTTGCTTAGGCATAACATACCTCTCCTTTTGTAAAAGTAAAATATCACAGATATTATGATTGATAAAAGATTATTTGTCAATAATATAATCTAAATTTCTGTTTTTTATTGACAAAATATTTAATAAAAGTTATTATACTTATATTATTATCTGTTGTTATGTAAAGTAAAGGAGAATTTATATATATGAACATAGATGAAAATGTACGAAAAATACTTATCTCTCTTCTAAGAAAGTGGAAAGTAATTGTGGCATTTGCACTTGTGGGTGCGTTGCTCGGATTTTTCTACACCGCAAACTTCACCCAATTAACCTACACTTCCACCGTTGAATTTCTTGCATATGCGGAAGATACCAACAGTGAAATAAAGGGCAACACATATTCAAGTGTCAACGACAGAATAAGCAACACAAGCAAAATGAATTATGCAATAATGATGCTTGACACTTATATTGAAATTATGAATACGAACGAATTTTCCGCAACCGTTGCACAGGAATTGAACAACAGAATCAATTCGAGCTGTACGGGAGCAAACATAAAAAACGCGATGACTATCGAGTCTGTTGAAAACACGGCAATGTTTGTAATTACCGTTACGACCACGAGCAACGATTTATCGTACGAAATTGCCCATCAGCTTGAAACCGAAGTTCCGAAAATGATGAAAAAGACGAACAACGGTCTTGTTAAAGCGAGCGTTGAGGACAAGCCGATAAAGGCATCTGCCGCAGGAAGCAAGGGATATCCTAAAAAATGTGCTATCGGTGCGGTTATCGGAATAATTTTGGCGTGTGCATATATTATTTTGAGAAATCTGCTTGACATCAGAATCCGCACGAGTGAAGAGCTTGTTGAAAAATACAGCATTCCTGTTCTCGGCAGTATTCCTAACTATGAGATTAAAAGCGTTGCAACAACATCACGCACAAAAAACATTGACGAACCGTATATAAGTTCGTCCGAGAAAGGAGCTGAGAAATAATGGCAAAAAAGAACAGTAAAAAATCCGCAAGAATAAGCAGTAACTCCCGCCAGTTGCTTAAAGATATCGAAATGGATCCTTCGCTCAAATTCAGAGTTGAAGAAGCATATAAAAGCGTCAGAACAAACATTATGTTTTCCGTAATGAAAAAGGGCTGCAAAACCATCGTTATTTCTTCATCTGCTCCGAATGAGGGTAAAACGACAACAACAATCAACATTGCAATTGCTATGTCGCAGGCTGACCAAAAGGTTCTTCTTATTGACGGCGACCTTCGTAAGCCTAAAATTCACCATTATTTTTCGGTACCGAATTCACCGGGACTTACAAACTACTTGGGCAGTAAAGTCGGTGCGGGTTCAGAAAAAAAGACGGATTTGTTTTCGGTTATCCACGCTACGGAATTTGAAAATCTTTCGGTGCTCTGCTCCGGTTCAATTCCTCCAAATCCTGCCGAAATTCTCGGAAGCGAGCCGATGGTGGAATTTTTGGAAGAAATCGGCGAAGATTTTGACTATATAATCATTGACACACCGCCGATAAATGTTGTATCTGACGCACTCCCTGTCATCAGAGAAAGTGACGGCGTTGTGCTTATTGTACGCTCAAATCAGTCAACTCATCCGGAGGTTCAACGAGCTATATCGGCTCTTGAATTCATTGATGCAAAAATTCTCGGATTTGTTGTCAACTTTGCTGATACTAACCGTTCAAAATACGGCTACGGCAAATACGGTCGCTACCGTTACGGTAAAAACAAAAGCGGCTACGGTTACGGATACGGTTCTTACGGCAGTTACGGAAGCTACGGCAGTTACGGTTCGTATAACGGATACGGATATAACAACGGCGGCTACGGTTACGGTTCTTATGGCTACGGCTCATACGGTTACGGTTACGGCAATGTTCCTTATGACGCCCGTCAAAACAGGAAATAAACCGTTAAACAGCAAAGGAACACATTATGATTATCAATAATCTTGTAGAAACCCATTGCCATATTATTCCGGGGATAGATGACGGCTCGCCGGATATTGACACAAGTCTTGCAATGATTAAAAAGTTGCAAAGGCAGGGTGCGAAAAAAATCATACTGACGCCGCACTATTATTCCGACAATATATCGCTTGACGATTTTTTGAGGCGTCGCGATAAATCTTTTAACGAGCTTATACGTGCGTTGCCGAGCGGAAGCCCCACCTTAATCCCTGCAGCGGAAGTCTACATCAGTCAATATCTATTTAACAATCAAAGCATTGACGAATTAAAAATAGGCAATTCAAATTACATATTGATTGAACATCCGTTTTCAAGCAGTTTTTCGGAAAACACATATGACCGATTGATGAATATGTACTGCGATTACGGGGCAAAACCGATTCTTGCTCATATAGAAAGATATCCTGCTCTTATGGAAGATCCGTACAAGCTTGAGGATTACATTGATATGGGTTGCCTCACGCAGGTTAACATTTCAACATTTTCAGACGCTCACCGTAGCGTCAAGAAAAAATTATTCAAACTTCTTGACACGGGTCATATTCATCTTATAGGCTCAGACTGCCACAATCTTTCAAGCAGACCGCCGGAATACAAAGACGGAATAAACGAAATCGTCAAAAAAAGCGGACAGGAAGCGGTTGACGCTTTGATAAGAAATGCAAATCTTTTGACATCCGGTATTTAAAAATCAACTTCGATTTACTTTTGTAGGTCGGAGTTTTATTTTTGCCTTGTTCAAAATATAATATATCGGTGATTAATTTGAAAAAAGCAATTTTGACCGTTCAATCATTCGGTACAACAACGCTCATTGTTTTGCTTACAATATTTTCGTCAAAAGCGAAAGTACAGGCAATCGAAGGAATGAAAATGTGTTTAAATATAATAGTGCCGTCGCTTCTGCCCGTAATCATACTGACAAACACATTGACGAAAAGCGAATGTTCGACAATTTTCGAGCATTTATTCAAACCGTTTTCGAAGCTGTTAAGACTTCCGTCTGCGGCAATTTGTGCCGTAATTTTCGGACTTATCGGCGGATATCCAACCGGTGCTGTATTGACAAACGAACTTTTTGAACAAGGTTTGATATCGAACAATACTGCAAGAAGACTGCTGAGATTTAATTTCTGCGGCGGTATTGCCTTTATAATAACAGCAGTTGGCACAATAAAGTTAAAAAACACAAAAGCCGGAGCAATTATTTATTTAACAAATATATTTTCATCTTTAGCGATTTGCATTATTGAAGGGCTGTTTGAAAAGGATGAATCATATAAAAATGCCAACACCAAAATCAAGAAGACGAACTTTTCAACCGCATTGATAAACTCGGTTGAAAGCAGTGTACGAAGTATCGCTTCAATGTGCGGATACATAATATTCTTTTCCGCTCTGTCAGGGCTTTTTACAATACCCAAAACAGCAATGCCGATGATAGAAATAACGAACGGTATATTTGCAAACGGCAAAGCAATCCCGCTTGAATATCTGTGTTTATTTTTGAGTTTTGGCGGAATTTGCATACATTTTCAGCTTCTCGGTATAATCAAAAAAGTGAATATGAGCTACTTTGATTTTTTTATTCACAGGCTTGCCGGAGGACTGCTGTCATATTTCCCGGGTAAACTGTATGCCACTTTATTTTCACCGAATGAAGAAGTGTTTTCAAACATATCAAACATAACGCCGAAAGCAAGTGAAATTAACAACGGTTTGAGCGTTATGCTCCTTGTAAGTTGTGTTATAATAATTATTGACCTGAACAGCAAAAAATCCAAATTGCTTTAGCCTATATAATATGTTATTATATGTTTGGTGATAAGATGAAAAAGAAATTTACAAAAATAGTATCGTTGCTGTTGGCTGTTTTGATGCTTACGGCTTGCAGTGAATACAAAACCGTTGAGCAAACCGTTTCAAAAGAAAAAGAAACAGTAACACAGTACACGGAAATTGCAAACAGTATCAGTACGGATGACATTCAGCCGTACACATATTATCCTTATACAACAGTCAACAATAATGTACCGGAATTTGAAACGGACGATTACACAGAATCGTTTGAGAAATACGGCGAACTTGATTCACTCAGCAGGTGCACAACTTGTTTTGCGAACATAGGCACCGACCTAATGCCGACCGAAGAAAGAGGTGCAATAGGTTCGGTTAAACCCACCGGATGGCATATAGCAAAATACAACAATATTGACGGAAAGTATTTATACAACCGTTGTCATCTGATAGGATATCAACTAACCGCCGAAAATGCCAATCCAAACAACTTGATTACAGGTACGAGATACCTAAACATCGAGGGAATGTTGCCGTTTGAAAACAAGGTTGCCGAATATATTAAAACAACAAACAATCATGTTCTTTACAGAGTGACACCTATTTTCAAGGACGATGAACTTGTTGCAAGAGGCGTTCAAATGGAAGCGTACAGCATTGAGGACAACGGCAAAGGAATCCAATTCAATGTGTATTGCTACAATGTTCAGCCGGGTATAGAAATAGATTATTCAACCGGCGAAAGCAAGTCCGTTGACAGCGAAGCAGAAACAAGCAACGACGAAAAGCAAACATACATTGTAAATCTCAACACAAAGAAATTTCACACAGAAGACTGCCCTGCCGTTCAAAAAATCAAAGCCGACAACAAAAAATCATATACAGGATACAGAGATAACCTTGTGAATAACGGCTATGAACCTTGCGGACAGTGCAAACCGTAACACGCATAAACAAGCACAATTTATAAACAGTTAATCAATTATTAATTAAATATTTGATTTTTTATGATTAGATAAGTATAATAAAAATAATATATATTATTTGGGAGAATTATATGCCAAACTACGAAGAATACAAATGTCCCGTATGTAACAGGCAGTTTACAAAAGACGACGACATAGTCACCTGCCCCGAATGCGGTACACCTCATCACAGAGAGTGCTACAAACTGTCGGGTCACTGCGTAAACCAAGGATTACACATATCGGGCTACAGTTTTTTAGAGGATCACAAGCCGATTATTCCTCAGCCGAATATACAGGCACAGGCAAAAACGGGCGAATATTACGCTCCGCCTACCGACAGTACAAATAATCGACAAAATCCGTCAAACGGAAATTTAAACGAAGAACAGCAAAATCAGTCGCCGTTTCAGCCGTTTCAAACAATTCAGTTTGATATGCCTCAATATCACGAACAGGGCGAAATCGACGGTGTGAGCATCAGCGACATTGCCGCAACGGTTAGGACAAACCCTCAGCGATTTGTGGAAAAATTCAAAAATTTCTCACAGAAAAAAAGCAAACTCAGCTGGAACTGGGGTGCATTTTTCTTCGGTTCATACTATCTGCTGTTCAGAAAAATGTACAAGCAAGGAATTGCGTTTTTCTGTATGATGTTTTCAGTCATATTGGTCGGAAATGCGGCTCTGTTCAAATTTGCACCTAATTACACGGCGGCATTGCAGGACTTAGCCACAAACTACAACCCTAAATCAACCGCAATGCCGGATATATCTGCAGTTACGGGTGCTTCGGACGCTCAAACGGCAATGACGATACTTTATATCATAATCGGAATTTTGCTGTTAATCAGAATAATAATTGCCGCATACGCCGACTATTTCTACAAGGGTACAGTATTTAACATCATCAAAAATGTATCGGAGCAGCTCGGCAACGGAGCAAACTTTATTCAATCAACACTTTTCGGTACCGAAGCAAATCTTGACCAAGAACAAATGAAAAGAATGTATCTTGGCAACAAGGGTGGAGTGTCACTGTTTGCACCGCTGCTTGCATACTTTTTAATTTATATAATCACATCATTTTTTTAGGAGAGAGAAACATGAAAAAAGTAAGAAAAGCCATTATTCCTGCCGCCGGGCTCGGCACAAGAGTGTTACCTGCGTCAAAAGCAATACCGAAGGAAATGCTCAACATCGTTGACAAGCCTGCCATTCAGTACATCGTTGAGGAAGCGTTTAACAGCGGAATCGAAGAAGTATTGATTATCACAAACCGCGGCAAAGAAGCTATTGAAGACCATTTTGACCACGCTTTTGAACTTGAAACAAAGCTTGCTCAAAATCCTGACAAACAGGAATTGCTCAATTCTGTAAAGGCTTGTGCGAATTTTGGCAATATTTACTTTTTACGCCAAAAAGAAACGGGAGGATTAGGTCACGCCGTACTTTGTGCAAAAGCATTTGTAGGCGACGAACCGTTTGCCGTTTTGTACGGTGACGATGTTATCATCTCCGACAATCCTGTTACAAAGCAGTTGATTGACGCTTATGAAAAATACAACAAGGGCGTTGTCGGCGTTAAAGAAGTTGATGCCGAATCAATTACTAAATACTGTTCGCTTGCCGTTGAGCATCTTGAAAACAACTGTTACAACTGCACGGATATGATTGAAAAGCCGAAAAAAGAAGAAATAATGTCGCACTTTTCAATTTTGGGCAGAGTTATTATGCCTCCTGAAATTTTTGAGATTTTGGAGCACACTCCAAAGGGTGCGTGCAACGAATTGCAATTGACAGATGCAATGCGTACCCTTGCGAAAAAGCAAGGCGTTGTTGCCGTTGACTACGACGGAACAAGATATGATATGGGCAACAAATTCGGAATTTTGCAGGCTAACATCGAGGTTGGACTAAAACATCCCGAGTTGTCCGAAAAGCTAAAGGATTACATAAAGGAACTGTCAAAAAATTTGTAATCCTTGAAAGGAAAACATATGAACAACAACTATTTCAACCAACAAAACAATCAATACTATCAGCAGCAAAATGCACAGTATGTTTTGATGCAACGACAAATTAACTATGCAAGAAAAAAACAGCGTGGTGAGCTTGTCAAAGTGGGATTTTTGCTCGGAACGGCAATTTTATTATATCTGTTTTTGCAAAATTTTTGGGCAGGAATGCTAAATTCACTCGATCTTGTCGAAACTTACCAAAACTCTGCAATGTTCAGATACGCTTTTAATATTATAGGCGTTGACCTTTTGTCACTCTTGCCGGCGTTCGGACTTCCTGCTTTGATACTCAAAAGAAATTTCACAGGCGACCTTGTACCGGCAAAAAAAATCGGCGGGCTTAAAGTGGCGGCTTGGACTTTCTTCGGTCTCGGTTGCACATTAGTGGCAAACTATATTGTGTCAATAATGACCGTTTTTGTAAAAAACACTCTCGGATATGAACTTTCGCAAAACGACTACGGAATTTCAAACGATTTTTTGACCTACTTTGTTATGGTTATCTCCGTAGCGGTTGCACCGGCGATTTTTGAGGAATTTGCACTCAGATGTTGTACACTCGGCGTGTTAAAAAAATACGGCAACGGCTTTGCCGTGTTTATGGTAAGTGTTATTTTCGGCTTGATTCACGGCAATGTGATTCAGTTCGTTTTCGCCTTTCTTATGGGCATTATTATGGCTTATATCACTATTCAAACCGATAATGTAATCATTGCTATTCTCATTCACGGCTTGAATAACGGCAGGTCGGCAGTTAACGACATTGTAACCAATTCTGCAGGCGAAAAAACGGCAAACATCGTTTCCGTTGCAATTATGCTTGTTATTTTTGTAGCCGCTATTGCTTCACTTTTTTATCTTATTATGACAAAGTCGTTTACAAGAGAAAAGAAGCTCAAAAGCCTTTACGACAATAATTTTGCCGTAAAAGTTGCGTGTATGATTCCCGGTATGATAATTCCGTTCGCATATCTTTGGGCTATCACAAAACAATACATCACTAAAGTATGACGGAAAATGAATTTATGAAAACCGCACTTGACCTTGCAAGGCAAAGTGCTCTTGAGGGCGAAGTGCCTGTCGGTGCGGTGATTGTTAAAGATAACGAAATTGTCGGCACAGGCAGAAATCGACGGGAATACGGCAAAAACGCACTTTATCACGCAGAGATAGAAGCTATTGACTCAGCGTGCAAAAACCTCGGCGGTTGGCGTCTGTGGCAATGTGATATGTATGTAACCCTTGAACCGTGCCCAATGTGTGCCGGTGCGATTGTAAATTCACGAATCAAAACGGTCTACTTCGGTGCAAGCGATTACAAAGCCGGAAGCTTCGGCTCGGTTGTCAATTTCAATGACCTGCCGTACAATCATAAGCCCGAAATTATCGGCGGCGTTATGGCAGAAGAAGCACAGGCAATGCTTACAGCGTTTTTTAAAAATTTAAGGGACAAGAAGAAAAAAGGTTCGCAGTAGCGGACCTTTAATTTTTGTAGGGGTGAACTGCGTTCGCCTAATTTATTGCCTCCCCTTGATGTTAACCCCTCAGTCTGCACACAAGGTGCAGACAGCTCCCCTTATAAATAAGGGGAGCCTTGATAGGTCTGTATGATTTATATTTGGAGCCTTGAAAGGATTGCCTCCCCTTGAAGCAAGGGGAGGTGCCGAACGAAGTGAGGCGGTGGGGTTTAACATTTTTCCATGTATGGGCGGATACCGTCCGCCCGTGGGCATTCGTTTATTTTCGGGAGGATAATATCCTCCCCTACGGATTTTAGTCTCGCCTGCCGGCTCGGTCGGTGCTTGAGCACTTTGTGCAGAGGTCTCCACCGGAGACCCGCACCCCTCAGTCTGCACATAATCATAGGTTAAAACCTTTTATTCCCTCAGTCTGCATACAAGATGCAGACAGCTCCCCTAATGTTAACCCCTCAGTCGTGCTAAAGCACGACAGCTCCCCTTATAAATAAGGGGA
>CAVLCA010000010.1:0-78617 GCA_963661495.1 bacterium
TCGTAGTAGGCCCTGAACTTAAGATGTACCAGTGCGGTCTTCCTAAGGAAATGGCTATCGAGCTTTTCAAGCCGTTTGTTATGAAGCGTTTGGTTCAAACAAATGTTGCTTCAAATATTAAGCAAGCTCGTAAAATGGTAGAAAAAGCAAACCGCTCAGAGGTTTGGGATGCACTTGAAGTTGTAATTAAGGATCACCCGGTTATGCTCAACCGTGCTCCTACACTTCACAGACTCGGTATTCAGGCATTTGAACCTGTTCTTGTTGAGGGTAGAGCTATTAAACTTCATCCGCTTGCTTGTACAGCGTTTAACGCCGACTTTGACGGTGACCAAATGGCTGTTCACGTACCTCTTTCGGCAGAAGCTCAGGCAGAAGCAAGAATGTTGATGCTTGCCTCAAACAACCTTTTGAAACCGTCCGACGGTAAGCCAGTTGCCGTTCCTTCTCAGGATATGGTTATCGGTTCTTATTACCTTACAATGATTAAAGAGGGTGAACCGGGCTGTCCTTATAAGGAAGTTGTTGACGGTGAAGAAATCACAAGATACAGAATTTTCCGTGATGTTGATGAAGCTATGATGGCTTATCAGGAAGGCTCTCTCGGTCTTCACTCGGAATGTAAGATTAGATTTACAGGCGAAGTAAACGGCGAGATGAAATCGGGTATCGTTACCACAACAATCGGTCGTGTAATCTTCAACAAACCGGTTCCTCAGGATCTCGGATTTGTTGACAGAAGCGTTCCGGGTAACGAATTCGTTCCTGAAGTAAGCTTTGTTGTTAAGAAAGGCGGCCTCGGTAAGATTGCCGATGCTTGTATCAGAACACACGGCGTTGCCATTGCTTCAAGAGTTCTTGACGATATTAAGAATCAGGGCTATAAGTATTCAACCGTTTCCGGTACAACTGTTGCCGTTATCGACGCACTTATTCCTGAAAAGAAAAAGGAATTCCTTGCTGAAGCAGAAGCAAAGGTTGACGAAATTACAACAAACTATAACTACGGTTTGATTACAAACGAAGAGCGTTATTCACAGGTAGTAAAGACTTGGGAAGCATGTACAAACAAGGTATCGGATGAGCTTACAAATAACTTTGACGGTACGCACAACCCAATTCATATGATGGTAGACTCGGGTGCTCGTGGTAGTACATCACAGCTTCGTCAGCTTGCCGGTATGAGAGGTCTTATTGCCAATACATCGGGTGCAACAATCGAAATTCCTATTAAGGCTAACTACCGTGAAGGTCTTAACATTTTGGAATACTTCATTTCTTCCCGTGGTGCTCGTAAAGGTCTTACCGACACAGCACTTCGTACAGCCGACTCGGGTTACCTTACAAGGCGTCTTGTTGATGTATCGCAAGATGTTATCATTCGTGATGACGACTGCGGTTGCCACGACGGTATTGAAGTTTACGCTATTATGGACGGCAACCGTGTACTTGAATCGCTTGAAGAAAGACTTGTCGGCAGATTTGTTGCCGAACCTGTCGTTCATCCTGAAACCGGTGAAGTTCTTATGGATACCGACAGAATTATGAACGAAGAAGACGCTGCAAGAATCACCGCAGCAGGCATCACAAAGGTTAAAATTCGTTCGCTTATCACTTGTAAGTCACGCCACGGCGTATGCCGTAAGTGTTACGGTTCAAACCTTGCGTTCAACGAACCTGTTCAGGTCGGCGAAGCAGTTGGTATTATTGCCGCTCAGTCAATCGGTGAGCCTGGTACACAGCTTACAATGAGAACATTCCACACCGGCGGTGTTGCAGGCGGTGAAGATATTACACAGGGTCTTCCGAGAGTTGAGGAATTGTTTGAGGCTCGTAAGCCGAAGCAACTTGCAATTCTTTCCGAAATCAGCGGTACAGTTAGATTTGAAGAAATCAAAAAGACCCGCCATGTTGTTGTATTCAATCAGGAAACGGGCGACGAGAAGAAATATCTTATCCCTTACGGATACAGACTTTGCGAAAACATTGTTGAAGGTGCTTATATTGAAAAGGGTACAGAGCTTACACTCGGTTCAAAGAATCCGCACGATGTTCTTGCTATTCTCGGTGAAGAAGCTGTTTATAACTACCTTATTAAGGAAGTTCAGTACGCTTACCGTACACAGGGTGTTGATATCAACGATAAACATATCGAGGTTATCGTTCGTCAAATGCTCAAAAAGTGCATTGTTGATGACGAGGGTGACACCGATCTTATTTCCGGTACAAATGTTGATGTTGCCGCAGTTGCAGAAGCAAACGATAAGATTGACGCAAGAATAGCCGCAGGCGAAGAAAACCTTAAAAAGGCAACATATATTCCGCTTCTTTTGGGTATCACAAAGGCTTCTCTTGCAACGGATTCGTTCTTGTCAGCCGCTTCATTCCAGGAAACAACAAGAGTTCTTACCGATGCCGCAATTCGCGGTAAGTCAGACCCACTTATCGGTCTTAAAGAAAATGTTCTTATCGGTAAACTTGTTCCTGCCGGCACCGGTATGAGTGTGTTCAGAGATGTAGATGTTGTTCCAAGCTATTTCTCATCCGAAAGCGGAATGGAAATAAAAGATTTGGAACAGTTACAACAACTATTGACAAATAACGGCAACTAAGGTATAATATCTACCTGTGTGTTAATAAGCTTGTGCAATGTCACTAAGTTTTGCCACTTTAATTTGTTAAATTCGTCTATCGGGGCATAAGCAATTATGCCTCGGTAGATAATGTAATGTATACATCCGATACCTTATTATTTAAGGTATGAAATGTGTATATTGCAATTTTATGCACAAATAATCAGAAAGGAGAATAAACTATTGCCTACCTTTAACCAATTAGTTAAGACCGGCCGTAAGTCACTTGAAAAGAAGTCAAAGACTCCTGCTCTTATCAAGGGTCTTAACACAAAGAAGAACGTTATGACAAACAATGCGTCTCCACAAAAACGCGGCGTTTGCACAGCAGTTAAGACAGCAACACCTAAGAAGCCTAACTCAGCTCTCCGTAAGATTGCCAGAGTTCGTCTTACAAACGGTATGGAAGTTTCCGCTTACATTCCTGGTGTAGGTCATAACTTGCAAGAGCACTCTGTTGTTATGGTTCGTGGCGGCCGTGTTAAGGATTTACCTGGTGTTCGTTACCACATCATCCGCGGCACACTCGATACACAGGGTGTAACAGGCAGAATGCAGAGCCGTTCAAAGTACGGTGCAAAGAAGCCAAAGGCTAAGAAGTAATCGTATTTTTAGCTTATATTAACGAGGAAACCCGACAATAGTTTATTTATTCATATAAAAGGCTTATTGTTGGCTCCACGGAAAAACCGAGTACCTATGAACTCATATTATAATTTAATGAAGGAGGGAAGCGAAGATGCCAAGAAGAGGCCAGATCGCTAAGCGTGATGTACTTCCAGATCCTATGTACAACTCAAAGGTTGTAACAAGACTTATCAACAACATCATGCTTGATGGAAAGAAGGGTGTCGCACAAAAAATCGTTTACGGTGCGTTCGACATCATCCAAGAAAAGACAGGCAACGATCCATTGGAAACTTTTGAAGCTGCAATGGAAAATGTTATGCCGGTTCTCGAAGTAAAGGCTCGCCGTGTCGGCGGTGCAACATATCAAGTTCCTTTGGAGGTTCGTCCTGAAAGAAGACAAACATTGGGTCTTAGATGGATTACACTTTATGCTCGTCAGAGAAGTGAAAGAACTATGAAGGAGCGTCTTGCAGCAGAGCTTATGGACGCTGCAAACCAAACAGGCGGAGCAGTTAAGAAGTGTGAAGATACACACAAGATGGCAGAAGCAAACAAGGCTTTTGCTCATTTCAGATACTAATCAGCCGGACAGGAGGATATTATGCCAAGAAAAGTTGCTCTTGAAGAAACAAGAAATATTGGTATTATGGCGCACATCGATGCGGGTAAGACTACAACTACAGAGCGTATTCTTTACTACACCGGTATCAATCACAAGATTGGTGAAACTCATGAAGGCGCCGCTACAATGGACTGGATGGAGCAAGAGCAGGAAAGAGGTATTACAATTACTTCTGCTGCTACAACTTGTTTCTGGAAAGGCCACAGAATCAACATTATCGATACACCGGGTCACGTTGACTTCACTGTAGAAGTACAGCGTTCACTCCGTGTACTTGACGGTTCGGTTACCGTTCTTTGTGCAAAGGGCGGTGTTGAGCCACAGTCTGAAACCGTTTGGCGTCAGGCTGACGATTATAATGTACCGCGTATGATTTTCGTTAATAAGATGGACATTATGGGTGCAGACTTCTACAACGTTCTTAATATGGTATTGGAGCGTTTCAAGTGTAATGCACTTCCTATTCAACTTCCTATCGGTAGCGAAGATACATTTGAAGGTATCGTTGACCTTATCAATAATAAGGAAATCGTATATATCGACCCTGGCAAGAATGCCGGTTCGGTATTTGAAGAAAGAGAAATTCGTCCTGAACTCCAAGAGCAGGCTGCTAAGTACAGAACTGAACTTGTTGAGTTTATCGCAGAACAAGACGAAGAACTTATGGAAAAGTATTTTGAAGAAGGCGAAGATGCAATCAGCGTTGACGCTATGAAGAAGTACATCCGTAAGTGCACTATTTCAGGTGAAATGGTTCCTGTTTGCTGTGGTACAGCTTACAGAAATATGGGCGTACAGCCTCTCCTTGATGCTATTGTTGACTTTATGCCGGCTCCAACCGACATCGAATCAATCAAGGGCGTTAACCCTGAAACAGATGAAGAAGAATACCGTCACTCATCAGACGACGAACCTTTTGCTGCTCTTGCATTTAAGATTGCAACAGACCCGTTCGTTGGTAAGATTTGCTACTTCAGAGTGTACTCAGGTACAATCGAAGCAGGTACACCTTGCTATAACTCTGTAAAGGGTAACAAGGAAAGAATGGGTAGAATTCTTCAAATGCACGCTAACCACAGAGAAGATATTCCTGTATGCTATGCAGGTGATATCGCTGCTGCTGTAGGTCTCAAGAACACAACAACAGGTGACACACTTTGTGACGAAGATCACCCAATCATTCTTGAGTCAATGAACTTCCCTGACCCTGTAATCCGTGTAGCTATCGAGCCAAAGACTAAAGCAGGTCAGGAAAAGATGGGTATTGCTCTTGCAAAACTTGCAGAAGAAGACCCTACATTCAAGGCATATACCGATGAAGAAACTGGACAAACAATTATCGCAGGTATGGGTGAACTTCACCTTGAAATTATCGTTGACCGTTTGCTCCGTGAATTTAAGGTAGAGGCAAATGTTGGTGCACCTCAGGTTGCATACAAGGAAACAATTACTCAGGACTCTATGTCCGATACAAAGTATAAGAAGCAATCCGGTGGTAGCGGTCAGTACGGTCACTGTAAGATTCGTATGTTCCCTAACCTTGACGAAAACGGCGTAGGTAAGGGCTATGAATTTGATAACCAAATCGTCGGCGGTGCTATTCCTAAGGAATATATTCCGGCTGTTGACGCAGGTATCCAGGCTGCTATGAAGAGCGGTATTTTGGCAGGTTATCCTGTAGTTGATGTTCGTGTAGAACTTTATGATGGATCTTATCACGAAGTCGACTCTTCTGAAATGGCATTTAAGATTGCCGGTTCTATGGCATTCAAGGATGCTGCAAAGAAGGCTCACCCTGTAATTCTTGAACCTATGATGAAGGTTACTGTTATCGTTCCTGAAGAATATATGGGCGATGTAATCGGCGACCTTAACTCACGCCGTGGTCAAATCCAGGGCATGGAAGACAGAACAGGTGCTAAGCAAATCAATGCGAGAGTTCCGCTTTCAGAGATGTTCGGTTATGTAAACGACCTTCGTTCAAAGACTCAGGGTCGTGGACAGTACACAATGGAACCGGACGGATACGATCAAGTTCCTAAGTCAATCTCTGAATCAATCATCAGCGAACGCTCAAAGAAAGACTAATATACTAATATAAAAAAAGACTTGATATTTACCAACCTTTTTGGTAGAATATTAGTAACAAATTTTTTAAAGAAATTTTTAGGGAGGAAATTCCAATGGCAAAAGAACATTTTAACCGTACCAAGCCACACGTAAACATTGGTACAATCGGTCACGTTGACCACGGTAAGACAACTCTTACAGCTGCTATCACAAAGTATCTTGCAAATAAGGGCTTCGCTAAGTTTGAAGACTATGCTGATATCGATAAGGCTCCTGAAGAAAGAGAACGTGGTATCACAATCAACACTGCTCACGTTGAGTATGAAACAGAAAAGCGTCACTACGCTCACGTTGACTGCCCGGGACACGCTGACTATATTAAGAACATGATCACAGGTGCTGCACAGATGGACGGTGCTATCCTTGTAATCGCTTCAACAGACGGTCCTATGGCTCAGACTAAGGAGCACTTGCTTCTTGCTCGTCAGGTAGGCGTTCCGGCAATCATCGTATTCATGAACAAGACTGACCAAGTTGACGACCCTGAACTCCTTGAACTTGTTGAAATGGAAATCAGAGAAACACTTGCTGAGTATGAATTTGATGACGAATGCCCAATCATTAAGGGTTCAGCTCTTAAGGCACTCGAAGCAACTTCAAACGATGATCCTGCTTGTGCTTGCATTCAGGAACTCATGGATGCAGTTGACGATTATATCCCAACTCCTGACCGTAAGGCAGACCTTCCTTTCCTTATGCCTGTAGAAGACGTATTCACAATCACAGGTCGTGGTACAGTTGCAACAGGTAGAGTTGAAAGAGGTCAGCTCAAGACAAACGATACAGTAGAAATGGTTGGTCTTGAAGAAGAAATCAAGTCAACAGTTTGCACAGGTATCGAAATGTTCCGTAAGATTCTTGACTACGCTGAAGCTGGTGACAACATCGGTTGTCTTCTTCGTGGTGTACAGAGAACAGATATCAAGAGAGGTCAAGTACTTGCTGCTCCTGGTTCTATTCACCCACACACAAAGTTCACAGGTCAAGTTTACGTTCTTTCAAAGGACGAAGGTGGCCGTCATACTCCTTTCTTCAACAACTATCGTCCACAGTTCTATTTCAGAACAACTGACGTAACAGGTGTTATCACACTTCCTGATGGTGTTGAAATGTGTATGCCTGGCGATAACGTTGATATGAACGTTGAACTCATCACTCCTATCGCTATCGAAGAAGGTCTTCGTTTCGCTATTCGTGAAGGCGGTAGAACAGTAGGTTCAGGCGTTGTTACAAAGATCAACGAGTAATCACCTGATTTACTAAACATTCTGAGAGCAAAGCTTCGGCTTTGCTCTTTTTTCTTTTCAAAATTCTTTGGTATGGGCTTGCCTATACCACTTTTTGTTGCTATAATATAAGCAGATTTTGAGGTATTGATATGGAAAACGAAGTTCAGGACATTTTAATAGGTACGGTAGAAGATGTTTCGTTTTATAACGACACCACCGGCTTTTGCGTTGCCGAAGTTAACACCGGTGAAGAGGCTGTTACTGTTGTAGGTTCTGTCGGCGAGCTTGCGGTAGGTGCAGAAGTTGAATGCCGTGGCGTTTGGTCGTTTCACCCATCGTTTGGCAGACAGTTCAAAGCTGAATCTGCAGTTCAAACACTTCCTGCTGATGTTGGAGGAATATTAAAGTACCTCTCTTCCGGAATAATCAGAGGAATAGGCCCCGCAACAGCAACTAAAATAGTCGAAAAATTCGGAGCTCAAACCTTTAATATCCTTGAAAACGACCCTGCAACTCTTGCAACCGTAAAAGGTATTTCACAAGCAAAAGCACGAGAAATTTGCAAAAACTTCAAGTCACAGTTCGCTGCCAGAGAAATGCTTATGGGGCTTACAAATCTTGGGCTTTCACAAAACGAAGCGATAAAAACATATAATCTTCTTAAAGCCGAAGCAATGGATTTTATAACAGCCAATCCCTATGCTTTAATTGGTGCCGAAACAGGCATAACATTTGACAGAGCAGAGCAAATTGCCGATAATTTGCAGAACAGACCGCCGTTTACCTATCGTGCTCAGGCAGGGATTTGCTATATTTTGCATCATAATTTAGGCAACGGTCACACTTGTATTCCCCGTGATAAAATCATTGAGCCGGCAAAGGAATTGCTTTGCTGCGATGATGACGCTGTTGAGATTTCTATTGATAATGCAATCGAGTCGAAAGCTGTTATTCAGCGTAAGGTGTATGATAGGGATTTCCTTTTTTTGCCTGACATTTATCATGCCGAGCGTGGAATTGCCGACCGAATTAAGGTTATGGTTGAATATCCGCCGAGCGAAAACGAAATTTATCCGAGCGAAATTTATGCTTTTGAATCGAGCAGTAAGATTAAATTTGACGAAAAGCAAAGACAGGCGATAGAATATGCCGTTTCAAAGGGGTTGCTTATACTTACAGGAGGACCCGGTACAGGTAAAACAACCACGGTTAAGGGTATAATTCAACTTATGAAAAACCGTAACCTCAAGGTTGCACTTGCCGCTCCGACAGGCAGAGCCGCACAACGAATGGAGGAACTTACAGGAAGTGAAGCAAAAACCATTCACCGACTTCTTGAAGTTGAATATAAAGAGGGCGAAAGTACACAAAGCTTTGTTCACGATTTGAAAAATCCGCTTGATTATGATGCAGTTATAATTGATGAGTTGTCTATGGTGGATATTACGTTATTTGCCGCACTTCTTGACGCTTTGCCTCTTCACTGCCGACTTATTATGGTGGGGGATCAGGACCAGCTTCCGCCCGTCGGAGCAGGTAATGTTCTTCGTGATATGATTGACAGCGGAGTTTTGCCTGTGGTTACACTTGATAAGGTGTTCCGCCAGGCGATGAAAAGTAAAATTGTTACAAATGCTCACCGAGTTGTAAAGGGCGAGATGCCCGAATTTGATAATTCGGCAGAAAGTGACTTCTTTTTACTTAAAGAAAATTCAAAATATAACGCACAGAAAAAAATTCTTGACCTTGTAATTCAAAGACTTCCTGCCGGTTACGGTTTTGACCCGATGGGTGACATTCAGGTGCTTTGTCCGAGCAGAATGGGCGAGGTCGGTACGCAAAATATCAATGCGATTTTGCAGGCGAAAATCAATCCGCCGTCAAAAGAAAAACGCGAAATTCGCTATAAGGGCTATACCTTGCGAGAGGGCGACCGTGTTATGCAGATAAAAAATAATTACGATGTTCCGTGGTTCAAAATGGGCGAAACGGGTACGGGAGTTTTTAACGGTGACATCGGTGTTTTGACAAAAATTGATAAGGCGAACGATATTATCAATGTTCGTTATGATGATAAGGAAGCAATGTACAGCGTTGAAAACATCAAGGAACTTGAGCTTGCCTACGCAATGACCGTGCATAAGTCTCAGGGCAGTGAGTTTAACTCTGTTGTTATGCCGGTGCTTGCCGTTCCGTCAAAACTTGCTTACAGAAATTTGTTTTATACCGCACTTACAAGGGCAAAAAAACTTCTGGTTCTTGTCGGCAACGAGCAGGGTATAAAGCAGATGGTTGAAAATGACAAAAAGTCACGCCGCTTCAGTGCCCTCAAGTATTTTATTGAGAGCAATGATAACGATGATTTGTTGACTTTTTAGCTACGCTATTGTAGAATATTAACAGTGTTGAATAAATGATATATTGAGAAGATTTCTCAAATTTTTAGTTATGTAATTGGTGCAAAAAATATGTTTGGTTATGACCTTGGAATAGATATGGGCACAAGCAATATCGTTATAACCGTGCCGGGTAAAGGCGTTGTTATTAACGAACCGAGTTATGTTGCTTATGATACCGAAACAGAAAAAATTTTATATGCAGGCAGAAGAGCTTATCATCTCGAGGGCAGAGAACCAAACGGAATTACCGTTTTGCAACCGCTTAAAAACGGTGTTATCGGCTCTTACAATATGACTGCCCAGATGGTAAAATATTTTATCGGCAGAGTTATCAAAAAAAGTATTTTTAAGCCGAGAGTTGTTGCGTCTATGCCGGCACTTGCAACAGATGTTGAAAAAAGAACGATTATTTCCGTTATTATTTCGGCGGGAGCACGCTCCGTTTGCCTTGTTGAAGAACCGCTGTGTGCCGCTTTCGGTGCCGGAGTTGAGCCTAAACAGCCTAACGGTGCTTTTGTTATCAATATCGGTGGAGGTACAACGGATATGGCGGTTGTCAGTCAAGGTTCTATGAGCCAATGCGAAACCGTTAAGGTTGCCGGAAATGCCTTTGATGATGAAATTGTAAGGTATTTAAAGGACAATCATTCTGTTTTAATCGGTATTCGCACCGCAGAAGAAATCAAAAAGCAAATCGGCAGTGCAATTTTGCGTGAAACACAGGTTACAATGAATGTAAACGGCAGAAGTTCGGTTACGGGCTTGCCGAGAACACTTGAAATCACGAGTGATGAAATATATAATTGTTTGCAACCGTTGCTTGCCGAAATTACGGCGGCGGCACAGATTATGTTTGAGCGTACCTCTCCGCAGCTTGTTGCCGATATCACAATGTCAAAGGTTATTTTGACAGGCGGTTCGGCTTTGCTTTACGGAATGGACGAGTTATTTAAAAAGGCACTCGGTCTTGATGTTGAGGTGTATCCTATGCCTGATTTGTGCGTTGGCAAAGGTGCAACCGTTGCACTTAACAATATGCATATTCTTGATAATTATGGCTATAGATACAAAACAAAAGAAGAGGTCAGAATAAAATGATTCATTATTATTACGGCTACGGAAAGGGTAAAACCTGCTCTGCCGTCGGTGCGGCTATGCGTGCTTTCGGTGCCGGAATGACCGTGCTGTTTGTTCAGTTTTTTAAAAACGACCAAAGTAGCGAACTTTCGGCGTTGCCGTTTGAAGTGTATTCTTCTCCGCATAACTTGGGCTTTAACCCGGGTGAAGAATATCAACCGTGGGTGGACGGAGCAATTGAATATATCAAAAAATCGCCTGCCGAGGTTGTAGTGCTTGATGAATTTTCGGATTTGATACCGAAATTTTTATCAGTAGATAATATGACTCAACTCCTGTCGAAAAATAAAGAATATATTATAACGGGACATAACAAGGTGAGCGAATTGTACGACCTTGCCGATTATGCAACATTTTTTCAAAAAGAAAAGCATCCGTACGACAAGGGTGTTACCGCTCGACGCGGCATAGAATATTAGAGAGGACTGTATATGGACAGATTCAGCAAATTGCATCCGATTTTTCATTTTTTGTATTTTATCGGTATGTTTGTGTTGGTTGTGTCGGTATACAATCCTTTTTTTGTTTTGCCGTCACTTGTCGGTGCATTGCTGTACGAATTGAAAATCAGAGGTAAAGAGGCACTTTCGTCGTTTAAATTTTCGGTCATTATGATTTTTGTTATCGGACTTTTTAATATGCTTTTTGCACATTACGGAATAACCGTGCTTTTTACAGTCGGAGATACCGAATTCACTTTGGAAGCCATGTTTTACGGCATAAATCAAGGATTCGTTGTGGCGGCAATGGTGCTGTGGTTTGGCATTTTCGGCAGAGTAGTTGACAGTGAAAAGGTAATATATGCCTTTCGATTTGCACCTAAATCGGCACTTCTTTTTTCAATGGTGCTCGGCTTCATCCCGAGATTTACAAAAAAATTAAACAATATAGAAACTGCCGCTTTAGCTCTTGACGGAGGAAAAAAGCCTAAAAACAAGCTCAAATCGGCATTAAATAATCTTTCGGCACTTGTAACATACAGCCTTGAGAGCAGTGTTGTAACCGCCGATTCAATGACGGCAAGGGGGTATAATCCCAAGGCTGTCAGGTATTCAAGATATAAATTCAAATCGGCGGACGGTGTGCTTATTGTACTGTCGTTTGTTTGCCTCGTCTATGTGGTTTTTGCAAAGGCGAGTGACAAAATCACCTTTGTGTTTGACCCGAGAATATATTCAAAAACCTTTGATATTACGGCGTTTGTGCTGTTTTTACTATTGTCGTTTTTGCCGCTGATAATTGATTTGACGGAGGAGCTTTTATGGAAAATATCGTATGTGAAAAATTGAATTTTGCTTATCCGACATCATCTCATTTAGTTCTCGTCGATGTTGATTTAACCGTTTTGGATGGCGAATTCTGTCTTGTTATCGGTCGCTCAGGTGCAGGAAAATCAACCCTTTTGAAACTTATGAAAAAGGAAATTGCACCTCACGGTACGCTTGCAGGAAATATCAAAATTAACGGAAGCGTCGGCTATGTCGCACAAAATGTTGAGGAAAATATTGTGACCGACAAAGTACGCAGCGAGCTTTCTTTTGGGCTTACGAATATGGGTATGGAAAGGCATGCTATTGAACTTTTGGTTGCCGAAACCGCAAGCTATTTTAACCTTTCAGACAAACTCGACAATGATGTTTCAACCCTTTCGGGCGGCGAAAAACAGCTTTTGAATCTTGCGTCCGTTATGATAACAAAGCCGGATGTTTTGGTTCTTGACGAACCTACCTGTCAGCTTGACCCGGTGTCGGCACAGCGTTTTGTTGCCGTGGTAAAAAGACTTAACCGTGATTTCGGCACGACGGTTGTAATCTCCGAGCATTTGACCGAGGAGCTTCTGCCTTATGCCGACAGCTTGCTGATTTTGGAAGACGGTAAGGTGTTACTGAAAGAAAAACCGCAAAATGCGGTAGAGTTTTTGAAACAAAACAATAATTCACTTTTGGGCGAAATACCTCTTTTTATGCGGCTTTTTGACGGTGCAAATACTGTGTCGCAATGCCGTGAAGTCCTAAAAAGTAAAAAACTGCCGCCGCTTCAAACGGAGGCAGAAGAACTGAAAACCGATATGCGAATAAAAAATGTTTCTTTTGCATATGTAAAAAATCACGATATACTCAAAAGCCTCGATTTGAAAATTTATAAAGGCAAAATCAATGTGATTTTGGGTGCAAATTCAAGCGGTAAATCCACAGCACTAAAGGTTGCAGCCGGCGTTTTAAAACCTCATCACGGAAAAGTCAAAACCGACGGAAAGGTATCAATGCTATGCCAAAATCCGTTTGATTTATTTACAAAAGAACGCTGCGGCGACGAAGTTGAGTTTGGAAAAACCACAAGCTTTTTGCAAATTGACGATATTAAGGAACAACACCCGTATGACATTTCAGGCGGTCAGGCACAAAGACTTGCACTTGCAAAAGTGCTTGAAAAAAATGCCGATATTATCCTCCTTGACGAGCCTACAAAAGCACTTGATTATGAACTCAAAGTTCGTCTTATAGATGTATTGTATAAACTTTGCGACGAGGGCAAAACCGTTGTAATTGCTACTCACGATATTGATTTTGCAGGTGAATACGGAGATTATATCTCGTTTTTGTCAAACGGTGAAATTGTAGCCACAATGCCGAGAAGAGAATTTTTCACTTCTCTCAATTTTTATACTACTTGTATGGCAAAAATCACAAACGGTATTGCAACAGGCTATGTCGGTGAAAAGGATTTGAACGATGGGGGAATATTATGAAAAAAGCAATTCTTCCACTTGTGATTGTAATAAGCCTTGCTTTTATTTTGCTGTGGCAATTTCTTTTTGCCGACAGTGTTAACTACTATATTGTGTCGGTTGTTATTTTGCTTTTCTCAATGTTGCCTTTTTTTGTGTCGTACGAAAAGAAAAAAGTCACCGCAAGAGATATAACTCTAACGGCCACCTTGATTGCACTTGCAGTTGTCAGCCGTGCGGCATTTTACCTAATTCCGCAGGTAAAACCGATTGCGGCGGTTGTTATTGTATCGGCTGTTTGTCTCGGTGCACATCGCGGATACATCATCGGTGCGTTTTCCGCTTTCGTATCAAATTTCATTTTCGGTCAGGGAATGTGGACGCCGTTTCAAATGGTGGCACTCGGTGCTGTCGGACTGCTTGCCGGTTTGATTTTTCAAAAACTCAAAGCAAACAGATACACTCTTGCCTTTGTGGGCTTTGTGCTTGCAACGGTGGTTTACGGATTGATAGTTGATATGTCAACGATTTTGTCAGCATACGGCAATAAGGTTACTCTTGCCGGCGTACTTTCGATTTATGCAAGCGGAACAGTGTTCAGCCTTGTTTTCGGGACGGCAACGGCTGTGTTTCTTTTCCTTTTCGGAATGCCTTTTATTACCAAAATTGACAGAATTAATAAAAAGTACGGATTGATATAAAGTTTAATTAAGGCGAAAGGATTTACTCCTTCCGCCTTTCGTTATTTTTATTATCAGTTTTTTGCTTTTGCCGTTGTAGTAACAAGTTCCAATTTTGTATATGAATCGCCGTCTTTTCTCAGTACCTCGTCACCGTCAAAAGAAATGTAATATTCGCCTTTTGTGTCAAAGGTGTAAGTAATTTGACCGTCGTCATCCTTGTGTTCTTTTTTTATTGCGGCAATAACCTGTATGTAGCTTTTGCCGTTTATTTCTTCACCGTCGGATGCAACCATAAATGAGCATTTGGCTCTGTCTTTATCGCTTAATCCAAGTTCCTCACTCGAATAGCTTTCTATGTATGATATTGCGTCTGCGTCTTTGATTTGTGCTTTTTCTGTTGCTGAGACAGTTGTAGTTTCAACTTCGTTTTCTTGCTTTGAACAGGAAACAAAGACTATCGAACAAATAATAATCAACAAGCATAGAATTGACGATGTTATTTTTTTATTCATATAAATACCTCAATCTTTCTGTTTGGCTTTCACCGAAAATTTGAATTTCATTGTCAAAAAGAAGTTGTGCGGTTATGCCGTTACCGCTTATTTTAGTGCCGGAAAATGTGCCGTCATAAATTTTTCCGAATCCGCACGACGGCGAATTCTCTTTAAGCACGGCACACGGAGCATTTGCTTCTTTTGCAATGTAGAGTGTTTGCTCTGCACCCGACAGAAATTCTGCCGTTAAATCCTTGCCGTCTTTAGAATAAACCTTGCCGTCTTTGATTTCACTCGGTACTCTTGGAATAGGCAGACCGCCGAAACATTCCGGGCATATCGGAATAATTTCAAATTTATCCGATAAGGCAATGACTTTTTCGTTTTTGTTGCTGCCGCCGTTGTATTTGCAGTTTTCGCCAAGCAGGCAGGCTGAAACAAGTATTTTTGTTTTCACAATTTCACCATCTTTGCTTTGATGACATAATTATAACATAAATATTTGACTTTTGCCATAATTCTGTGTTATTTTATCTTATAGGACAGATTAATTTTTTTGCGGATAAAGGGGATATATTATGGACGCAAAAACTTATGTTTCGAAAAAGGAATGGCTCGCTTACTGTGTAGGTGCGCTCGGTCAGGGTATGGTATACGCTATTATGAGCTCGTACATATCCGATTTTTATCTTAATGTGTTAAAGGTTACGCCGATTTTTGTACTTTTGCTGATGCTTATTGCACGAATTTGGGATGCAATTAACGACCCGATTATGGGTTACATTGTTGACCGCAGTCATCCGAAAAAGGGTAAAATGAAGCCGTATCTTCTTTTTACTCCCGTTCCTGTGGCAATTCTTACAATGCTTCTTTTTTATGCACCTAATTTGGCAGACAGTCAAAAGATGATTTACGCCGCAGTAACATATGTTGCATGGGGTATGATTTACACAAGCAGTGATGTGCCGTTTTGGAGCTTGCCTAATGCACTTACTCCAAATGCAGATGAACGCGGTTCTATCATATCAAAGGCAAGAACATTTAACGGAGTCGGTTCTGCTGTTCCTATGGCTATGTTTATGGTTTTGGGCTTTGTTTTGCCTAAATTCAATCTTTCCGGTACAGAACTTGAAAAAACAAAGTACGCTGTTATGGCTCTCGTTTGCTCAATAATCGGTAATATTTTGTTTGTTCGTGTGTATTTTAAAACAAAAGAGCGTGTTAATATTCCTATTCCGGCAAAGAAAGATAAATCGGAACCGGGTGCTCTTAAATTGATATTCACCTGTAAACCGCTTATGCTCACTGCCGCTATGGGTATTTTATCTGCCGCAAGATATATGTTCCAGGCAGGTGCCGTCCATGTTGCCAGGTATTCGTTTTATATCGGCAAGGATTTAACAGGTCTCAGCGGTACAGAACTTGAAAGTGCACTTCAGGCAAATATTTCAAAGGTGTCAACCGTTATGGCTGCGGCTTCGGCAATCGGTATGTTCGGTGCGATGATAGCTGTAACTCCGCTTATCAAAAAATTCAGCTACAAGCAGATAGTCATTGCGTCTGCACTTTTGGGCGCTGCTTCCTCGCTTGCTATGTGGTTTATAGGTTATGAGCATTTTTGGGCTTGCGTTCCGCTTCTTGTCATCAGTGCAATTCCTTGCGGAACAATCAATGTTTGTGCATTTGCAATGGTAGGCGACTGCCTTGATTATATGGAACTCAAAACAGGCGTGCGACTTACCGGTATGGGTTCGGCTATCCAAAGTTTCGTTACAAAATTCGGTAATGCAATTGCAACTTCATTCATTATTTTGATGTATATTATTGCCGACCTCGATGTTTCAAGCATTTCCGCTTCGATTACCGCAAATCCGCTTGAAATGAGCCACGGCGTACGCAACGGCATATTCAGTATTATTTCAATTATACCTGCCGTTTCGCTTTTGGTGTGCATTGTTCCTATGTTCTTCTATAACCTCACCGGTGAATACCGCGAAAATATGGAAAAGGAACTCGCCGAGCAAAGAAAACGCAGAGGTATTGAAATAGATTAAAATTGTCGATAAAGTCCCTGAAACACACCAATAAATAAAAATAAACATTTATGTCTGTTTCTTGTAATCAGAGAATATTGCTGTTTATGTCAACTGAGCAAAATAAATGAGCTTTGATTTGGCTTTTAATATGACATATAAAAATAACCGTAAGGATTTTTTGTCCTTACGGTTTATTCATTTGTCTCTTTTTTGTCGGTTCTTTCTAAAAGATAGTCGATGGAAACATTGAAGTAATCTGCGATTTTTATCAGCATCGCATAGTCGCATTCTCGTTCGCCTGTTTCGTATCTGCTTATGGAATTCTGGTTTGTTGAAAGGTCAATGGCAAGTTTTAGTTGAGATATTCCTTTTTCCTTGCGTAATTTTTTTAATCTCATAAAATCACCCTTGACAAAATTATACCAAAATGGTATAATACAAATATCCCGAATTGGTATATTTGCAAATTAGAGATTATAAAAAGCAGTTTGCTTTAAATAACAAACTGCTTATACTGCTTATAATGTACCGAATATTAAAGACAACAACAGTGATATAAAACTCCTCCAACAGTTTTTAACCGTCACTGATGTTTAGGCTTTCGTTTATTGCAAGGAACGAAAGCCGTTTTTTATATTCGGGCATTGTGTTAAATTAGTTCTTTTAACGCTTTCAGCACGCCTTGGTTATTGTTTGTGTCGGTGATTATATCAGCCTGAGATTTCACGGCGTCGGTTGCGTTACCCATAGCAATGGCTGTGCCGGCTTTATCCAAAAATTGCAAATCGTTCTCACCGTCGCCGAACGCCATTACCTCACTCGGCTTTATGTTAAGATATTCACATAGATTTTCAAGTGCAGTGCCTTTGTCCGTGCCGATTTTTGTAATCTCTAAAAACTTGTCGGCAAGCATACAATACTGAATACCGTCAATGCTGTCGGTTTGCGTTTTTATGCGTTCTCGGTCGGTACTGTCCTTGCAGATGATAAACACTTCGTCCGCTTCAGCAGTCGGATTTTCAAACAGTGCATTTATACTGTCGGTTTGCTTTCTTGAAGAAAAGATATAATTTCCGATGACTGTGTCGGTGTATATTTCCTTATAAAAAGCAAAAACATTCGGTTCGCAGTAGCCGTAATGATTTAAAAACACTTCAAACATTGCACCTGTTTTTTGTACGGCTTCAATAACGCTTTTGCTTGTTGCATTACACATTGCGAGTGAAAAAAGATTTTCGCCCGTGGAGTTGATAACAGTTTTTGAACCGTTATTTGATATTATGTAATCAACGCCTTTTAAAGACCTAACTTCTTTTGGTACCCCGCTGAGCGGTCTGCCTGTAATCGGAACAATGTGAACACCGTTTGTGCTTAGCATTTCAAGATATTCTTTTGTTTCATTGTCTATGGATTTGCTGTCGGTAAGCAGAGTACCGTCCAAATCCAAGCCTATCATTTTGTACTTCATATTATTTTGTGTTTAAATAAATACATAGTGTATGAGAAGCATATACGATATTGTGCCTACCGATATGCTGATGAGTGTGTTGCGTTTCCATAAATGTGCCGCCACTGTAAGTGCAACGGCAATAAGTTGCGGTGCAAGTACGGTCATATCTAAATTGTAACCGCTTTTTAGGCAATAAACGATGAGTATTCCGATTATTGCTGGCGGCATAATATCACCGAGATATTTGACGATTTTCGGCACTTCTCGCTTACCGAAAGCGGCAAACGGAATAAGTCTTGTCGCAAATGTTACTGCACCGGCAACAAGAACAGTAATTAGCATTTGAGATGTGGAGAGCATTATTTTACCTCCTTTTTTTCGCCTGACAGCAACGGCTTAAACGCAAGAAGAAGCGAAACCGTAACTATAAGGCTCGGAAGCAAAAATTTGTCCGGACCGAAAACAAACAAACAAATGAGTGCACATATAATTCCGAGAAATCCGGGCAACTTTGATTTTGAAGCGAGAATTTGGTCGAGGAATATAACAACAAAAAGTGCAGTCATTGAAAAATCGATTCCCGTAAAGTCGATTTTAATAAGTTGACCGGCAAGGTTACCTATAACAGAACCTATTATCCAATATATATGGTCAAAAATACCGATTAAAAATCTTGCGTCGCCTTCGTTTACGCCTTTCGGTACAGTATTAAACGATGTGTTAACGCCGTATGTTTCGTCGGTAAGCGAAAAAATAAGCGACGGATATCTCCAACCGTAGCTTCTGAATTTTTCAATAAAGCTAAGCCCGTAAAAAATATGACGGGAATTAACAAAAAATGTCATAATCGCAATGTTTGCAAGACCGGCTTTTGATGCGAGCATAGATACAAGCAGAAATTGACCGGAACCGGCATAAACAAGAAGCGAAATAATAATCGCCCACACCCAATTATAGCCTATTTCGAACAGTGAAATGCCAAAGGCGGAGCCTAAAAACAGGTAGCCGAACAAAACGGGTAACGACATTTTAAATGCAAATTTTACTGTTTTGGTTTTGTTGTTCATTATTAAATTATCCCTCTCAGCATAGTTATATGCATAAATCATATTGATTTTACAATAACCGTCAAAAATTGTCAATAATACTTGTTGTGTTTTTGCGGATTTTATGGTATAATTAAAACTCATTCTATATTTATTACAGAGAGGGACTACTTAAATGGAAAAGAAAAGAAGCAGTTTTAAAGGCTCTATCGGTTTCGTCCTTGCCGCAGCAGGAAGTGCCGTAGGTCTTGGCAACATTTGGCGATTTCCGTATTTGGCAGCTAAAGATAACGGCGGATTTTTTATTCTCTGCTATATTATTTTGGCTCTTACATTCGGCTTTACGCTTTTGGTTACCGAAATAGCTATTGGCAGGAAAACAAAACAATCTCCGCTTACAGCTTATTCCCAAATAAATAAAAAATTCAGACCGCTCGGTACTGTTGCAACACTTGTACCTATAATCATTTTGCCGTATTATTGTGTAATCGGCGGTTGGGTTCTTAAGTATTTTATCAGTTTTGCAACGGGTGACAGCGTGGCTGCCGCAACCGATAATTATTTTACCGGTCATATTACAAGTTTGTGGTTGCCTATTATATTAATGGCTGTTTTTGTTATCGCAACGGCGGTAATTATTTTCGGCGGTGTAAATAAAGGAATTGAAAAATCAAGCAAAATCCTTATGCCGATATTGCTTATCCTTATTGTTTTCATAGGCATTTTTGCTCTTACTTTGAAATATACCGATGCCGACGGTGTAACCCGTACCGGTTTGCAGGGACTTAAAATTTATCTTGTTCCTGATTTTAAATCTTTAACGCTTAAGAGTATATTTACCACAATTTTTGACGCACTCGGTCAGCTTTTTTACTCAATCAGCGTTGCTATGGGTATTATGATTGCTTACGGCTCTTATGTTGACGATAAAACAAATCTTATGAAGTCGGTTAACCAAATTGAGATTTTTGATACTTTGGTTGCACTTCTTGCAGGACTTATGATTGTTCCGTCTGTGTTTGTATTTATGGGCAAGGACGGTATGACAGCAGGCCCGGGTCTTATGTTTATCTCACTTCCAAAAGTATTTTCCGCAATGGGCAAGGTCGGCACAGTTGTGGGCGTTGTGTTCTTTGTAATGGTTCTTTTTGCCGCTCTTACATCGTCTGTTTCAATTATGGAGGCTATTGTTTCTTCACTTATGGACAGATTCCACTGGAAGCGTAACACGGCAGGTATTGTTGTTTTTGTATATGCTTTGGTTGCAGGCGTAATCGTTTGTCTCGGCTACAATAAGCTTTATTTTGAGTTGGAACTTCCAAACGGTACGGTCGGTCAAATCCTTGATGTTATGGACTATGTCAGCAATAACATCTTTATGCCGATTGTCGCATTCTTTACCTGTATTCTTATTGGTTGGGTTGCAAAGCCAAAAACCGTTATTGATGAGGTTACAAAGAACGGTGAAAAATTCAACCGCAAAATTATATATAATGTAACGATTAAATTTATTGCTCCCGCTCTTTTGGTTGTGCTTTTTGCACAGGCAGTCGGACTTATCAGTTTTTAATTAAATATAACAAATGCAGGCAAGGTGCGTTTTACTTCCTTATCGGTGTGCACCATTGCCTGCGTTTTTTGACTTGTTGTTGATATTGCCCTTTGTTTGTGCTATTATTTTTGAGAGGTGACATTATGCAAAAGGATAAAACGAATGTTATGCGTGTGCTCGACCAAAAAAAGCTTGAATACACACATTATGCTTATGATAATATGACCACCAATGCCATTGAGGTGGCAAACGGACTCGGTACCGACCCGGAATTTTTGTACAAAACTTTGGTGACTGTCGGCAAGTCAAAGGAACATTATGTTTTTATGGTTCCTGCCGAGCACGAACTTGATTTGAAAAAAGCCGCAAAGGCTGTCGGCGAAAAAAGCATTGAGATGATTCCGCAAAAAGAACTTTTGCCGCTTACCGGCTACATTCACGGCGGTTGTTCACCTATCGGAATGAAAAAGCAGTTTAAAACGACAATTCATATTAATGTTCAAAATGCCGACAAAATTTTCTTCTCGGGTGGCAGAGTGGGTTGTCAGGTCTGCACCTCACCTCAAAACTTGGAAAAGGTTGTCAGACTTCAATACAAGGATATAATAAAAGATTAATCGCTTTGCCGTGCCGGTTGTGTTGAACGGACTTTTTGCGGTATTTGCGGCGTTGACAGGACAATTTGATTTTTAAAAACACATACAAAAAGGGGTTGTTTCACATTTTTGTGAAACAACTCCTTTTCACTTATGGGTTAATTTGTTAATTAGATTTCGATAACAGCTAAAATTTCATTATGTCCTCCATCGCTGTATTGATAGGTGAGCGATTTTGTGGAGTGTTCTGCAAGTTTGCGTGAAATTTCGTCCATATTCAAAAGCGGATTTATCTGCGGTGCTTTCCAATGGAAGCGTACTTCACAAATTTTGTTTTTTTCTGAATATTCCAAGCTGAACTGCATTTCTGTATTGTTGTCCAAAATCGGGAGTATCGCCTGAATATAAACCTCTTCCATTACCGATTCAATGCGGAAAAGAAGTTGCGGAGTAAGCAGCTTTTTCAAAGCAAAAGCGTGAATTTCACTGATAAGACCGAGATAGTCAAGTTTGTCACGCAAAAATGTTTTGTGAATACCGTCAAGTCCGTTGATGAATCGGCGTGTAAGTTCCTTTTGAGGGTTGTTGAATATTTGCTCAGGAGTTCCGTCTTCGTAAATGGTTCCCTCGTCCATATAGAAAATTCTTGTTGAAACGCTTTTTGCAAGCCACATTTCGTGAGTGACAATAAGCATTGTCATACCTTCCTGTGCAAGTCTTTTTATTACCGAAAGAACTTCGGCAACCATTGTCGGGTCGAGAGCCGAAGTAGGCTCGTCAAAAAGAATGATTTCCGGCTCCATAGCCAAGGTCCTTGCTATGGCAACACGCTGTTTTTGACCGCCCGAAAGCTCATCAGGAAAGTTCAACTCTTTTTCAGCCAATCCGACGGTTCTTAAAAGCTTCATAGCACGCTCGTACGCTTCATTTTTTGAAAGCCCCAAAACTTTCATCGGTGCATACATAATGTTCTCAACAACATTCATATGATTGTAAAGGTTGAAGTTTTGGAAAACCATTCCCATTTTTTGTCTTAAATTATGTAATTTGCAGTCTTTGGAACTGATGTCCTCACCGTCAATCAAAACAGTACCCGAGGTCGGCTCTTCCAAACGGTTGAGGCAACGCAAAAATGTGGATTTACCCGTTCCGGACGGACCGATGATAGATATGACTTCACCTTTGTTGACGGTTACACTGACATCTTTCAACGGCGTGGCGTTTTCGTATTCTTTTCTCAAATGTTCAATTGTAATCATACATCGGCACCTCCTTGCTGTTTTTCTGCGTCGGTCGTTGCTTTATGATTAGGAGCTATTTTTTTGCGAATTGCATTCATAACAGAAAGCAAAATGCAGGCAATCGCAAAGTAAATTAATGCGATAGTTATAAGCGGAACAATCGGTTCATATGTGTTACTTCGTATAATATCGCCGACTTTTGTTAAGTCGTTAATGGCAATGTATCCCACAATGGCCGTGCCTTTCATCAAGCTGATTAAATTGCTGAAATAACCCGGAAGCATAGTTTGTATTGCCTGTGGGAGAATAATTCCGAAAAATGTTTGACTCTTTGTAAGTCCCGTTGACAGTGCGGCTTCCCATTGACCGTTGTCAACGCTCTTGATGCCGCCCTTGAACAGTTGTGCCATATACGCACCGAATATCAATCCGAATCCGAGTATCGCAACAAATATATTTGATATTTTGGTTTTTCCGAAAATTATGTAATACATAATCATCAAAATAACTACAACCGGCAATCCCTGCATCAGTTTTGAGTATATTTCGGCAAGCGTGTTTAAAAACTTGGATTTCGACATAGACATTGCACAAAATGCCGCACCGAAAATATTTGCCAATAAAAAGCCTGCTACGGTTATAAGAAGCGTTACCGCTAAGCCTTCAAGAACGGATTTCCATCTGTCCTCGTCAATAAGAGTACGCTGAATGCTTTTTGCAATTCCGTTTTTTGAATTATCGTCATCGTCGGAAGCGGAGGTAGTGTCGCTACTTGTTGTGCCGGTGCCTGAAGCGTCTGCCGTAACAAGTGACGGAAGATTAAAGTCTTCTGCGTTTACAATCGGCACGAATTTTTGAGTGTAGTAAAAATCGGAGAAGTTTACGCTTTGTCCACGCTCTTCCGTCCACGAAATCTGACAGGCGGCAAGATCGTACTGACCGCTTGTGATTCCGCTCAAAATTCCGGCAAAGTCCACATCTACGATTTTTAGGCCGTAGCCGTATTCTTTGCAAAATCCGGCTATAATATCAATCTCGTATCCAACGGGACTTCCGTTAAGTTCAAATGAAAACGGCTTCAATGTTGTGGTTGTTGCCATGGTCAACACTCCGTTTTTTCCGCTTGACGGAATGTCAAAGGTTTCCCAATCTCTCGGAGTGAGCCAATAGTCCTGCTTTTTCTGCAATTCGCCGTTATCTTTCAGCTTTGCTATATATTCGTTTAATTCCTTGCGGATAGGGTCGCTCTTTTCACTTTTGGCAAAAACCGTTCCGATGTCATAAACGGCAAAGGCAGCGTCCAAATATCCAAAACCGTCATATTGCTGAGCGAGCGTATAATAGCTTACGGTAGGAAGTGCTGCAAAGTCAACTTTTTTCTGTTGCAGTGCCAAAGCAACATCGGTAATGCTGTTGAAATACTGAATATTTGCATCAGGCACCTTTGATAAAATTATTTTATCCTGCGGTGTTCCGGTCATTACACCGGCTGTTTTTCCCGAAAGAGCTTTCCAAACTTCTTCTTCGGATTCTGATGAAGCGGTGGCGTCTGCCGCGGTTGTAGTCTCTGCCAGTGCAGAGCAAGGTACGCCTATGCACATTATTGCAAGTATAATTATGCAAACTGTTCGAATAAAAATGCTGTTCTTTTTATTCATATAAAATCCCTCCTTCTAATATCTATCATAATATATTACCATTTTAATGTTAAAAATACAATCCTTTTGCATATATAAAATAAAAATTTTTTTAATATACAAGTTGAAATTCGTGTATATATATGCTATACTAAAAAATAATAAAATTTTGGATATTATGCTATTTGGCAACTTTGGTTGCGTAAGGATGAAAATGGATTATATCAAATTCGGCAACGGAGCAGAAAGCTTTGTTATTCTTCCGGGGCTGTCAATACACAGCGTTATGCGTTATGCTCAAGCCATTGAAGAAGCGTATAAGGATTTTACGAATAAATATACCGTGTATGTTTTTGACAGAGCTAAAAATATAAGCGACGGATATACGGTAAAGGATATGGCGGAGGATACCGCGCAAAAGATGAAGGCTTTGGGCATTCAAAAAGCCGATGTGTTCGGTGCGTCGCAGGGCGGAATGATTGCTCTGCATTTGGCGATTGATTATCCGCAACTTGTAAACAAAATGATTCTTGCATCAACTCTCGCAAAGCCTAACGACACTTTTAACGAAGTGCTTGAAGAATGGATTGACCTTGCCGAAAAGAAGAAAGAGACCGAACTTATTTCAAGTTTTGTTGACAGGGTTTATTCCGAGCAAACATTGAGTGCATACAGAGATGTTCTCATTTCGTCAGAGGCAGGAATTACCGATGAGGAGTATCGCAGATTCTTGATTTTAGCCAAAGCGTGCAGAACATATGATTGCAGTGCGGAGATTTCCGATATAAAATGCCCGGTATTTGTCATCGGCTGTGAGGGTGACCGCGTTGCTACGGCACAGGCGTCAAGTCAAATAGCCAAAACTCTTAATTGCAAGTTTTACATTTACGGTAAAAGTTACGGCCACGCCGTGTATGACGAAGCACCCGATTACAAACAGCGTTGCTTGGATTTTTTAAAAGAAACATAATAGATATATAAATTCAACCGTCGGTCGGTTATATTGACAAAGGAGATGAAGTTCAGCTTGTTGTATTTAATAATTGCCACGATTATCCCCACATTTTTGGTGGTATTGTTTTTAAAGTTAGGTGAAAACGAAAAAATAAAGAGTATGCCGAATGTGGCTAAGCAGGTCATAATCGGTATCGTATTCGGCTTGTATGCAATAGGTTGTACGGAGTTCGGAGTCGATATCGACGGTGCGGTAATCAATGTGCGTGATACAGCTCCTATTGTTGCCGGTCTTGTTTTCGGCGGACCTGCCGGAATTATTGCCGGCTTAATCGGCGGTATCGAAAGATGGTTCAGCGTATATTGGGGCGGCGGTGAAGTAACAAGACTTGCTTGCTCGCTTGCAACCGTAATTGCCGGACTTACAGCTGCTAATCTCAGAAAGATTATGTTCAAAAAGCAGCGACCGTCCGCTAATTTTGCCGTGGCTATTGCTCTCGGAACAGAAGTGCTTCATATGCTTCTTGTTTTGCTTACAAATATGGATAATATGAGCGTTGCATTTGAATTTGTGCAAAAATGTACCGTACCTATGATTATCTTTAATGTTATTGCTACGGGACTTGCGGTTCTTCCGGCAAAAAAAATTAGTTTCAAACCTGAAAAACCGAGAAGAATTGTTAAAAGCTTTTTGAATGCCTTGTTTGTATGCGTTTTCATTCTTTTTACAATTACTTGTTCAATAACATATGTTATCAATACAAACATAGCTAAAAGCGAGGCTAAAACTCTTTTGTCGGGTAACTTAACCGATGTTACGCAGGAAATTGAAAGAAACGGTATAACCGACAGGCTCTCTCATTGGCGAACCGGTCAATCCGGCGGCGTGCTTGTTTGTGATAAAGAAGGTAATCTTCTTGCCGCAAGTAAAGAAGGCGAGCCTATAAAGATTACAAATTACAGCAATACTTACGGTGAACTTAAGAATTCCCTTGAAGAAAATACTTTTTATAAAACCGAAATTAACGGTGAAAAAATGTATTGTGAATACCGTGCATATTCGGATTATTATGTGTTTGCATATATGCCGTCCGATGAAGCGGATCTTTCAAGCAATGTTACTCTGTATATGGTTTTGTTTATGGAAACATTGATTTACATTACCGTTTTTTGCCTTGTTTATCAAATCACGAGAATAAAATTCATTGAGAAAATTGAGAGCATAAATTCCGGACTTAATAAAATAGTCGAAGGGAATTTGGACACAAAGCTTGATGTAAGAAGCAGTTACGAATTTTCTCAGCTTTCAGATGACATAAACTCAACGGTCGATACATTAAAAGACCATATTTCAGACGCGAAAAAGAGAATTGAACGGGAACTTGAACTTTCAAGGCAAATTCAAAAATCTGCCGTTCCGTTTATATTCCCGCCGTTCCCGAAGCGTGACGATTTTGATATTTATGCACTTATGAACACAGCCAAAGAGGTTGGCGGCGACTTTTACGATTTCTATTTTACCGATGACAAGCACTTTGCATTTTTGATTGCCGATGTTTCCGGCAAGGGTATACCTGCCGCAATGTTTATGATGGCAAGCAAAACACTCATTAAGAGTCTTGCCGAAGGCGGTAATACCGTTGATGAAGTTTTCAACAAAACCAACGAAAAGTTGTGCACAAATAATGACGCAGGTATGTTTGTTACAGCATGGATAGGCGTTATAAATCTTGAAACGGGACATATGGCGTTTGCAAACGCCGGTCATAATCCACCGCTTATATGCAGAAGAAACGGCGAATTTGAATATTTGAAATCAAAGCCGAATTTCATTTTGGCGGGTATGGATTGCACAGTTTACAAAAAGCACGAGTTGTGGCTTAATCCGGGTGATGAGATTTATCTTTACACAGACGGAGTTACTGAGGCTAACGATGTTAACGGCAAACTTTTCGGAGATGACCGTTTGCTTAAAAGTATGCAAGGATTGGGCGGAGAGTCACCTGAGGTTATTTGCAAAAAGATTGAAAATGATGTCAGTGAGTTTGCAAAGGATGCCGAACAAAGCGATGATTTAACAATGCTGTCATTTAGACTCAATCATATGAAAGGGACAAACAGCATAACCGTTTATCCGGATATGGATTCGCTCGAATTGGTCAACAACTATATTAACAAGATGCTTAAGAAAATCAATGTTTCAAAAAGCGTTCTTAGTAAAATCAGCGTTATAATCGATGAGGTTTATTCAAATATAGAAAATTACAGTTCCGCAACAAGCCTTACGGTGTCGTATTCGCTTCAAGACGAACAGTTGATGTTGACATTTACGGATAACGGCAAGCCGTACGACCCGACAGTAAGCAAGGACCCTGATACCGCTTTATCAGCTGAGGAAAGGGAAATCGGCGGACTTGGAATATTTATGGTGAAAAAGATGTCATCGTCAATCGATTATAAGTATGAAAATGCTAAAAATATTTTAAAAATCACTGTTGATTTAAAATAGAACGGAGTTGATAGTTTGTATAATAAGGCTTTGGTTTTTGCAATTGAAGCACATATAAATCAAAAAAGAAAAGACGGCAAGCCGTATATCAATCATCCTATTTCAGTTGCTATCGAGCTTGCAAAAAACGGTGCCGATGACGAGCTGATAAGTGCAGGATTGCTTCACGATACAATCGAAGACACAACTGTGTCGTACGATGAGTTGAAAGAAGAATTCGGCGAGGGCGTTGCGGAATTGGTGTCGGGAGATACTGAAGACAAAAAGCTGTCGTGGAAAAGCAGAAAAAAGGCAACGATTGAATTTGCCAAAACAACGGACAATCGCAGATGTCAAATGCTGATTTGTGCCGATAAGCTTTCAAATCTTAAAGACATAAAAGAATCTATTGAGCATTGCGGCGATGAAACTTGGTCGATTTTCAGATACGGCAAGGATGAACAGAAGTGGCTTTATACAAGCCTTGTTGACGCCTTAAAGCCGTTGGAGGATTTAACTATGTACAAAGAGCTCAAGCAAATAGTAGCAGAAATTTTTTAATAACGGGAGAAGTTTTTATGAGCATTAAAATTGAAACAAAAGATGATCTTACATATGTATTTGTATCGGGTAGTATCACTTCGGCAAATGCAGGAAAATTTGAAGAAGCCATTGCTGATAAGCCGGGCGACACAGCGGGAATTATTATTGACGCAAGCGAGCTTGAATTTATTTCATCGGCAGGACTTCGTGTTATTCTCGGCGCAAAAAAGAGATGCGGCAGCGGAACATTTAAGGTTGTCGGTGTTAACAACGATGTTAAGAGCGTATTTGATGTAACGGGCTTTTCGGAAATAATGGATATTGAAGGCAGTGTTCGCCAAATAAGCGTTGACGGTTGTGAACTTATCGGTGCCGGTGCGTGCGGCGAATGTTACCGTTTGGACGACGAAACAATTGTTAAATTGTACTATTCTCATGTTAAAAATGAGGAAATTGAAGCAGAAAAAACACTTGCAAAAAAAGCCTTTGTTATGGGCGTTCCGACTGCTATTTCTTATGATATTGTTGAGTGCGACGGCAGAACGGGCGTTATGTACGAACTTATTAAGTCAAAAACTCTCGGCGAACTTATCAGAGAGGACTACGCCAATGCTGATAAGTACATTGAAATGTATGTAAATGTATGCAAAAAGGTTGCTTCAATCAAAACGGACGACCCGGAAATTCCTGATTTTAAGGCAGTTAACCGTGTTGATATAGATAACCTTACAACAATTGATGACCGCGAAAGAGAGTATTTGCATAAGTTTTTGGATATTGTACCAAACGGAAATAACTGTATTCACGGTGATTTAAACCTTAATAATATAATGGTCGAAAATAACGAATGTTTGCTTATTGATATGGGCGAACTCGGTATCGGTACACCGTTGTTTGACATTTCAAGAATTATTTTCTCAATGTCCTACGGCAACCCGGCACCGGGCGAATTCAATTCGTTTTACAAAATGCCGAGCGAGCAGGTTACCGAACTATTTAATAAGTTTATGCTCAAGTATTTCGGCGAACCGTTTGAAGATGCAGTTAAAAGGGACGACAGCTTGAAGTGGCTCTATCCTCTTGCTTGGTTCAGATGTGCGGTTTCAATGCTTAAAGCAAATAGATGGAACGAAGAAAAAAGAGCTTTGGCAAAGGATTTGCTTGATAATCATCTTATTCCGTTCGTTGATGAACAAACAAAATAAGTCTTAGGCTGATATTTAACAAAGTGCTGTTGTCTTTTGCGAACAATAATAGTATAATAAACTCAGTTATGATTTAACCAAATTCAAAGTGAACGGAGTTTAGATATGCTCAATCAGTTACATTTGGCAATGATAGAATTGTATAACGGGGACGCGAAGAGAATTCAACATTTTTGCAAGGTTCACAGTTATGCCAAACTTATTGCCGAAACCGAAAATGTTGATGACAAAACGCTGTTTATTATAGAATCGGCGTCGCTTACTCACGATATAGGCATTCATATTTGTGAGGAGAAATACGGAAATTGCAACGGAAAGTTGCAGGAAAAGGAAGGCCCCGCAATAGCAAAAGACTTGCTTGAAAAATTGGGGTTCGATGCCGAAATTTCAAACAGGGTTCAATATCTGATTGCCCATCATCACACCTATGACAACATAACCGATATAGATTATCAAATTCTTGTTGAAGCTGATTTTCTTGTGAATATGATGGAAGATAATCTTTCAAAATCGGCTGTTCAAAATGCGTATAACAAAATTTTCAAAACCTCTTGCGGTAAAAAAATCTGCAAGGATATGTTCGGCTTATAATCATATGTAAAAGCATCCGATAAAAGCATCCGAAATTTATGATTCGGATGCTTTCTTTTATCGTTCAAAAAGGCTTTTTTTCTGTTGACATTTTATTGATAATTTGGTAGAATATCCACGGTTAGTGCAAGCTAACTTAAAATTTTATCAAAAGGTTAGCGTGTGCTAACAATTTACGGAGGACGAAAAATGTCAAAAAAAATATCAGTTGTTTTATCAGTTTTAGTGTTAACGGTTGCACTTTTATGCACATCAATGAGCGTATTTGCAATGGGACCGAGCAAAAGCGGCGTTTATGAGGTTTCCATTGAAATGTGGCATGCCGAAAAAGAAAAATTATCAATGGGCGACAGCTACATAGTTCATACTGCACTTCTTACGGTTGACGGCGATGAAAAAACTCTCACCATTGCACCTACGGAAACATCAAGCGATATGCAGTTTTGGTACTATAAGGACGGTTCTACCGAGGGTGATACAGTAGAAATCGAGCAATCCAACGATGTTGAAATTGACGGCAAAAAATATGACATAGCTTTTGAATTTCCAATTAAGAGCGACGATGAATTTGTCGGAGTGAAGTTTGCGGCTTCGGCTATGCCTCTTTCACCGTCTGCCAGAATAAAAGTAGATTATGACAGTGCAAAGAGAATCGGCGATGTTAAAAAGGAAACCACAACCAAAGAAACTACCACCGCAGAAACCACTACGGTAACCACAACGGCTCTTGAAAGCACAACACAGCAGCTTGAAGAAACACAAGAGAGCAAAAGCTCAAACAAAGGAGTAATTATTACCGGCGTTGTTGCAGGCGTTGTTGTAATCGGTGTTATTGCAGTAATTATAATCAAGAAAAAATCAAACTGACGGGTGAATTATGAAAAAAGCGTTTAAAAAATTTGAAGTAAAAGACTTTGTTTTTTTAGCAGTTCTTTCGGCGGCAATGACTTTGTGCGGCGGCATAACAATGCCGCTTGTTATGCACACAACCGTTTTTGGACTTCGTAATATGGCTGCGGCTCCGATTTATTCCATTTTTGTTGCAATAGGGCTTATGAAGATCAGAAAGCCGGGAGCACTTACAATTATAGGTTTGTTTTCGGGTGCTCCGCTTGTGTTCTTTTCAACCGTAATGTTTTTCAATAACTTTATTTCGGCAATAATAGCCGAACTTATAATGCTTTTGATATTTAAAGGCTATTCAAAAAAGAGTGCTGTTTTTGTAACAACCGGAATATATATGCCGTTTTCACTCCCAATATCGGTGTTGTTCAGTATTTGGCTGAACGGTCAAAGTTATGAACAACTGATTGCAAAGCCGGCGGTATCGGTTTTAACATCAATATGCACAATAATTCTTGCGTTTGTCGGTTCGGCAATAGGTATGAAAATTGCCGCCGAACTTCAAAAAGCAGGCAAGCTCAAGCCTTACGGAGAAGAAATCGATGTTTGAAGCATTTGAAGTAAAAAAGCCGTTTTATCCGCTTGTATCTTTTGTTTCGTCGATAGTTTTGCTTATTTTCGGTATGTTGTTTTCAAAAAACATTTTGGCATTTGCTTTTGCAGGTGCCATATTTGTGCTTTTTTCCGTCTTCGGTTTTTTCAAGAGTGCCTGGAAAATGACCGTTGCTATGGGCGTATGCGGACTTGTTATCGGCGGATTATCTTTTTTGACAAACAGAAGCATTGATGCGTTTTGGCAAACGGTATTAAGAATGATTTTGCTTGGACTTTGTGCCGTACCGATGGTAAGTACATCGCCGTGCGATTTAACAAGATGTCTTGCGAAATTGAAGTGTCCGAGAGTGATTACCCTCGGTATGCTTGTAACTTTGAAATTTATTCCCGTTTTGGCAAGTGAAATAAAGCAGATATGGGAAGCTATGAAGGTTCGCGGAGCAAATATGAATTGGTACAGACCGAGCTGTATTTACCGTGCGTTTATTATTCCGCTTGTGATGAGAATAATCGGAATATCCGATACATTGTCGCTGTCACTTGAAACAAGAGCGTTTACACTTGATGAGTCTCAAAGTTCGGTGTACAGAGAAGTTAAAACGAAACCCCGCGATTTTGTATTTTTTATCTGCGTTGTTGCACTTTGCGTTGTCGGAGGTGTTATTATATGGGCGTAGCTGTCAAATTAAGCGATGTTACATTTAAATATGACGGTGCAAAGGAAAATGTGCTTGAAAATGTCAGCCTTAATATAAATTACGGAGAGATTGTTTTACTCTCGGGCGTGTCGGGCGAAGGCAAAAGCACACTTTTGTCAATTATTAACGGCGTGATTCCGTTTGTAACTCCCGGCAAACTTTCGGGAAGCGTGGAAATAGGCGGAGAAGATGTTACGAAACAAAAGGTCAGTACCCGTTCAAAATTTGTAGGCACTGTCCTTCAAAATGCCGATGAGCAAATCGTTTACGACTTTGTGAATGACGAAATTGCGTTCGGTTGTGAGAATTTGAATATTTCTCCCGATGAAATAGAAAAACGAATTGAAAAATACACGGCACTTCTTCATATTGATAAGTCGGCGAGGACAAAATCAATGTCTGGCGGTCAAAAGCAAAGACTGATTACTTCTTCAACTCTTGCGATGGAGCAAAAAATAATCATTCTTGACGAACCGCTTGCAAATCTTGATACCGACGGTGCACATATTTTGCTTGGTGCTCTTAAATCACTTGCCGAAAAAGGCTATGCCGTTCTTATTGTGGAACATAGGCTTGATGTTGTTAAAAATTATGTTGACCGAGTTATGTGGATTGAAAATAAGTGCGTGTTTATGAGCGATGACAAAGAAAGACTTGACACGAGTATAAAATCGGTTAAAATAACACATAAGGGTTGCTCCGGGCGAACCCTTATAAAAGCTGAAAATATTGTGTTCTCAGCGGGAAACAGAAATATAATTGATGGGCTTGATGTCGAAATAAAGGCAGGCGAGAGAATTGTTTTGCTTGGCGAAAACGGTTGCGGTAAAACAACTCTTATGCGTACTCTTGCAAGGCTTAACAAGCTCAGCGGCGGAACAATAAATCAGTCGCTTACAAAAAACAACAAGGCAAACGGCAAATGGTTTTCACAGGTGGGATATGTTTATCAAAATCCCGTCTATCAGCTTTTTATGCCTACGCTTTTGAGCGAAATTTTGTTTAAGGCAAAGGATGAGCAAACCGCAAGGAAAATGATTGAGGCGTTCGGTCTTTCAGGACTTGAGGACAGACATCCGCAGTCGCTTTCCGAGGGACAAAAGCGTCGTGCTTCAATAGCCGCAATATGTGCGGGAGAGCCTAAGGTGCTGTTCCTTGACGAACCTACGGTCGGTCAGGATTATGAAAATCTTTGCAGAATAGTAAATACAATAAATGAACTCAACAAAACTCTCGGCACGGCAGTTGTTACCGTAACTCACGATAAGCGTTGTGCGGCGGCACTTGCCGACAGAGTTTTGATTATGGACAAGGGCAAAATCCGACAGGAAGGAACATATGCTCTTGCCAATGAATATTTGAATAAGGCTTAAATGGGATTTAGGAGAGAGTATAATGATTAAAACAAGACTTATAGGGCAGGTGCCGTCATCAAAAAAGTACATTGCCCTGACAGTGATTGCACAATGGCTAAAGACAGTTGCAAACATTGTAATGATGTTTATTTTGTCAAATTTGCTTGCGTGCATACTTGATAAAAAAATATTTGATTTTGCCTCGCTTCTTCCGTATTTATGCGGAATTTTGGCAGTAATGATTGTTCGCTACGCTTGCGGTTTTGCAAGCTCAAAAACATCGTTTTACGCCTCAAGTGAAGTAAAAAAGGTACTCAGACAAAAAATGTATAAAAAACTTACCCGAATGGGAGCCACCTATCACGAAAAGGTATCAACTTCGGAAGTTTTGCAGGTTTTTGTGGAAGGTGTTGACCAGCTTGAACTTTATTTCGGCAAATATCTTCCGCAATTCTTTTTTGCAATGCTTGCACCGATTACTCTTTTTGCGGTTCTTGTTTTTGTTAGTTGGAAAGCGTCACTTGTGCTTCTTATTTGCGTTCCGCTTATTCCGCTTTCAATCGTTGCCGTTCAGAAAATCGCAAAACGGCTTTTGAATAAATATTGGGGTGTATATACAAATCTCGGCGACACATTTCTTGAAAATATCCAAGGCTTGACAACGCTCAAAGTTTATCAGGCGGACGAGAGAAAAAATGTTGAAATGAACGAAAAAGCCGAAGAGTTCAGAAGAATTACAATGAAAGTTCTTACAATGCAACTCAATTCGGTAAGCGTTATGGATATTGTTGCATATGCCGGCAGTGCCATTGGCGTTGTTATTTCGGTTGTTCAGGTAAAAAACGGTACAATTACCTTGCCACAGGCATTTTTGATTATTATGCTTGCCGCAGATTTCTTTTTGCCGCTTCGACTTCTCGGTTCGTTCTTCCATGTTGCTATGAACGGTATGGCGGCAAGCGACAAACTGTTTAAACTTCTTGATACAGATGAAGACGAGCACGGTACCTTTGCTGTTGATGATTTTGACAAGGACATTGTTATTAACAATCTTACTTTCTCTTATGACAGTGAAAAAACGGTGCTTAACGGAATTAATGCGGTTATCGAAAAGCATAAACTTACAAGCATAGTCGGAGAATCGGGTTGCGGTAAAAGCACACTTGCCTCTCTTCTTTGCGGCACAACAAAGGGTTATTCAGGTAATATTTCGGTTGACGGCGTTGAAATTAAGGACATAGACGAAAAGTCGCTTATGCAAAACATCACAGCCGTTAATTTCAATTCTTACATTTTTGCCGGTACGGTCAGAGAAAATCTTATTGTTGCCGACCCGTCTGCAAATGACCAAAAGATGATTGATGCACTTACAATGGTTAATCTTTGGTCATTTCTTGAAACGCAAAACGGACTTGATACCGAGCTTTTACAGCAGGGAAGTAATTTCTCGGGCGGTCAAAAACAGCGACTTGCTATTGCAAGAGCACTTATGCATAATACACCGATTTATATATTTGACGAAGTAACTTCAAATATAGACGCCGAAAGTGAAAACGATATTATGTCGGTTATTCACAATATGGCAAAGATTAAAACGGTTATTCTTATTTCTCACCGACTTGAAAATGTTGTGGCGAGCGACAGGATTATTCTTCTTGATAAAGGTCAAATTGAAGAAATGGGCACGCACAACGAACTTATGGCACTCGGCAAAAAATACAGCCTTATGTATTCGGCTCAAGCCGAGCTTGAAAAATATGCAAAGGAGGAAGAATAATGAAAAGAAAACAATCCGGTTTTAAAATTATGATGAGATTGATTAAGCTTGTAAAACCGCTTGCAGGATTTATGGTTCTTGCAGTTTTGCTTGGAGTTACCGGCTTCCTTTGTGCAATTCAAATCACAACGCTTGGCAGTATGACACTTCTTACCGCAGCAGGTATACAGGGTGGTGTGGCAATCAAAACAGGTTGCATTTGTATCATTGTTTTTGCCGTTTTGCGTGGATTTTTGCATTACGGCGAGCAGGCTTGTAACCATTATATTGCGTTTAAACTTCTTGCTCTTATTCGTGATAAGGTGTTTAAATCGCTTCGCAGGCTCACTCCGGCAAAATTGGAGGGCAAAGATAAAGGTAATCTTATATCCATTATTACAAGTGATATTGAGCTTTTGGAGGTGTTTTACGCACATACCGTTTCACCTATTTGCATTGCGTTTTTAACAAGCCTTATTATGCTTATATTTATCGGCAGATACAGCGTGCTTCTTTCCCTTGTAGCATTGGTGGCTTATGTTACCGTCGGAGTGATTATTCCGCTTGTTTCTTCAAAGTTCAGCAAAAATATCGGTATGTCATACCGTGAAAGTTCCGGTGCTCTCTCGGGATATGTACTCGACAGTATGCGTGGACTTTTGGAGTCAATCAGATATAATTCAACCGATAAACGACTTGAAAAAATGAATGAAAAAACCGATGAACTCAATTCTCTTCAAAAGGAACTTAAAACCGTTGAGGGTCACTCAATATCGGTTACGGATATTGCAATTATTTTCTATTCCGTCTTAATGCTGGTTGTTGCAATCGTGCTTTATCAAAAGCAGATTATCGGATTTGACGGGTTAATTGTTTCAACTGTTGCAATGATGAGTTCGTTCGGTCCCGTTGCCGCACTTTCAAATCTTGCCGGCAATCTTACACACACCCTTGCAAGCGGTGAAAGAGTGCTTGCAATTCTTGATGAAACTCCTGTTGTTGACGAAAACTTAACCGGTAAAGAGGTTGAGTTTGGCGGAATGAAATGTGAAAATGTAAGCTTTGCTTATGACAAAGAGCAGATACTTGAAAACTTTAACATTTCGGTTTTGAAAAATAAAATTATTGCAATCAACGGTCCGTCCGGTTCCGGAAAATCAACCGCTCTCAAGCTTATGATGCGTTTTTGGGATGTTGAAAACGGAAAAATCACAATGTCTGACGAGAACATTAAAGATATAAAAACATCGTCATTGAGAGATAATCAGAGCCTTGTAAGTCAGGAAACGCAATTGTTTAACGATACTATTGAAAACAATATTAAAATTGCTGATTACAATGCAACAAGACAGCAGATTGAGGAAGCGGCAAAGAAAGCTTCAATTCACGATTTTATAATGACCTTGCCAAAGGGATATGATACCAATGTAGGCGAACTCGGCGACCTCTTGTCAGACGGCGAAAAACAGAGAATAGGTTTAGCAAGAGCTTTCCTTTGTGACGCTCCGATGATTATGCTTGACGAACCGACAAGCAATCTCGACGCACTCAATGAGGGCAATATTCTTAAATCTATTAAGGAGGCAAGTCAAGGCAAAAGCATTGTGCTTGTTTCTCACAGAAAATCAACAACAAAAATTGCCGATGAGGCTTATACGGTTTATAGGGGTAGATTGTCATGAAAAAAGACAGAATAACAAGAGAAAAAGAAATGCTGTCTGAAATGGTTAAAATTTATTGTCACGGTGTACATAAAACAAAAAAGGGCGAGCTTTGCAAAGAATGTCAAGAACTCACCGATTATGCACTTTTCAGGCTTGACCATTGCAGATGGGGTAACGACAAAAATTTTTGCTCTCAGTGCCCGTGCCATTGCTACAAACCCGAGATGAGGGCAAAAATCAAAGAAGTTATGCGTTACAGCGGGCCGAGAATTATGCTTTATCATCCGCTTGTCGGCTCAATCCACGGGATAGAAACCGTTAAAGGCATAATCAAAGCAAAAAGAAATAAATAAAATATGGCGTAGATTGCAAAGTAAAAAATTGACAGCCAAAGCAGACAAGGTTGTCAAGTAATAACAAGTTGATAATTCGGACTGTCTTATGAGAATAAGGCGGTCTTTTTATTTTCAAAGACAGATAAATGTGAAATATTTTTTGAGTTTATTTGCAGTTTAAATTTTTACTTTACAATGAAGGGTGTAAAATGTAGTATAGTTGTGGGTGATGTTATGACTGTTAAAAAGCGACTTGCAATATCCAATATTATAATGATAATAATTCCCGTGCTTATTACTCTGCTTGTCGGAATTGTATGTTTTGCAGCTGTTTATGTTACTTTGTACAATTCAAACGGCTTTGGATTTGAATCAAGCGGAGAATTTTACAATACAAGTCAGGCTGTGTCGAGTAAGATGTATGAGGTGTTTGAACACGGAAGCAAAGATACCAAATCAAGGCTTGAAGCAATCGGTAATATAATTGATAAAAAAACGACTTATGTTCAGGTTTATGAAAACAGTGAAGATTTTTATAAAATAGGAAATGAAGACATTGCGGACTCAACTCTTGCCGTTGCGGTGCAAAATTTAGGCAATGACGCCTTTGTTTCAAATATAGAACATGAGCTTTATTACTATAATTGCAAGGTTAACGACAACACTTATGAACTTTATTTATACTCAAATAACAATCATCAGGACAATATCAAAACAGAAAAAGTTTTGATTGTGTCGGTTTTTGCTGTCGGAATAGCCGTTGTGTTGTCTGTTATTTTTACGAATAGATTTTTGATTCGATTTGTGTTTAAAAAAATCGAAGAGCCTATTGATATTTTATCTTACGGGGTTAACGAAATAGCCGGCGGCAATCTTGATTATCGCCTTGAATATAATAAAAATGATGAATTTTTGCCTGTGTGCATTGCATTTAACGATATGGCAGACAGGCTGAAACAGTCCGTTGAGCTTACACAGAAAAACGAAGAAAGCAGAAAAGAACTTCTTCTTGATATTTCACATGATTTAAGAAGCCCGCTTACATCAATTCAGGCATATGTTGAGGGACTTATTGACGGAGTTGCCGATTCGCCTCAAATGAGGGATAAGTATTTAAAAACTATCAAGCGTAAAACCATTGATATAGAAAAAATGGTGTCGTCACTGTTTACCTATTCAAAGCTCGATATGGAAGAATTTTCAATTAATGAAGAAAAGATACTGATTTTTGAATTTATAAATGAATTCGTTAATGTCGGCAGAGAAGAATACGCCGAAAAAGGACTTGAAGTAACGGTTGAGGCAAGCGAAAAGGTGACTGTTCTTGCCGACAGGGAACTTCTTATACGCATTGTTTCAAACATTATTGACAATTCACTAAAATATAAGAATAATGATAATGCAAACAGCAAAATAAGTATTTCAAAAGAAAAAGAATTTGCAAGAATTGAATTTGCCGATAACGGTTCCGGAGTTGATGAGTCAAGCCTTGAAAAACTTTTTGAAGTGTTCTACAGAACAGACAAGGCTCGCTCGAATACAGGAACTGGCAGCGGAATAGGACTTGCTTTTGTAAAAAAAGCCGTTTGTGCTATGGACGGTAGCGTTACAGCCGAAAACAATAAATACGGCGGACTTTCGATAATTATACATTTGAGGTGTGCAGATGAGTAAGATTTTGATTATAGAAGATGACAGAGATATAGCCGAGGTTGAGCGTGACTATCTTGCCATTAACGGCTTCGATGTGGATTTAACCGATAACGGCATTACGGGAATTGATTTAGTTAAGCAAAGTGAATATAATCTTGTTTTGCTTGATTTGATGCTTCCGGGACTTGACGGATTTGCTGTTTGTAAAAAGCTTAGGGAAATTACGGATATTCCGATTCTTATGGTAACTGCACGCAAGGAAGATATTGACAAAATTCGAGGTCTTGGACTCGGTGCCGATGATTATATCGAAAAACCGTTTTCGCCGAATGTTCTTGTTGCAAGAGTAAAAGCAAACTTGGCACAGTACGAAAGACTCAAAAAGACCGAAGAGAAAAAAGAAACCGTTATTGATGTCGGTGATTACAAAATTAACACTTCGTCACATAGGGTTTACAAACACGGTGAGGAAATTGAACTGAAAAACAAGGAATATGAACTGTTTTTGTTTCTTGTGATGAATGCTGATATTGTTTTTGACAAGGAAGCACTTTACGAAAAAATATGGGGACTTGATTCCCTCGGAGATACGGCAACGGTTGCCGTGCATATCAATCGCCTGCGTGAAAAGTTGGAGGATGACCCGTCAAATCCAAAGCATATTCAAACTGTGTGGGGAGCAGGCTACAGATTTAAGGATTGATAAAACGAAATATCTTTTTACATTTCGTATTATTTAATTTTAGTTTAAATTTGCTTTATTTCTTGTTTAGCCGAGGTGGATATATTATTGTTATCATAAAAAAAGGAGCACAAATATGAAAATAACCAACACCGAACATTTCGGCATTGCAAGAAAAATAGTTTCAAATATGACAAGCGAAAGCTGGGAAACGATTCCGCACGCATGTGTAACTTACAATGCGAATGTTACAGAATTCTTTTCTGTTCTTAAGGAAATAAACGAGGGCAAAGAAAAAGAACAAAAAATTACCGTTAATACGGCAATGCTCAAAGTTCTTGTCGAAGCGTTAAAGGCTTGCCCGAAAATGAATGGGCACATTGAATTCAACCGTAAGTTAGTCAGAGGCGAGGTTAAAACAATTGAAAACATTGATATTTCTATGCCGGTTGTCCTTAATAACGGCGAAATGATGACGATTAATATGCACGGTATGGAAAGTAAAACTATGAGTGAAATGAGGGACGCCATAGCCGATTCGATGCGTCGTGCAAATAATTCCGATATGAACGAGGTTATGTTTGAAGTATCAATGGACAATACTGTCCAAGGGCTTAAAAAGGGCAAAATTATGCAAACTGTTTGTCGTCTTATCGGTTCAAAAACAGGTAAACATAAGGTTAAAACGCTTTCGGGTAAAGCCAAAAAGGAATACTATTCCATTCCGAAATCCGACCGCCTTACAAAGCACGATATAGAGCAGGGCACGGTTACAATTTCAAATCTCGGTTCAATCTATCGCGGTTGGGACGGTGAGTGCACAATTCTTGAGATAATCCCTCCTCAGCTTACGGCAATAGCTGTCGGAGCGGCACAAAAAAAGCCTGTTTGTTCTCCGTCGGGCGAAATTACTGCGGCACTAATTTTGCCTCTTACTATTGCTTTTGACCACAGAGCTCTTGATATGGGTGATGTTGTTCCTTTCTTTAATAAACTTGACGAAGTCTTTGCTAATGCAAGTGTATTAAAGGAGTGGGTGTAATGGTAAGGACTGCTATCAACGGATTTTTGATGGCACTTGCCGACAGCGTTCCCGGAGTGTCAGGCGGTACAATCGCTTTGATTATGGGATTTTACGATGATTTTATCGGCTCGATAAACAAGGTGTTTTACGGCAACTTTAGCGATAAAAAATCCGGAATATCTTATCTTTTAAAATTGTTCCTCGGTTGGGCAACGGGTATGATTCTTGCGATTCTTGCTCTCACGGCTTTTTTTGAACAAAACATATATGCCGTGTCATCCCTGTTTTTAGGCTTTGTTTTTCCGTCGATTTTTATTATCATAAGAGATGAGTACTCTGTTATAAAAAGCAAATGGAAACACATTCCGTATGTGATAATAGGTATAGCAGTTGTTGCTTGTCTTACTTATTTTAACGGTAAAATCAATACTTTGTCACTTGATATGGGCAACTTTTCAGTCGGCTCTGCGACTTATCTTTTTATTTCCGGTGCCGTAGCGATTGTCGCAATGTTTTTGCCCGGGATTTCAGGTTCGACGGTGCTTTTAATTTTCGGTGCTTATCTTCCGGTTATAACAGCTGTAAAGGAATTGTTGCATTTCAATTTTAAGGTATTGCCTATGGTAATTGTTTTTGGATTTGGTATTATTTTCGGTGCACTCGTTTCGGTTAAAGGCATTCAAAAGTGCCTTGAGAAATTCAGAGCACAAACAGTTATGCTTATTATCGGTATGCTCATAGGTTCGCTTTATGCAATAATTATGGGACCTACCACAGTTTCGGCAAGCAATTATATGCTTAAAGCAGATAATTTCAGCGTAGTGTTCTTTTTAGTAGGTATCGCCTTAATCGTTGTATTGGAATTTGTTAAACGCAAATTTGAACAAAGTAAATAGAATTTTGGTTGTACATTCATAATAAATGTGGTTTTTCTTGCTCTTATTCGAGCAAAGGTTTATAATATTACCAAAGGGAAAGGTGATATTATGCCGGCTTATTCAACTCATTATTTGCTTGCGTATGAGCTTATGGAAAAAATTAAAAACAGCGTTGATTTTGCCGTTGACGAACAGGCGGTTTATATCGGCACTCAGGGACCCGATATATTTTATGACCACAGAATTTTGCCTTGGATGCCGGGTAAAAGTTTGCGTAAAGTGGGTTCCGCTTTGCATAGGACAAAACCGAGCGTGCTGTTTGACGCTTTGCGTGATTATATAAACCAACATCCCAATGATGATATTGCAAAATCGTATGCCGTAGGCTTTATTTTGCACTATGCACTTGATAGGGTGTGCCATCCTTATGTCTATTTTATGCAGTATCGATTTAAGGAACTTTATCCCGATATTAACGCTTTTTCGGCTCACAATACGGTTGAGTTTGCACTTGATTCGTATTTGCTTTTTAATCGGCTCGGCATTCAAAATCCGGCTTCGTTCGATACTTTTAAAACGCTTAATTACACGGATTTAACTCGCAAACACTGTGCAAAAATCATTGCTTATTTCGTGTCGAATTCAACAAAAAAATTTGTAAGCACCTTTGATGCCGAGCAGGCAATTAACGATTTAAAATATGTTCAGAAGGCAACATTTGACCCGCACAATAAAATTCGTAAGGTGCTTAAACCTGCTGAAATTGTCGCTTCGCCTTTTACGAAAAATTTTAGACTGTCATCTATGTTTAGAGTTGACAATATGCAATATGCTTCAAAATTTGCCAATGTTAACCGTGGCATTTGGCACTCGCCGTACAATGAAAAGGTTGCAAGAAATGAGAGCTTTGCAGATTTGTTTGAAAGGGCAAAATCGGAAGCACTCACAATGATATGTGATTTCTTTGAAAATAAAAACACTGTTGAAATCACAAATGACTTGTCGTTTTTGACAGGTGAAAAAGTAAAGTAAAATCAATACCGAAGTCTGAAAAGTAATGTTTTGGGGCTTTGGTATTGATTTTTTATGTTAAGTATGGTATTATAAAATTATAGTAATAGTTAAAGTTAACTTTAGGTTTACGGCAAAGGAGGCAATTATGTATTCAATCAGCGAAGTGGCAAATATGTTTGACTTGCCGGTGTCAACATTGAGATATTACGACAAAGAGGGTCTTTTTCCAAATTTAAAAAGAGTGTCCGGTATACGCAAATTTTCGGATAACGAGATTGAGGCACTTCGTGTAATCGAATGTCTTAAAAAATCGGGACTTGAAATAAAAGAAATCAAGCAGTTTATGGATTGGTGCCAAGAAGGTGCGTCCACATTCGAAAAGCGTAGGGAACTTCTCGGTAAACGCCGTGACGTTTTAAAAGCTGAAATGGCTGAAATGGAGCGTAATATGGACATGCTTAATTTTAAATGTTGGTACTATGACACGGCGATTAAAGACGGAACTGATGAAAAGGTGCTTGCGATGTTCCCGGATAAATTCCCTGATGATATACAGGAACTTTACAATAAAACTCATAAAATTTAAACGAATGAAAGGGTAGTGGAAATTAAGTGAAAAAGATTGTACAAACAGCGGGCAGGGACGCCCTCGGCGAGTTCGCACCGGATTTTGCACATTTTAATGACGATGTGCTTTTTGGTGAAAACTGGAATAATACCGATATTGATTTAAAAACAAGAAGTCTTATTACAGTGGTTGCATTGATGTCATCGGGCATTACGGATAACTCTCTTGTTTATCATCTTCAAAATGCTAAAAATAATGGCGTTACTCAAAAGGAAATTGCTGCCGTAATTACCCATTGTGCTTTTTATGTAGGCTGGCCAAAGGGTTGGGCGGTGTTTAATCTTGCAAAAGAAGTTTGGAATGAAAAGACAATATCAAATGATGCCAAATCTGCACATCAGGCTTCTATGATTTTTCCTATAGGTGATGAGAACACGGCTTTTGCAAAGTATTTTATCGGTAAAAGCTATCTTTATGCCGTTTCAAACTCACAGGTTGGCATTCATAATGTAACATTTGAGCCGGGTTGTCGGAATAATTGGCACATTCATAATGCTGATAAAGGCGGCGGTCAAATTCTTATTTGCGTTGCCGGCAGAGGATATTATCAGGAATGGGGCAAGCCGGCGGTTGAAATGCTTCCGGGTGACTGTATAAATATTGCACCCGGCGTTAAGCATTGGCACGGTGCCGCTTCGGACAGTTGGTTCAGTCATCTTGCCGTTGAAGTGACGGGTGAGAACACTTCGAATGAGTGGTTGGAACCTGTGTCCGATGAAGAATACAGTAAATTGAAGTAAAATAAAAATCGGTAGGGAAGACTTCTCTACCGATTATACTTTATACAAAATGTCGCAGTGCGTCGTCAAGACTTAAATCATCCATTGATTCAAGCTCAGCTTTGTCTTGCATAACTTTATTGTTTTTTACATCAAAAGAAAATGAAGAAATAGGGAATTCATCCGGCAAATCTTTAATTGTTATTTTGCCGTCGCTGTAAGAATACACGCTGTAGCCCTTTGTGTATTCGGCGTCAAGCCCTTCAATGTTTTCTTTGCTGAAATATGCAAGATTAACCTGATTGTTATTATCAAATTGAAAAACATAAACCGTCAATTTGTCGTCGTCATAAAGATACCAATACTTGCCTTGAACGGCTTTAGGCACCTGCGTTGATTTGCTTTTTGTCGTTTGCTTAACGGAGGTTTCATCTTTCACAATAACTTCCGTAGGTGCTGTTGCGGCAACTGTTGTGCCTGTTGTTGTAACCGTTGTTTGCTCGCTTGTCGCTTGAGTATTGTCTTTAGGTTTAACGGCAAATATAATCGCAATCACAGCCGCAATAATGATTACCGCTGCAAAAACGCAAATTAACTTTTTATTTTTCATCTTTATTTGCCAAGTAGTCTTGAATGTCTTTGAGAACCTTGTCGCTGTCAAGACCGTGAACCTGACAAGCCTCTTCAAGAGATTCGCCGATTGATGCAGGACAACCTACGCAGTGCATACCTGCTTCCATAAGAATAACGGCAATACCTCTGTCATATTCAATCATATCGCCCATTGTTGTTTGCTTTGTAATTTCCATATTAAAAACATCCTTTCGGTTTTATTATTAGTCTATGACTTAGTTGTATACTATCACAACTTCAAAAGTTAGTCAACAGAATTATTCCTGTTCTGTCGGCTCGTTTTCTTCATCTTTTTCCTCTTCGACCGGAACAACAGGGTATGCAAGATCGTCTTTTGTCCAGTCCTTAATTACATTCAGGAAGTGCTTTGCTTCTTCTTTCGCTTGCGGAAGATTGTGCTCAAGGCAGTTGCCGCATTCGTTTGGCGAAGCACCCGGAATTCTGCCCCAAAATTCTGCCACATAATTAAAAGCGTTTTTGATAAGTTCAACGGAATATTTGTCGCTTAAATTTTTTGTCAGCAAATAAAATCCGGTTCTGCTGCCCATCGGTCCGAAAAAGATAATGTTGTCGGCAAATTCAACCGTTTCCAAATAGGTGTTTACTATATGCTCGATTGTGTGCAAAGCGGAATTTGTAAGCACCTGTTCCTTGTTCGGAGCTTTCAGTCTGATGTCATATGTTGTAATATCGTCGTTTATTTTGTAAAGGTAAATGCCTTCCTCTAAGATATTGTAGTCAATATCGGCACTTGGATTGGTTTTCATTTCTATCCTCCATAATATTTATATTCAGTGGTATTTTACCACATTTTGTGTTGCTTTTCCATATCAATTTTAAATTTGCACAAGATTTTTTATGTCATCGGGGAAGTTGCAGGTTATGTGCATTGGGGTTTCGCTAATAGGGTGCGTAAAGTAAATATCTTTACAGTGCAAGGCTTGTCTGTTTATTTTTGAACAGTCTCCGTCATATAAACTGTCACCCAAAAGGCTGTGCCCGATGTGCTCCATATGCACTCTGATTTGATGAGTCCGTCCTGTTTTTAGGTTGAATTTAACAAGAGTTCGGTTGTCGATTGCTTTAATAGGAAAGTATTCGGTAATTGCCGTTTCTCCGTTTTCGTCAACCTTGCGTTTTATTATGCTGTCGCCGCACCGTGCAATCGGAGCGTCAATAATTCCGGCACTTTCTATAATTCCGTCCACAACGGCATAGTAATCCTTTTTTATTTTCCCTGCAAGTTTTGCCGCGGCAAGTTCATTCTTTGCAACAAGCACAAGTCCGCTCGTGTCACGGTCAAGCCTGTAAACCGCTCTAAATGCCATATTCTCGCCGCAGTGATATGCCACAAAATTTGACAGTGTGTCGCCTATATGATTTCTGCTTTCGTGAACCGGCATAAGCGGCGGCTTGTTAAGTACAATTATGTCCTCATCTTCAAACGGGATTTCTATGTCAGCCGTCATCGGTCGGGCAATGTGACCTGAGTTTTCAATTTTTACGGTCAGTGTATCTCCGCTTGACAATACTTCGATTGTTTTTGCGAATAGGCCGTTTTTGGTTATTCCGTTTTCGGTGTGCTTGAGTTTTGTCAGAAGTGATGAAGATACGCCGAATTCTCTTAAAAAAGTCTTGATTTGCTTTTTGTCGTCTTTTCCGGTTATGTTAAAGTTAATTATTCTCATATTTGATAAGAATATCCCTGCCAAGTGACAGGGATAGTTTTTTATTTTGTAAATGATACGATGAGTCCGCCGTTTGCGGCATATACGGAATTAAGACCGCTTGCTTTTACAATTTCAACCGAACCAAAGCCCACATCCTGAAGTTTGTCGGCTACAAACTTAGCTTTGTCCTCACAGCAAACATGAGAAAGAATTATTCTCTGTTCACTCGGATTGTTGTCTTTAACTTCGTTTGCTATAATGTTCGCCATTTTAACAAGTGCTCTGTTTGAACTGAATTCCTGTCCGGCAAGCTTAACCGAGCCTTCCTGCGTTCTTTCACATATAAGCTTTAATTTAAGCTTTTTCATTATGGTTGCCGCCATTGCGTACAGCCTGCCGTTTTGATTGAGAACATCAAGCGACTCAAGACAAAAGTAAAGTGCTGTGTGATTGACTATGTAGTCCTCAACCGTTGCAACAACAGTATCAAAATCCGCACCGCCGTCGCCAAGCTCTTTGATTTTTTCGGCAACAAGGCTTTCAATTCCCGATGTCGCCAAAGAATTGAATATGTGTATTTTCTTACCCGGGTGTTCCTCTTCAAAAAGCACTTTGCCCTGAACGGCGCTGTTATATGTGCCCGAAAGCTTGTCTGTGATGGTCAAAACATATATGTTGTCTTCATCGCAGTCCATTGCACTTGCAAATGCCTCGGGTGACGGACAAGCCGTTTTTGCAACATTTTTTGACTCAACCGTTCTTTTGATGAAATCATCTTGGTCGAAGTTTTCATCGTCTTTGATAGTGTAATCATCAATAGTAAGCGTGAGCGGAACAAAGGTGATATTGTTCCAATTTTTCATTCTTTCTGTTCTGTCACAACAGCTGTCTGCTATAATTCTAAAACTCATAGGTATCTGCCTTTATGTTATTTGTGATTTCTATTATATTAAATATTGACGATGTTGTCAATATTTCAGGCTGTCAATAAAATCCCTGAAATATGCCTATATTTACTAAAATCCAATTCTCTTCAATTTTGAAATTGCAAGAACAAACACGCTCCAAACCGCCTGACTGATTATAATTGCTGTATCCGTAATTTGGCTGTACCAACCTATAACGCTCAAAAACGCAACGGTGGCAAAGCCGAGCACGCAACCGAACGATGTTAAAAATCCCACAACTTTTTTTGACGATGCAACGCTGAGTGCACCGCGCATTGAAGATATAAGCCCTTTAGCCGTGCCGTTATGGACAACATAGGCAGGGGATTTTTCAACCTGCATATCCGAATATTTTTCAAACACTCTCGCCGCCTGACGGTTCATAACCCTGATGTAACCTTTAGGCAAGTCAAAAAGATTTGCAAGACTTTCCTCGTTGATATAAGGGTCGCTGCTTTTAACAATGAGTGTTATTCCTGTTTTTTCAAGTTTGATAAGTTCCCGTTTAAGGTCAGGGTCGGCACTGTACGACACAACAAACATTGCCATAATTTTGCCGTCAACCGCTAAATAAAGAGCTTTTCTGTTTCGGCGTGTGTACTTTTGCTCAAAACTGATTTTCGGCACATTTACGCCGTGATTTATAAGCAAGTTTCTGTTGCCCACAAGCACCTTTTGATGATACACCCAAGCAGATGTTCCCATTTGCTCCTCGTATTGCACGCTGTCAACCTTTGGCAAAATAGATTGTTTGCCTATGATTACATCGTCAAAAACATGTGCAAGCGGACTTTTTGTTTTGATGATAACAGCCGCCGCATAAATGATTGCGTCGTCGATTTTCGTATTGTTAAACACCTTTATTCCGTGTAAGTCACATCCGTGCGTTCCGAAAAGATTTGCCGCTTCGAGCACGACGGCATCGGTAGACGCTGCCATTTGTGCACCCTCAAATCCGCACACTCTTGCTCCGTATTTGTCAAGTTCTGCCGATATGTCGGTCAAAACTCCGTTCATAATAAACAAAAGCGATACCGGAGCCGAAATGGCTAATGCACATACGGCAAGATTTATTCCCGTTGCAAAATTGTCTTTTAGTCCAACAATAACAAGTAGCAACGCACTGAGCAAAAACATAATCGGAGTTATTGCTCCGGCGATTTTGTCCGACGGCTCGTTTTTGCAACTTATTTCCATAAAATTGGTAGGCAGGTCGGTTTTTACGCTTGTTTTGATTATTGCGTCTTCCTCGTCAATGTTACCGCGACAAAGCACTTTTACATCAAGTTCGTTTGCAATGTTTTCAAGGCAGTAGGTTTCACCGCTGTTAATGATGAAATCAAAGTTGTCGATTATTCTGACAAGTATCTGTCTTTTTCCGAGTAATGCCAAAATGTACGCAAATGCAAGTGCCGAACCGAGAAATACGCCGTTATTAAGCCATAAATCCTCGTGGACGGCAAAGGCAATCGTTTGTGCCGTAATTGCAAGGCTCAGTATTGATACCGCAAAATCGGTGTTTATGCCTTTCTTGAAGTTGAAACCGTGCAAGAATATATTGAAATTTGCCAACACCGTCAAAATTGACAGTGTCGATGCGGTGATGAAATACTTGCCGTTTTCTGCAATCACCTGAGGTAAATATTCCGTGTCCTTAAATACGGTCATTAATAACAAGAGTAAAAACAAGATTCCCGAAATTATCATTTGAATGTTTACTCTTGATTTTTTCTTTAACAGGGAAGTGAGTATCGCCTGTCTGTCATCTTTGGTTTTGTAGTCGCTTTTTTCAAATTCCTTGTCGCCGAGTTCGGGATTCGTTTCGTCGGGACCGAAAAGACGGAATTTGTTTACTTTTTCTTTTCTTTGCTCATTTAAAATTTTTTCGGCAACATCTTCGTCTATGGTCGGCACTTCCTCCATTGTGTCGTCAAAACCCTCAAAACATATCTGTATGCCTGTTTCCTCTTCGGATTCGTTTGCACCCTCAAGATATTTGCCGAGATTTTCCCTTGCAACAATAGTCGGAACCTCTTGCAGTCTGTCTTGACTTTTCTCCTCACTTTTAGGCGTGAGAATTACCGGTCTTGTTTTGTCGGTCGGAATAATCGGATCTTCAAAAATATCCTCTTCATTTGTGTCTATTACAACGGTTTTGTCGCCAACCTTGCTGCCCTTTGGCTTGTGCTCTTTTACATCGCCGTCATCGACCGAGTTGTCTTGAGTCTTTTTACTGAATTTCGGAAAAGCAATAGTTTTCTCCGACGCTTTTTTCGGTTTTGACGGAACAAATTCCTTGACATCATCCTCTTCGTCGCTGAGTTCCTCCACCTTTTTCATAACGGCTTTGCTGTCAACGGTAACCTCGTCAATAGCCGAACGAGCCATTTCGTCCAAATTCTTTTGGGCGTCTTTGAGTTGCTGTTCAGCCTGTGCTTTAATTATTTCTGCTTTTTTGATGATTTCGTCAATAGAAAGATTATTGTCGCTCATTCTTTCTCCTATTTATCAAGTCGTTGTCTTGCAATTTCGTACATCAATATGCCTGCCGCCACAGACGCATTCAGGCTGTTTACTTTGCCGAGCATCGGCAAGCTGACTGTTACATCGCACTTTTCTTTTATCAGTCTGCCTACCCCGTCGCCCTCGTTACCTACAACAAGGCACGCACCGCCTGAAAAATCGGTTTTGTCCCAACGCTGACCGTCCATATCTGCGGCATATACCCAAATGTTTTTCTTTTTCAGTTCGTCAATGGTTGAAGCAAGGTTTGTCACTCTTGCCACTTTCATATATTCGAGTGCACCGCAACTTGTTTTTGCAACGATAAAGTTAAGCCCTACATTTCGTCTTTTCGGAATGATTATTCCGTGAGCACCGCAAGCTTCCGCGGTTCTGATAATTGCACCGAGGTTGTGACTGTCCTCAATTTCGTCGCACATTATAATAAAAGGTGCTTCGCCTTTTTCTTCTGCGTATGCAAGTATATCGTCAACCGTCGAATATTCGTGAGCCGGTACATTTGCAACAACTCCCTGGTGGTTGCCTCCCGGTGCCAAAAAATCAAGCTTCTTTCTGTCTACATTCTTAATTACTATTTTCTTTTCTTTGCAAAGAGCAATGATTCTGTTTATGGAACCTTCGTATTCGCCTTTTGCAATAAGCACATTTTCGATTTCTCTATTGCTTTTAAGCAGCTCCGTTACCGCATTTCTGCCGATAACAAGATTGTCGTTCGTTTTGTAATCTCTGTCTTTTTCGTTTTCTTTTTTCATTTTATTCACCGATATTTTCTGTTATTGCTGATATTATAACATTATTTGACCTTTTACACAATATAAAAATACCGCCCTGCCAAAGAGCGGTAAATATTAGTGTATGCGTTTGTTATTAAGCTTTCTTTAAAACCTGTTTTTTGCCGATGTCGATAATTCTTACAATCACCGAAGCCAAAACCATATTTATGCCGAGTTCAACAGCAAAGTTGATTGAAACAAGTCCTGTAATTACCGTAACAAATCCCGTTGTTCCAAATGTTGCAACCAACCAATCGCGGAAGAAAAGATAGCATCCTACAAGAAAAACTCCTGTGTTCACTACCGGACAGGCAATGCCTGCCAAAACAACGGCAACTGTTTTGTTTTTACTTTCAAGAGCTTTGTAAATCGCCGCCGCAACAACACCTGCGAGTGCACCTTTTGCCAAAACGGTTAAAACCGTGCCTATCGGGCTGATTGTCAAAAATGCCGAAGCGTCGCCGCTGATAAGAACGCTAATGCCGAATGCAAGTCCGAGCCAAGCTCCTGCACCGATTCCGTAAAGAGCGGCACCGATAACTATCGGAGCAAGCACCAATGTAATTGAAAACGGTCCGAATTTGATTGCCGCGGCAACAAGCTGTAATACTACAATAATTGCGGTAAAAAGCCCAATGCCCACAATCTTTTGTGTTTTTGTGTTTTTCATATTAAATTTTCCTTTCTGCTACTGTTCCGAAGCCTTGCGAATAACACATAAAATCGTTTTAGCCGAGAAAGAAATTTTTTCTCTGTGGATACAGTGCGTGATTATTATATTATGCAAGTGTATAAATTGCAATACTTAATTATTAAATTTTGCTTAAAATGTTGATTTTTGATAAAATGACAGTTATAATGGAAAATGATTTAAGATTTGTTAATTTATAATAATGTACTTTTTGGTGAAAATATGAAAAAAGTGAAAAAAATTATAGCGGTTTTGCTTTCGGCGATTGTGATGTTTTGCACAATGCCTGCAAATTCATATGCCGCTTCGGTGAGCGATATGCAAAGCGAAGTACTTGATGTAGCCAATGACGAGGTTGGATATACAGGTACAAGCTCATATTGCAAATACGGCGAATGGTACGGATACCAGGGCGGTTGGTGCACAACTTTTGTGCTTTGGTGCTTTAATAAAGCCGGCAACAATCTTGGGGTTTCAATGTATAAAAACATTGTCCCGAGCGGCGGCAACTGCAATTCGATGATTAGCTGGTACAAAAACCGTAACAGATATTACACGCGTTCTTCGGGATATACTCCGAAAAAAGGCGACTTGGTGTTTTTTGACTGGTCGGGTAACGGCTCAAGTCAGCATGTCGGCTTGGTCGATTATATTGACGGCAGTACGGTGTATACCGTTGAGGGTAATTGCTCCGGTAAGGTTAAAGCAAGAAAGTATACAACTTCCGGGTCTAAGCCGTACAATAATGTTTCGGCAATTATGGGCTATGGCAATCCCGATTATTCTTCTTTGGCAAAAGGCGGTTCTGTCAAACAGACTACAAAAAAAACTACTACGAAAAAGGTAACCACTACAAAGAAATCAACGACGGCTAAAAAAACAACTGCCGCAAAAACCACAGCGAAACAAGCTAAGAAAAACACAACCGCTAAAAAGGAGACCACTTCACAAACAACGGAAAAATCCACTGCAACGCAGACTGCCGAAACTACTGCAAAGCAAAAAAGCACAAAATCAAAGAATGTTCCGGCTCAGGATATGGAGATACACGCTTCCACTACCGAACTTGAGGTTGGCGACAGCGTAGAACTCGGCTATACATTGGAACCGCTTAACGCGACTGCTGTTGTGGGATACTTCTGCGATGAAGAAGGCGTTATCCAAATTGAAAACGGCGGTCAAATCACGGCAATAGGCGAGGGTACGGCAACCGTTGTTGTTTGTGCAAATGACGAGATATACAAGCAGTGTGATTTTACCGTAACTTCAACTTCAGCAGAGGTTACAAAGCAAAAAACGGCTAATGATTATGTGGAGGAACTGACAACCGCCACTTCGAATACCGAAAAAACAAAAGAACAAAAATTAAACGAAATAGGCATTAATCTTCAAAAACTGAAGAACAATGACGAATATTATTTTGTGCCCGTTGCAATATGCGGTGCAACGGTTGTGCTTGGACTTTTGGCATTTGCCATTAGGAAAATCGTTGATAAGAAAAAGCAAAACAAAAAAGAAAAAGAGAAACAGTAATTTTTTGTCTTGACAAAAAATTGCGGGGGGGGGTAGCGTAAATGAAGAAAAAAGAGATTAAAATTATGAGATTTACAGGACAAATTAAAAAATTAATTCTTATGTTCTTTGATATTGTATTGGTTACAGGTTCAAACTTTTTGGCTTGTTATATAACGATGAACGGTACAATTTCGGAAAGTGCATATTCGTCCGTGCTGATGTCGGCTTGGCATTTTTTGCTGATTTCCGCTTTTTGTGTAGTTGTTAATTATGTTTTCGGACTTTACAGCAGCGTTTGGACTTTTGCCGGTACGGATGAAATTGTGCGAAGTTTTTGCAGCACTACGGTGATTAATGTTTTACTTTTCCTGACCGACAGAGTGCTGTTCGAGCGTATTTTGAAAATTGACGGTCATATGCCGATTTACGCTTATGCGTTGACCTGGATGATGTTTTTCCTGTGTATTGCCGGCATACGCGTGGCTTACAGAATTTTACGCTCTGTTCCGTTGCAAATTATTGCAAGAAACCCAAAAAATGAGAGAGTTATGATAGTCGGTGCCGGTTTTATGGGTAATTTTGTTATTCAAATGCTCAGAAACGATAACTACAAAAACGGCAGACCGGTCATTGCCGTTGACGATAATCCGGCTAAACTTCGCAAAAAAATAAGCGGTGTAAAGGTTGTAGGTAATTGCGACTCAATTCCTGCCATAGCCGCCAAATACAGAATTGATACTATTATTCTTTGTTTACCGTCTGCACCGAAAGAAAGGCAAAAGGAAATTTTGTCCGTTGCGATGAAAACAAAATGCAATGTAAAAACAAGCCCGTCGCAGGAAGAAATGTTTGACGCAGGCAATCCTAAAAAAATTCGCAATGTTGACATTTCCGACCTTTTGTCACGCCCGGAGATTACGCTTGACAAAAAGGCTTGCAGTTATCTTATCGGTACAACTGTTTTGGTAACCGGTGGCGGTGGTTCAATCGGTTCGGAAATTTGCAATCAGGTTGCAAGATATAATCCGAAAAGAATAATTATTTTTGATATTTATGAAAATTGTGCGTTTGAGCTTGCCAATCATCTTGTTGAAAAATACGGCAAAAATATTGATATTGATGTTCGCATAGGCTCTGTTAGGGATGTGGACAGGCTTCGTGAAATTATGGGAGAATTTCATCCCGATGTTGTGTTCCATGCGGCGGCTCACAAGCATGTTCCGCTTATGGAGGACAGCCCTTGCGAAGCTGTTAAAAACAATGTTTTCGGTACATATAATATGGCTGTTATTGCCGATGAATATAAGGTAAACAAAATGGTTATTCTCTCAACCGACAAAGCGGTTAATCCGACAAATGTTATGGGCTGTACCAAGAGAATTACCGAAATTATCGTGCAGTATATGAACGATATAAGCAAAAACACAAAATATGCCGCAGTTCGTTTCGGTAATGTGCTCGGCTCTCACGGTTCGGTTGTTCCGATTTTTAAGGAACAAATTGCACACGGCGGGCCGGTTAAGGTAACGCACCCGGATATTACACGCTACTTTATGACCATTCCCGAGGCGGCACAGCTTGTTTGTCAGGCGGGCGGAATTGCCGAGGGCGGCGAGGTTTTTGTTCTTGATATGGGCGAACCTGTTAAAATTATGGACCTTGCAAAAAATCTTATCCGTCTTTCCGGCTTTACAGAAAATGAGATTCCTATTGAAATTGTAGGTCTCCGTCCTGGCGAAAAACTTTATGAAGAACTTTCTATGTCAGAAGAAATGGAAACAAGACAGCGTACCGCCAACGAAAAGATTTTTGTAAATCAGCCTATGGAGTTTGATTCGGCTCAATTTGAAGAATGGCTTGAATCGCTTAAACATATCAATGAAGAAAATGTTCGTGAAAAACTTATGGCAGTAGTGCCTAATTATCATCCGGCAAATAATCAAACTTATTGATTAATTTTCATATTTTCCCTTTACAACTTGTGCTCGGTGTGCTACGATAAAAATTGTGGGGCAACGCTCCGCAATAAAAAAGGGGAGAGGCGAAAGTACGGTTTCGCCAAGTTGAAAAAATGTATGTTAATTTAGGCAAGGTGTCAACAAACGATGAGGTTATTGTTAATACCGAAAACATCAGTAGAATTTATAAAAAAGGTGTAAATCTTAATAATATGACCTCACATCCGTTTAAGTATTCTATTTATATGAATGACGGTAAAAATCTTGAAATTGCTCTGACGCCGGCAGACAATAAGGTCTTCCTTCAACTTCTTGATGATATTGATTATAAGGAAATCGACCTCAATAACGCACAAATTAAATTATTCTGAATTTTAAAAAGGGCTGCTTCACAATTTTCAGTGAAACAGTCCTTTCTGATTTTATGATTTTTTATTATATATAATCGGTAAAATTATCAGTCAAAATATCTCTTGAGAAGACCTTCGAATGCCTTGCCGTGGCGAGCCTCGTCACGAGCCATTTCGTGAACTGTGTCGTGGATAGCGTCGAGGTTGTGAGCCTTTGCAAGCTTTGCAAGCTCTGTTTTGCCCTCTGTTGCACCTTTTTCTGCGGCAACTCTCATTTCAAGATTTTTCTTTGTCGAGTCTGTTACAACTTCACCGAGCATTTCTGCAAATTTTGCTGCGTGCTCTGCTTCTTCATAAGCAGCCTTTTCCCAATAAAGACCGATTTCCGGATAACCCTCGCGGTGTGCAACTCTTGCCATTGCGAGGTACATACCGACTTCTGTGCATTCGCCGTTGAAGTTGTCACGAAGACCTTTTACGATTTCTTCGTCAACACCGTCAATGATACCAACCTTGTGTTCTGCCGCCCAATCGTCGCTTGCACCATCTTCTCTTACAGCCATTTTAGCCTTGCAGATAGGGCAGATGTCAATAGGTTCGTCACTTTCGTAGCCGCATACAGGGCAATAATACTTCTTTTTCATTTTCAATACTCCTTAAAATAAATTATTTTTGTTTACATTCGGGGCATAAGCCGCTGAAATATACATCTTTTGTTTTTGTTTCGAAATCATCAATGCCGGTACATTTGATGTCGTCAATCAAAAAGTCAAAGATTTTGTTGCAACCGTCGCACTTAAAGTGCCCGTGCAGTCTTGTGTCTGCGTCGTAGTGAATACGCTGGCTGTCAATCTTAATTGCCAAAATCAGTCCCTCTTTTTCAAGTGACTGCAATACATTGTATATTGTTGTCCTTGATGTATTCGGGTTGTCCGTCAGCATAAAACGATAAACTTCTTCAACATCGGGGTGAGTCGGGTGCTCACACAGATATTTATATATCGCAATACGCTGCGGTGTGGCTCTGTAAGAATGACTTTTGAATACCTTTTGAATTTCCGTTTCAGTCATCTCTGTCACCTACATTGTAATGATTACAATGTAACTATACACAATTTGTGTGCTCTTGTCAACACTTTTTTTAAATTTATTTTTAAATTGTGACAAATTGCGGTAATTGTTATAATTTTGACACGATATTGATAAATAAATCACAATGTATTGTGAAAAATGACAAAGTTTGCAGATAAACATTGACAAAAAGTTAAATATCTATATAATGTAATACAGACGCTGTTAAATCAGCAGTTGATTTTATAATTACATTTATATAAGAGAGGTAAACAAAAATGTCAAGAGTGTATAACTTCAGTGCCGGACCTTCAACTCTTCCGGAAAGTGTTTTGCAAAAAGCAGGCGCAGAAATTATGGATTATCACGGAAGCGGACAGTCCGTTATGGAAATGAGCCACCGTTCAAAGTGGTTTGACGATATTATTAAAGAAGCAGAGAAGCTTATGAGAGAGCTTTATAAGATTCCTGATAATTATAAGGTTTTGTTCTTGCAGGGCGGTGCATCTGCACAGTTTTCGGCTATTCCGCTTAACTTTATGAACGGCTCAGGTAAGGCTGATTATATCATTACAGGTCAGTGGGCTAAAAAGGCTTTTCAGGAAGCTCAAAAATACGGCGATGTTGTTGCCGCCGCTTCTTCGGCAGACAAGACTTTCACATATATTCCTAAGACAAAGCCTGAAGATTTCAGAGATGACGCAGACTATGTATATATTTGTATGAATAACACAATTTACGGTACGGTATACAAAGAGTTGCCGCCTGTAGGTGACAAAGTGCTTATAGCCGATGTTTCGTCCTGTGCACTTTCGGAACCGCTTGACATCAGCAAGTTCGGCGTTGTATATTTCGGTGCTCAAAAGAATGTTGCTCCTGCCGGCTTGGTTGTTGCTATTATTCGCGAGGACTTACTCGGAAATGCAAGAGATATTTGCCCTGTTATGATGAACTACAAGGTTCAGGCAGATGCAGATTCGCTTTACAATACTCCTCCGTGCTGGACAATTTATATTTGCAAGCTTGTGCTTGACTGGATTAAGGAAGAATTCGGATCACTCGACGCTATGAAAGCACATAACGAAAAGAAAGCCGCTGTTCTTTATAACTTCCTTGACAATTCAAAGATGTTCCACGGTACAGTTGTTCCTGAGGACAGAAGCCTTATGAATGTTCCGTTTGTAACCGACAGTGATGAGCTTAACGCAAAATTCATTAAGGAAGCAACAGAGGCAGGATTCGTTAACCTCAAGGGTCACAGAACAGTTGGCGGTATGAGAGCTTCTATATACAATGCAATGCCGATTGAGGGCGTAGAAAAGCTTGTAGAATTTATGGCTAAGTTTGAAAAAGAGAATATGTAAGAGGTATATATATGTATAATATTAAATTATTGAATAAGATTTCAAATGTCGGTCTTGCAAAGTTTGACCCAAAGGAATTTGCATATGCCGATGATATGGAAAATCCCGATGCGATTATGGTGCGTTCTGCATCGATGCACGATATGGAAATGCCAAAGTCTCTTCTTGCAATTGCAAGAGCCGGTGCAGGTACAAATAACATTCCTGTTGCCGACTGTGCAAATCAGGGCATTGTAGTTTTCAACACACCTGGTGCAAATGCAAATGCCGTTAAGGAACTTGTTGTTTTGGGTATGCTTTTGTCGTCAAGAAAGGTAACAAAGGCAATAGATTGGTGCAAAACAATTAAGGATGAGGGCGATAATGTCGGCAAAACAGTAGAAAAGGGCAAATCTGCTTTTGCAGGTCCGGAACTTAAAGGTAAAACCCTTGCCGTTATCGGTCTCGGTGCAATCGGCAGACTCGTTGCAGAAGTTGCTGTTGACCTTGGTATGGAAGTTATCGGTTATGACCCGTATTTGCCTGAAGACGCAGTCCTTAAAAAGGGAATTACGGTTAATAATAATTTAAACGAAATTTTCCCTGTTGCGGATTATATTACAGTTCATGTTCCGCTCACACCGGACACAAAGCATATGATTAACCGTGAGTCAATCGACACAATGAAAAACACTGTGCGTGTTATGAATTTTGCCCGTGGCGACCTTGCTGACAGCGACGCTGTTATTGAAGCTCTCGGCGAAGGAAAAATGGCTTGCTATGTAACCGATTTCCCGGATGCAAAACTTATCGGGGCCGACGGTGTAATTGCTATTCCTCACCTTGGTGCGTCAACTCCTGAGAGTGAAGAAAACTGTGCTGCAATGGGTGCACAGGAACTTATTGATTATCTTAAGGACGGTAACATTAAGAATTCCGTTAATATGCCGACAGTGTTTATGGCAAGAGGCGGTGTTGCACGCGTTACAGTAATCCATAAGAATCAACCGAATATGATTGCAACAATTACGGATACAATTTCAAAAGACGGCGTGAATATTGCGTCGTTTGAGGATAAGAGCCGAGGTGAAATTGCTTATTCAATTATCGATTGTGACAGCGAAGTTTCCGAAGCAGTGGCAAAAGATATTGAAAATCTCGACGGCGTTATCCGCGTTCGTGTAATAAAATAAGTTGTTTTAAGGGTGCCGTTTCACATTTTTTGTGAGACAGCACCCTTTTTAATTATCATAATTATTGATCAGCCCCAAACTTCTTCGGCGATTTCTTTTACCAATTTGAGTTTTGCCCACTGTTCTTCTTCGGTAATTTTATTACCCACTTCGCACGATGCAAATCCGCATTGCGGACTGAGGCAAAGTCGGTCAAGCGGAACATATTTAGCTGCTTCATTGATTCTTGCAATAACATCTTCTTTATTTTCAAGTTTAGGCGACTTTGTTGTGATTAAGCCCAAAACAACGGTTTTATCGTTTGATACCTTTGCCAAAGGCTCAAATCCGCCGGAACGCTCATCATCATATTCAAGGAAAAGTGCGTCTACATTTTCTTTTGCGAATACCCAATCGGCAACCGGATTATAAGCACCGCTTGAGAAAAATGTTGAATGGTAATTACCACGGCAAATGTGAGATGTAATTACCATATCATCAGGCTTACCTTCAAGTGCAAGATTATTGACTTTAAGAAGTCGGTTTTTATACTCATCTGCATTTACGCCGAAAATGTCGGTATCATCTGCAAGAGCCGACCCCCAAGAACAATCGTCAAGTTGAAGATTGCGGCAACCTGCATCGTAAAATTGCTTAATAACATCTCTGTAGCCTGCTGCAATATCATCGATAAGTTCATCGTCTGTTGCATAAAACTTTTTAGTAATTTCCTCATTGCCCGGAACAGTAAACTGCAAGTATGTTTGAGCCGGTGCCGGAATTGTGTATTTTGCAACAGTGTTTTCGTCTTCAAACTGCTTTAAGAATTTGAAGTATTCCACAAACGGATGAGCCTTTGCCTTGAATTTGCCCATAAGATATGTGTCGTCAAGCACAGCAAGCTCACCGTTAAACGGAACTCCGCCGCCGGTCGCCTTGTGTTCAACTCCGTCAAATCCCCACATAAAATCAAGATGCCAAAATGTTCTTCTAAACTCGCCGTCTGTAATTGCGTGATAGCCAAGTTCCTTTTGTTTTGCAACAAGTTTTGTAATTGCATCATTAATAATCTTGTCGCATTCATCTTTGTCAATTTTTCCGTTTTTGTAATTTTCCTTTGCGTTTTTAACCTCCTGCGGTCTTAAAAAACTACCTACAAAGTCGTATTTAAACGGTGTTTTATTTGTACTCATAATAAACTGTCCTTTCGTTTGTTTGTTGATGAGTACAGTTTATCACACAAAAATCATTTTGTGAAATATATATGAAATGCTGTTTGTCATAGTTTTAATCTATGAACAAGTGTTTTCGCAGTGCATCAACATATGCGTTTGCATAGCGTGAGAACATAATGTTTTTCTTTTTGATTATACCTATATGCATTGAGCAGTCCATAATTAGCGGTTTTGCAATAATATCTTCACCGTTAAGTTCCTTGTCAATTACGCCGGAGCTTACGGTAAAACCGTTCAAACCGATTGCAAGGTTAAACAGCGTTGCACGGTCACGCACTTCGATACTTTTCGGCATATCGAGCACGCTCAAAAATTCCTCACTGAAATAAAACGAATTTCGTTCGCCCTGTTCGTATACCAAATACGGATAAGGCTTTAATTCATCAAGATTTATTGTGTCTTTTTCAGCAAGCGGATGGTTTTTACTGATAAAAATATGTGGTGACGCTTCAAACATTTCCTCAAACACAAGGTCGTTTTTCTTGATAAGCTTTCGCAAAACTTCTTCATTGTTTTCACTCAAGTACAAAATTCCAAGCTCGCTGTTGCCGTTAGCAACATCGTCTATGATTTCACCCGTCTGTGTTTCACGCAAGGTAAAGTTATATTCAGAAGCGTCGAATTTATTCACCACATCAACAAATGCGTTTACGGCAAAGGAATAGTGCTGGCACGACACGCAAAATTTCGGCTTTCGGTTCGCATCCGTGCAAAACCGTTCTTTCATTATATCCGCCTGCTCAAGCAAGTTACGGGCAAACGACAAAAGCTCTTCGCCCTCTTTGGTGACGGTCATTCCTTTGTTTGAACGCACAAATGCTGTTACATTCATTTCTTTTTCAAGATTATGAATTGCTGCACTGAGACTCGGCTGAGATATGTATAATTTTTCTGCCGCCGCTGTAATGTTTTTACATTCGGCAACAGTTACAAGATATTTTAACTGTTGCAGTGTCATATAAATCCCTCTTTAATTGGAATGATTTTATTATATAATGAAAAAAAGTACATTTCAACAGTTTTATATTTATAAAGTATTTGACAATTCAATATATGTGTGCTAATATGAGTGTGGGTTAGCAAAAGCTAACTTAATTCACGGTTGAGCAGTTAGCGTACGCTAACTTGATGGGAGAACAATATGGCTTTTGTAGAAATTAACGGAATAAAAAAACATTTCGGTGCAGGTGACAACAGGATTGAAGTGCTCAAAGGCATAGACCTTGAAATTAACAAGGGAGAAATGTGCGTACTCCTCGGCCCTTCCGGTTCGGGCAAGTCAACACTTCTCAACATTATCGGTGCGATTGAATCGGCGGACGAAGGTACTATTATCGTAAACGGTGAAAAGACCAAACTTATGAGCGAAAAGCAACTCACTCAATATCGCAGAAAGCACCTCGGCTATGTATTTCAAATGTATAATTTAATACCTAATTTAACCGTTAGAGAAAATATTGAAGTCGGTGCGTATTTAAGCGACAATCCGCTCAATATTGATGAACTTATGTCAACACTCGGTATTGCAGACCAGGGGAACAAACTTCCCTCTCAGCTTTCGGGCGGTCAACAGCAAAGAACTTCTATAGGCAGAGCAATTGTTAAAAACCCGGACATTTTACTTTGCGACGAACCGACAGGTGCACTTGACTACAAAACTTCAAAGGAAATATTAAAACTTTTGGAGGAAATTAATCAAAAGTACGGTAACACGGTAATTATGGTTACACACAACGATGCAATCAAGAATATGGCTGACAGAGTTTTCACACTTCGTGACGGAGAAATCCGCAAGAACTATATAAACGAAAACAAGGTTTCAGCCAAAGATTTGGAATGGTAAGGTGAGTAATGATATGCACAATCCTTTAAATAAACGCTTTAAGCGTGACTTGCGTTCGGATGCAAGCAAATATATTGCATTGTTTTTGTTTATTGTTTTCTTCATCGGTGCGGCGTCGGGCTTTATGGTTGCCGACAACTCGGTTATGGCACAATTTGAAACCACGGCAAGCGAATGTAATATTGAAGACGGTCACATTGCTTTTAATGTTAAACCGACAAGCGAAATTCTCGGTAAAATCGAAAATCAAAACGACCTCAAATTGTACGAGTTAAACTATAAGGAAGAAACGGTTAAAAAAAGCAAAACACTTCGCATTTATAAAACAAGAAATGAAGTCAACAAAGAGTGTCTTATGAGCGGTGAAATGCCGACTAAAGATAACGAAATTGCAATTGACCGTATGTTTGCCGACAATAACAAAATCACAGCCGGCGACAGAATAAAAATAAAGAATAAAACTTACACCGTTACGGGCTTGGTAGCACTATCCGACTACAGTACACTTTTTAAAAACAACGGTGATATGATGTTTGACGCAGTAGGTTTTGGTGTTGCGGTTATGACTGACGGTGGATATAACACAATCGGCACAGCCCACGAAACAATAAACTATGCGTGGAAATACAATACACCGGTTGAAGATAAAGACACGGAAAATGCTAAAAGCGAGCTTTTGACAAGTTCACTCGAAAACATTTTGAAAGAATATGACGAACCGCTTATTCAGGCACAGGTTGACACTCTTTATAAAAAAGCAAAACCGTACATAAAACGACTGAAAAGTGAATTTGAAATTGCCGAAAAGCAACTTGAAGCCAAGTACTTTTCCGCAATCAGAAAAGCAAGCATAAACGACACTGCTAAAATGGCAAAAGAACTCGGCATTACCGAAAAGCAATATAAAAATCTCAAACAGGTGCTTGAAGACGCGGAAGAGAGCGACGATGATTGGGATATGGACTCGCTTGATACCGCACCTAAAATCAGCCTTGACGATTATAAAACAAGCGACGATATGGATTTTGACGATATGTACGACCGAATTTACAAAATCGTCGATGCCGTAAGCGATGCCGGTCTTTATAATTGCAAGCAGATTTACCGTGACCTTGCATCTCTCAAAAAAATCACCGAAAAATTCAATATTGATGACAGCGGTATACTCAACATCAAAGATTACAGTGCAAAATATACCAACAAAGCTATTTCGTATGCCTCAGATGACAGTGAATCGGACAAAGCCTCAATGATGTTGATGACTTATATTATTATGATTGTAATTGCATTTTTGTTTGCCGTTACAACTTCAAACACAATCACCAAAGAGGCAAATGTTATCGGCACACTTCGTGCAATGGGTTACTCAAAAGGTGAACTCATCCGCCACTATATGTTCCTGCCGATTGTTGTAACCGTTGTGGGCAGTATAGCGGGTAATGTTTTGGGGTATACGGTATTTCAAAAACTGTTTGTCAATGTATATTATACCAACTTCTCACTTCCGCCGTTTAAATTGCTATGGAATATGAACGCATTTTGGGAAACGACGGTTGTGCCGTTCATATTGATGATGCTTGTCAACTTCGCTATGCTTTCAAAGAAACTCAAAATCAGTCCGCTTAATTTTATCAGAGGCGAACTTAAAGAGAGCGGACAAAAACGACTTGTCAAACTGCCAAAGAAAATGCCGTTTTTCTCAAAATTCAGGCTTCGCATTTTTTTCCAAAATGTTCCGTCTTATCTCACTCTTGTCTTGGGCGTGTTCCTTGCCGGAGTTCTCGTTGTGTTCGGTTCAATGTTCGGGCCTTTGCTTGAAGATTATTCGCAGACGGTAAAGGAAAGTCAGCTTTCAAAATATCAGTATGTTATGATTAATGAAGCAGAAACTGAAAATGCCGATGCTGAAAAATTCTGTATGACATCGCTTCAAACGACCGACGAAAAATTCATAGCAGACGATGTAACTATTTACGGAATAGAAAGCCAAAGCAAGTATATTACCGAAAACATTCCGACGGGACAAGTGCTTATTTCAAGTGCAATGGCAAATAAATTCGGGCTTTCAAACGGTGATGAAGTTACGCTGAAAGAGCAATACAAGGACAAAACCTATTCGTTCAAAGTCGGCGGAATATATGAATACGAAGCCGCTATAACCGTGTTTATGAGCAGAGGCGATTACCTTACCGAATTTAACGAAGAAACGGATTATTTCAACGGATATTTCAGCAATACCAAACTGAACGATTTGGATGACGATGATGTTGCTACCGTTATTACGGAAAAAGATTTGACAAAGGTTGTCACTCAAATGCAAGTGTCTATGATGGAATTTGTTAAAGTGTTTAAGATTCTCGGTGTGGTAATATTCCTTCTTGTTATGTTTATTCTCACAAAACAGATTATCGAGAAAAACAGTAAGTCCGTTTCTATGACAAAAATCCTCGGATTTACGGATGTTGAGATAGGCAAGCTATATATAGTCATAACATCGCTGGTTGTGGTTGCATCGCTTCTTATTTCAATACCGCTCATATCGCTTGCATTGCGTTGGGCATTCAAATCGTATATCTACACGCAGATGACGGGATATATTCCGTACATCGTTTCAAACAACTGTTATGTAACTATGGCGGTTTTGGGCATTATCAGCTATGCCGTGGTTGCTTGCCTGATGCTTCTAAAAATCAAAAAAACGCCTCTCGGCGAAGCACTTAAAAATCAATCGTTTTAATTTGGGGTGAAATTATGACTCATATTCATTTTGATACCGAAAAGGACGGATTTTACGGGGCTTATTGGGAATGTCAATTCTCGACTGACTGTGTAATAATTGCAATGCTCGGTGACGACCCGGAGGATTATATGGCAAAATGTGCCGTAAAATGGCTGTTGCGCCTCAGGGTAAATGTGCTCACAATGTCGCCGGCAAAAAAATGCTACGACTATCACAATTATCCGATTGAAAGGGTGGAAGCCGCACTTACTTGGGCAAAAAAACACGGCAATAAAAAGTTCGGCATTGCCGGTGCGTCAACAACAGGCACGCTTGCGCTTACCGCAGCTTCGCTTATTCCCGATATTTCTCTTACAGTCGCAATGACCCCGAGCGATTTTATATGGCAGGGCTTTGCGCAGGGCAATCGTGACGGTTGCAAGGAATGGCCGATTGAAAACGAATCGCTGTTTACCTATCGCGGCAAGCCGTTGCCGTATATGCCGTTTTGCTACGAGCACCCTCGCTATTATCAGGTGATGACGGCTGAGGCTAAGGCGGCACACAGTATGCTTGCTTCGTGCAAAATATTCAACGATTCCGAGGCGGTGCATCCGGTAACCGAGGACGAATTCATCAAGGTTGAAAATATTAAGGGTAAGCTTGTTTTAATCGGCGCCGAGGATGATACCCTGTGGAACACGGCAAAATACATCCACAGAATGAAGGATAGACTTGATTCTCATCCGCATTCGTGCACGGCTGAAGTGATGGTGTACAAGCACGGCACACACTTTGTGTTCCCCGACAGTATGCTCAAAATTATGCTTCCGATAGGTTCAAGCCTGTTTGTAAGCCTTGCTTTCGGCAATTCAAAGCCATATTCAAAGGAATGTAAAAAGACAAGAATTGACATAGACAATCGTATGAAAAAGGCGATTATAGATTGGAAAAATTCATAAATGCAAAAGGCACACAGAAGTGTTTAACTCCTGTGTGTCTTTTTTACTCCGCCTTGAGTATTCCCCAAAGCGAATTTTTTATTGTTTTTGAGATATAGTCCACCAAGTACGATGTATCTCTGTCGTTTTTGTTTTTCAACCACTCTATTATCATTCCGGCAATAGCCTCGGTGTAAAATGAAGTGATGAATTTTTTGTACTTTTCGCCAAGGTGAGAGTTCAGTTCTTTTTCGGCGGATGAAATCATTGTATAGGTAATTTCGTCAAAATCCTTAACCAAAAAGCGTTTCAGTTCTTCTCTGCCTATGGAGTCAAGTGCGCAATTAAGTATGTGTTCGTTTTGTGAAATGTAGTTTACAACAAACAAAATCGCATCGCGGTAATCGACAATCATATCGTAGTTTTTTATTACATTGATGGCTTCTTCCTCAAACATCCAGCACAGCAAATCGTATGTGTCAGTAAAATGATAGTAAAATGTGTTTCGGTTCAGGTTGCAGTCCTTTACAATGTCGCCCACCGTGATTTTGGAAAACGGCTTTGTTTTCATCAGTTTTTTCAGGGAGTTTGATATTGCAAGTTTTGTGTTGAGCTTTTGTTCTTCTCTTGTCATATTTATCACCTAAGTTAATTATATAATAAAATTTCGGTATTTCAATAGATAAATTCAGACAGTTGCCCAATAATTTATCGGGCAACTTTTTAATTTTGCCTAAAATTGTGCAACCGATCAAGGTTATCCGTTTAATTTTTCCGTGCTTTGCAATAAAATCTCATTGTCGGAGGTGAGAAGATGAAAAACGGAAAATACGAGTACAATATAAAGTTCAACTCGCAGCTCGGTCTGAAAATAGGCAAATTTACCTGCCTCATAAACGAAAACGAAGCGGTCGGTTTTTTACATATTTTCGGCAAGAGCAACAAATTTACCGGCAATGTTTCGTACGACGGCACATTTACCATTTACGGAACAGTTACAACACTTGTGCGGAATTTTGATTTTGTCGGTGCGGGCAAAATAAACGAGGACGAAATCGAGTTTGAAATTATCGACGGCAACAATGTGTTTAAATTGATAGGAAAAAAGACAGAGGTGATTAAGGAATGAAAAAATTTTATAGCAAAATTGTCAATCGCCAAAAACTGATAATCGTTGTGTTTTTGGCTATTGCGGCAGTTTGCTGTGTTTTGCAAAACTTTGTCAGCGTTGATTACGATATGAAGGATTATCTGCCGCAGGACAGTCCGTCAACCGTTGCACTTGATGTTATGGATGAGGAGTACGACGGCGGTATCCCGAACGCAAGGGTTATGATAAACGATGTCAGCATAGCCCAAGCGCTTGAATATAAGGATAAAATATCAAAGATTGACGGCGTAACCGATGTTACATGGCTTGACGACAGTATTGATATGACGGTGCCGCTTGAAACTCAGGACAAGGACACGGTTGAAACCTATTATAAAGATAATAAGGCGTTGTTTACCGTTACGGTTGATGAAAACAAAAGAACCGATGCGGTAAACGCTCTGCGTGATTTAATCGGCGACGAAAATTCAATGACAGGCGACGCCGTGTCAACCGCAACGGCAACTCAAAGCACGGTTAACGAGGTAAAAATGATAAGTGCTTTCGGTGTTTTGTGTACAATCGTGGTTTTGATTTTAACAACAACATCGTGGGCCGAGCCGTTTATAGTCCTTGCAGGGCTGGGCGTTGCGATAATCATAAATAAGGGTACAAACCTTTTCTTCGGCGAAATCAGTTTTGTTACCAATGCGGCGGGTCCGATTCTTCAGCTTGCCGTGTCGCTTGACTATTCGGTATTTTTGCTCCACAGATTTGAAGAATGTTTAAAGCAAAATCCGAATAAAAAGGAAGCGATGATTGACGCACTTTGCAAATCAACCTCGTCAATCCTTTCAAGCGGACTCACAACTGTAATAGGATTTTTGGCACTTCTCTTTATGCGGTTCGGCATTGGTCCGGATCTCGGTATCGCTCTTGCCAAGGGCATTGCAATCAGCCTTATTACGGTGTTTGTATTTATGCCGCCGCTTATTTTGGCAACTTACGGATTTGTTGAAAAAACAAAACACAAGAGCTTTATGCCGAACTTTAAAGGCTTTGGCAAGTTTGTAACCAAGGTTATGCTTCCGCTTGTTTTGGTTTTTGCGGTTGCGATTGTACCGAGCTTTTTGGCTTCGAGCAGCAATAATTATTATTACGGCTCGGCTCATATATTTAACAATCAAACTCAGGCGGGACAGGACAGGGAAAAAATCGAGGATGTTTTCGGTAAAAACGAAACCTTTGTAATTCTTGTTCCAAAGGATGATTTGCAAAAGCAAAAAGAACTTTCGGCGGATTTGAAAAATATAGACGAGATTACAAGCGTTATATCGTATGTCGACACCGTCGGCTCCGAAATCCCGCAGGAATATCTTGACTCGTCAACTCTTTCAAAGCTGGTATCAAAAAATTATTCAAGATTTGTGCTTAATTTGAAAACAGATGCCGAGGGCGAAGAAACCTTTGATTTGGTTAAAAAGATAAGAGATACGGCAGAAAAGCACTTTCCAAACAAATATTACCTTGCGGGCGAGGCTGTCAGCACATATGATTTGATGGACACAATAACGGCCGACACGCTCAAGGTTAATTTGATAGCTATATTGGCGGTGTTCTTGGTTCTGCTTTTCACGGAAAAATCAGTAATTTTGCCGATTATCCTTGTGCTTACCATCGAAACGGCAATTTGGGTCAATCTTTCAATACCGTATTTTACATCGTCTTATGTTTTCTATATAGCCTATTTGATTATCAGCTCAATTCAGCTTGGCGCAACTGTGGATTACGCAATTTTGTTCTCCGACAGATATATGGAAATGCGTCGGCAGTATGATAAAAAAACATCAATAATAAATACCATAAGTTCAACGACAAAATCACTTTTAACTTCGGGCACGGTAATGACCGTTGTAGGCTTCCTGCTCGGCGGAATTTCAACCCACGGTGTATTGTCACAGCTCGGAACATTCCTCGGCAGAGGCTCATTGCTCTCGCTGTTTACGGTCCTGTTTGTTTTGCCGGGTTTGGTTTACATTTTTGATTTTGCGTTTATCAAAAAAGAATACAGATTAAGGGATAAGAAAGGCAAGGTGCAGAAAAATGAAAAATAAAATTATTGCTGTTGTTTTGGCTGTGCTGATGATTTTCGGCACATCAATGACGGTGTTTGCTCAAACTCAGCCGAGCAAAAAAGACGAGGTTGTTTATGCAATGGCAGACGCTTCGGGCAATATAAAGGGCGTTTATGTTGTCAACAGCTTTACGGATAAAAGCATAACGGATTACGGCAATTATTCAACGGTAAAAAATCTTACAACATCGGATAAAATAGATGTAACCGGCGGCAGAATAACGGTAAATTCATCCGCAGAAAAGCTTTATTATCAAGGCGATATGGACAGCACCGATATACCTTGGAATTTTGAAATAAAATACTTCCTTGATGACAGGGAATATTCGCCGAGCGACATTGCCGGTGAAAGCGGCGCGCTCAAAATCAAGATAAATGTTACTCAAAACAAGAATTGCGATTCGTCGTTTTACAAGGGTTTTTGCCTGCAAGCCACGGTTGTTCTTGACGGCGAAAAATGCACAAACATTGCTTCAAACGATGCAACAATCGCAAATGTGGGTTCAAACAAACAGCTTTCGTACATTATTATGCCGGACAAAGGGGCAAATCTTGAAATTACTGCCGATGTCAAGGATTTTGAGATGGAGGCAATAAGCATAAACGCACTTAAAATGAATTTGTCGCTTGATTTTGAAAGTGACGAATTGAGCAAGGAAACCGACAAAATCAAAAAATCCGCAAAAAAGCTCAACAAGGGTGCGAAAAAAATCAATGACGCTTCCGATACTTTGAGCGACGGCAGCGGAAAATTGTATGACGGAACTCAAAAAATCAGCGACGGAGCAGGTGATTTGAATGACGGAATAAACACTTTGTCGGCAGGTGTCAAAGAGGTCAGAACTGCTCTTCAAACCGTGTATTCAAAATCAAAGGATGTTACCGACGGTTCGGCAGAGGTCCTTGCCGCGCTTAATCAAATTGATAAAAGCCTTGAACAAATACAAATCAACAATTCGGATATAAAAAAGCTCACTGAGGCTTCGGCACAAATCAAGTCCGGTATCGATTCGTTGGTTTACGGACTTCAAAAGACCGACGGCGGAATAAGCGAATACTATGCGGCTCTTAATAAAAACGGCATAACCGATATTAACGATTTTGTGGATAAGCACAAGCAGGCTGTTACCGCTTTGGATATTACCGACACACAGCGTGCACTTTATTCCGCTTATGTTGAAAACGGCAACGCCGGTGTTGTCAACACTCTTGCAAGCCTTGTTCAAAGCGGTGACGAAGATGCCGTTAAGCTTTACACGGCTTATGCTTCAAGCGGTGATATGTCGGTAATTACCGATTATGTAACAAATGCGGGCAAGCTTATTTCAATCGAAACTTTGCTCAAAGCCGATATAGCTTATATTCAGGGCAGTAATCAACTTATCTCTTCAATAGACGCTCAGCTTGACGACCAAAACGGTCAAATTATGACAGGCGCACTTGCACTTCAAAAAAATTATGCCGCTTTTGATGCGTCGATAAACTCACTTGCGGATTCATTGCAGGCTATAGCTTCAAATATGCTCACGCTCAAATCCGCAATTTCAACCCTTGCCGAAAAATATGCGCTCCTCGATTCGGGCGTAAACGATTATACAAACGGCGTTGCTCAAATTCTCGTGGGATATGAGCAGTTGTATAACGGCGCGGTAAAATCCGCAAACGGCTCGGCAACTTTGTATAATTCCACAAACTCTCTTGTTAAAAACACGGCAAAGCTTTATGACGGCTCAAAGGAACTGAGCTCGGGAACATCCGAGCTTTGCGACGGAACAAGCGAATTTGTTGACAAAACAAAGGATATTGACAAAACCGTTGAGGACAAAATCAACGACACAGTTGATGATATTACAGGCAAAAATGTGCAAGTGAAATCGTTTGTGTCAGATAAAAATACAAACATTTCCTCGGTGCTCTTTGTTATCAAAACCGACGCTGTCGAAATTCCCGAAAAGGAAACGGCAGAACTTCAAGTTAAACCGTTGACATTTTGGCAAAAGCTGATTGCTTTGTTCAAAAAAGAATAATATGCAAAACCGCACCTATCGAATTTGACAAGTGCGGTTGTTTTGGGTTATATGAAGTTTATTTATCATAGCTTTCAAGGAAGTTGTGTTTTACGCCGTCCTTTTTGTAGGCAATTACAGTGTCAATGTTTACATTTTCAACACTGCGAAAGATGTTGCTTTCAACCTGTGGGTTGATTTTTTTCATCTCTCTTATCATATTTTTGATTTCCTGGCGTTTTGACGCATTGTCCGGATTACACGAAGTGCAAGTGTCGGTGAATTTGCACGCACACTGGATAAAATGCAAATCGTTATAATCACGCCACCTTTTTATATCGTCCTCACGAATGAGATACATTGGACGGATAAGTTCCATTCCCTCAAAATTTGTCGAATGAAGTTTTGGCATCATCGTTTGCACCTGACCGCCGTAAAGCATACCCATAAGCACGGTTTCGATAACATCATCGTAGTGATGACCGAGGGCAATTTTGTTGCAACCGAGTTCCTTTGCCTTGTTGTATAGGTGACCTCTCCTCATTCTTGCACAAAGGTAGCAAGGCGATTTTTCAATATGTAAAACCGATTCAAAAATATTTGATTCAAACACGGTAATCGGAATGTTGAGAAGTTTTGCATTTTTCTCTATAATTTCCCTGTTTTCAGGACTGTAGCCCGGGTCCATAACAAGAAAAACAACTTCAAACGGAAACTTATTATGCCTTTTAAGTTCCTGAAAAAGCTTTGCCATAAGCATTGAATCCTTGCCGCCGGAAATGCAAACTGCGATTTTGTCGCCCTCTTCAACAAGATTGTAATCGTTGAGCGCCGCTGTAAATCTACTCCAAATTTCTTTGTGAAACTTTTTGTTTATGCTTCTCTCAATATCCTTTGACCTGTCGGAATTCACTTTAAGTTCCGACAGCATATAGCCATAATAACCGTCTTTGAGATTTGCGGCAAGGTAGCCGTGCTGTCTGAAATTTTCGGCAATCGGGTCGCTGATAATACCGCTTTTACAGCAAATAATAAGAAGCTTGTCCTTTGGCAAGGTGTCAAGACATTCCTCGAGCTTTGTCTGCGGAATGTTAACCGCACCGTTAATCGTGCCGTAGGTGAACGCAATTTCATCACGAATATCAATAACCGTATAGTCATTGCTGTCGAGCGTTTTCATCTCGTCAACGGTAATTTGTTCAATTTTTTCAAATTCACTTTTTGTCATAGATCTGCTCCAAGCATAAAATATCACAAATATTATAGCAGAAATGCCGAAAAATTCAATGTGAAATTAATTTTCTATCCAAATCGGATTTGTAAACGCCCAAAACATCTCCGGCATTGTTTTATTTGTCTTTTTAACTCCGCGGCTGCCGAGGAATTTTCTTTCGGCAAAAGCCACAACCCTTGTGGATACCGCACCGAGATTATAATCAATTTCCGCACGGACAAATCCCGGCTCGCTTATTTTGAAATTTGCCGACCAAGTTTTGAAGTTCTTTTCCGCCGTGTGGGTAAAAATCATTTTATCATTGTTATAAACCACAAGTTTGTGACCTTTTTTGAATTTTGTAATCGCTATGTCTGCCGTGTCGTTTTCCGACAGTTTTGCCGTGTCGCCCACCTGAGCCGAGCCGACTGTTAAGTAAATCATACTTGATTTAGGTGAGTTTGTAACAACGCTTCTGCCCTCACGGATAGCTTTTAATATTGACTCGGCAGTCTTTTCTTCTGCCAAAACATAAGTTGTAGGCACGGCAAGAAAAGATACGGGACCGTAGTATCTGTGATGGTCCGAGCCGCCCACAGCCATAATTTTATTGCCTTTAAGCAGTTGTTCATGCCACCACTCCATATTTTTCAAATTATCGGAGTGTTGAACGGTGTTCCAAACCTCAACCGTGTCAAATTTAAACTCATCCTTATCAAGCAAAAACGGACAGTTTGAGCAAAACGGATGATTGAGTGATATTGTTGCACCCGCCTCTCGGCTTGCGTCAATCAGCTTTTTGTAATCTTCAACCGTATCGAGTTTGTGCGGCGGGTCGTGCGGAACCTTTGCACCCCAAACATTAACATGCCCCGGTTCGTTTGTAAGCTCCTGACCCTCAATAATCAGCATATCGCCGTCAAATCGGCTTTTCTTTATTGTGTCATAATTGTGGTCGGTGATTATCATATAATCAAGTCCGATTTTTTTACATTCCGAAATCAGTTTTTCGGGCGTCATATTTCCGTCGGAATTTGTTGTGTGCAAATGCGTGTCGCCCTTGTACCATTTTTTCATAATATCAACCCCTTTTATATACTTATTATATCATACTTGATTTTTATTTCAAACAGAATTTATTGCAATAAATATACATATATGTTATTGTAAATTTGAAAGGATATTAGACTGTCGATAAAGCCCCTGAAGCACGCCATTAAAAATAAGTCAACCGATTTGAGCCTCCTTTGCAAAGGGAGGTGGCAACACGAAGTGTTGACGGAGGGATTGTAAAATTGTTACAAACATCGAGTTTGCAACAATTTTGGCGTTTTTCGTTTTTTGCTCAGTCGAGGTACCATCGTACATCTTCCTTCGCAAGAAAACGAAATTCAGAACCTTTCTCAACAGCCTAAAGCGTGCCGAAAATACTTTTTTGACACGCTGAGAATATAAAATGTCGGGAGTAATTATGAAAAAGAGTAAAAATGAAATAAGATTTATTTTCAAATTGATAATTTTGCTTGCTTCTCTTGCCAGTTCAACATTGATGGGCTATGCAGGCTTGCTTTTGCTCGGCGGTACGGGTTTGTTCGATGATGTAAATTCAACTGCAGGTACTGCGGTTATGACAGGTTTCTTTCCTTTTGTCAATATAACCGAGGCGGTTTTGGCAATCATTTTCTGTCCTATGGAAAACAGTGTTTTCAAAATCAAGCAAAAACTCGGCAGGCATTTTGATTTGTCCGTTTTCAGCGGAATGATGACAGCTTTTAATATCGTTAATTTCGGCATTTGGATAACAATATCCGTCGGATTTATTAAACTTTTTGATAATTTCGGTTAAACGGAGGCGTGCTATGAATAAAAAAATCAATTCTTTTATTGCCTCCTTTGTTGTTGCGGCGGTTTTAATTGCCGCTTACTTCGGCGTGATTTTTGCCGTGCAGAAAAATTCAAATGACGCTTTAGATATCAATGAGGTGACAGCCGTTGACAAATCAACAACTTTGAATAATGCTCAAAACGGTTCGGCTGACGGTTTGTCTTTTGTCGGCTGTGTGCAAGATGACGGATATTACATAAGCGGTATTGCCGATAATTTCGATACAGGCAAAATCCTTACCGTTCCCGTAAAGTACGAGGGCAAATATGTTAAGTTTGAAACTTCGTTTTTCAGGGAAGTAAACAAAAATTCCGTAAAGCTCGGCTTTGAGTCCGAAAGTCATTACTACACGATTGAAAACGATGTTTTGTACAATAAAGACAAAACAACATTGCTTTGTTATTTTAACGACAGCCCCAAGGCGGTTATCCCCGACGGTGTTCGTGAAATAGGCGATTATGCGTTTTACAAAAGCAAAATAACCGATGTCAAAATACCGAACAGCGTTAAAACAATCGGCAAGGAAGCGTTTGCCGACAGTATGCTTAAAGAGGCTGATTTGCCCGAGGGCTTGCAAACAATCGGTCAAAAAGCCTTTCTTTGCGAGAGTCTTACAAAAATCACAATTCCTTCAACCGTAACCTCGTGCGGCAATTCTATTGTCGGTTCGTCCGATAATTTCAAAGAGCTTAATATAAATTGTTCCTACGATGTGTTCGATGATATGGGCATTGTTTATTTTGGGCTTAAAGAGGGTTCGCCTTATTATTTTGACGGCAGCTACACCGTAAACAGCAGGGAAGTATTTTACCCGTGTCAGGATTTGTATTTTCTGCTTTCCGCCGAGGAAATAACGGTTAACGAACCGTGCAAGGAAAAGGCTTTTGACCCTTTGAAGTATTATGATACTCTTAAAAAGGACACAAATAACGCTTGCAAGGCAACGGTTCTCCAAAAGGGCAATCCCACAAAAGTTAAGTTTGAATTCGGTTCCGATGTCAGCCATGAATGTATTGTTATATTAAATTTTGATTAATATAAGAAGCGACCTGAAAATATTCAGGTCGCTTCTGTAGTTATAGGTTTACATAATATTTTGCCTGTGCGTTCCACATTTCGGCATACTTTCCGCTTTCGCTTAAAAGCTGCGAATGTGTGCCCGTCTGCACAAGTCGGGCATTGTCAAACACGGCGATTCTGCTGCAAAATACACAGCTTGAAAGCCTGTGCGAAATGTAAATTGCCGTTTTGTTTTCAACAAACAAATTAAATCTTGTGTACACCTCGTTTTCGGCAATCGGGTCGAGTGCCGCCGTCGGCTCGTCAAGGATAACAACAGGTGAGTCCTTGTACAGTGCTCTTGCAAGCGCAAGTTTTTGTGCTTCGCCTCCCGATATTTCCACACCTGCTTTGTCCGTGTCCTTGTAAATGCAGGTGTTTTCTTTTTGCGGCATTGCCTCAACTCGGTCTTTTATATTTGCGTTTTCAAGGCAGGCAAAAAGCCTTTCTCTGTCGTATTCGTTTGATGTGCAAACATTGTCCCTGAGCGGAATCGAAAACATCTTAAAATCCTGAAAAACAACGGAATAAAGCTTTGTGATGCTGTCTTTTGAGTATTCTTTAATATTTGCCCCGTTAATCAAAATTTCACCGCTTGTAACATCGTAAAGTCGACACATCAGCTTGATAAAGGTGGTTTTACCGCTTCCGTTTCTGCCGACAACCGCAAGGTGTTCACCGTTTTCGATTTTTATGTTTACATCTTCAAGTGCGTATTTGTTCGTGCCGGGATATTTAAACGATACATTTTTGAATTCGATGTCAAAACTCGTGCCGTCAAGCTCTTTCGTGCCGTATGCCTTGTCGTCGGTGCAATCTATAATCTTAAAGTAAACCCGTGCAAGCGGCAGAATTTCGGCAAGTTTGCCGAGCGTGTTGGCAATCAGCATAACGCCGTTCACTATTTGCATAAAAGCACCGCAGTACATAACGAGCGAGCCTATGTCAAACAGCCCGAAGTTACCTTTTACACCGATGAAAACATACACCCCAAATGCAACCAACGCACCCATAACGGCAACAATCGAGCTTGTCTTTGCCGTGCGCATTGAAATTTGCTTCAGCGTTTTTTCGCCGTCGGTGAGTATTTTCTCCGTTGCGATTTTGTTTATCAGGTTTTGTTCTTTGTATATTCGTATTTCTTTGCCTGTTTTGTAATCGTCAAATATGTCAATGAGCGAATAAAACAGCCTGTCAAGGGTTGCGTAGGCTTCGTTTGCGGCAAGGTACGATTTGTTCATTTTAACCGCAATCAGTGCCATAACCGCCGCCATAATGACAAGAGTGGTTATAAGCAAAATCAAAAATATCGGCCTTTCAAAAAACGAGTTGCCGGTTTTGGTAAATCCGATTTTTAGGAGCGGTATTATCATTATTACCGACACGATAACCGTAAACACGCCTTTTACAAACACTTGACTTGTCCACATAAAGTACGAAAATCTTGCCCATCTGCTTGCTCCGGCTTCCTCGTGTTTGTGTACGGTTTTTCTGAATTCGTTGTCCTCAAGCTTTTCGTAATCGATTCCAAAGATTTTTTCAGCCATTTTAAAGTTTTCTCTGCTGAAAAGCAAATCGGCTTTTACACCGTATAAATCAGACAAAAAACTTCCTGCGTAATCAAGTATAAAATTGAGTGCAACCGCTGTTAAAATGTAGCCCAAAATGCCTTTAAAGTCCACACCGGCTGTCATAATTCCTATGATTTTAGCAGTGAACCGGATGTTTACAAACGGCTTTGCACCCGTGATAATCGCACAGAAAAAATCAACAGGCACTATTCCTCTGTCAAGGTTTCCTATTTCACGGTACATTTTGAATATCATCTTGATGTTACCCATTCACAGCCACCCCCTGTTCTCTGTAATAGTAGCTCTGAATTTGGAACATTTTGTAGTACGCACCTTTTTTTGCCATCAACTCATCGTGCGTGCCTTCCTCGGTTATCTCACCGTTTGATACAAACAAAATTCGGTCGCAAAAGCGGGTTGAAGAGAGCCTGTGAGATATGAAAAACGAAAGTTTGCCGTTTGTCAGTTCGCTGTATTTCAGGTACAGTTCGTTTTCGGCAATCGGGTCAAGTGCCGCCGTCGGCTCGTCAAGGATTAATATCGGTGCGTCTTTGTATATCGCTTTTGCAAGGAGCAGTTTTTGCTTTTCTCCGCCCGAAAAATCAACAGCGTCCTTGTACACATTCCTGTCCATAAGCGTGTCTGCTCCGTTCGGCAGGGAATACACTTTGTCGTACATATCGGCTTGCTTCAGAGCAAGGGCAAATTTTTCTTCGTTGCATTCAATGCTTGCCGTAATGTTTTGTTTTATCGTCATCGGCAAAAAATAATAGTCCTGAAAAATTGCCGAAAACATATCAAAATAGCTTGTTTTTGCTATTTTGGCTGTGTCTTTTCCGTTTAACAAAATTTTGCCGTCGGTCGGCGAATAAAGTCCGCACAGAAGTTTGATGAGAGTGGTTTTGCCAGCTCCGTTTTCTCCTACAACGGCAACCTTTTCGCCGTTTTTGAATTTAAGGTTGATGTTTTTCAGCGTCGGTTCATTTGCCGACGGATATTTAAACAATACATTTTCAAATTCAATTCCGTCAACCGATTTTTCGGTCAATCTGTCTCCTTGTTCGGCTTTGTCTTCGGCTTCAATGTATTCTCTGTATGCCTTGCATTCGTTACAGCACATTTCGATTTGATTAACGGAATATCCGAGGCTGAGCACCCAGCTTGAAAAGCCTGTGATAATGCCGAAATAGAAAATAAAATCGGACACTCCGAGTTTGCCTTTTGTTGTTAAATATGCAAGGTAGATGTATGCAATCGCTTCGCGCACGGCGTTCAGCAGGGCGGTAATTCCGTCAAATGCCACGCAGGTGTGGGTGTATTTTGCATAGATTTTTTCAATTTTGCAAAGCGAATCGGCAAGTACTTTTACAAAATAATCGTTCAATTTGTACAGTTCAATATCTTTTGCCGCCGTTCCGTCCTTGGACAACTTGTAAAAATAATCAAACTTTGTTGCCGGGCTTGAACGCTTATTTAGGTTTTCGTGTTGCTTTTTTGTAAGTACTCTTTGTATACAAAATTGTGCACCGCAGGTGGCGATGATGAGCAAAATCATAAAAATATTGATTTTGTAAATAAGTACGCTTGAAGCGATTACGCCCACAACCGCAACAAAAAATTGGTTGAGCCTTGCGATAAAATTCGCTCCGCCCGACCATCTGCCGTTGTAAAAAACTTCGGCACGCTTTTGTTTTTCACGCATTTCAAGATTTTCTATGTTAACATAGTCGGTGCGTAAATTCTTTTCAAAAGCGGCAACGGCGTATCGCATACGCACAATTCTCGCACCGCCGAGTACAAGCTCGTTCATAAACGGGTCAAGCCAAATGGTCAGCATCAGCAGCAGGCTAAGTCCGCCGATAACGGCAATAAGCCGTTCGGTTGTTACACCTTTTGTTATGCAATCAATCATTGCTTTTGGTATGTATGCGGTGACAATCGGCTGAAAAACAAGTGCCGGTACTCTTACAAAAAAGTAAAACAGGCTCTTTTTATCCCACTTGAACCAATTTTCAAGCATATATTTGATGTTCTCTTTCATTTCTCCTCCTTAAACAAAAAATGCCCTGCAAATAACCGCAAAAGACTGTATTTGCAAGAGCTTTACTTCTGTGTTCGGAATGGTAACAGGTTTCTCTCTTTTTATCGGCTGCAACCGATTTTATTGTTGATTTTATAATACATCACAGCGGTGCAAACTGTCAAGAATAATTTGATTTAAAGCACAAATCGTGCAAAATCTTATTTCAAATTAAAAAACAGCAAAATTTCCTTTAAAAAACACTTGCATTTTCAAAAATCTGTGTTATAATAATTTAGCAAAAGCGAATACAGAGGTATAGTGTAACGGTAACACTCCGGACTCTGACTCCCCAGTGCAACCTAAA